>MNEX01000066.1:0-4146 GCA_001917905.1 Acidobacteria bacterium 13_1_40CM_65_14
CAAAGGCAGCTACGTGTCGCTGAGTTACGGGCAAACGCGGCCGACCGAGCCGGGCAAGCCGATCCAGATTCTCGACAACCAGACGATCGAGCGCGTGGACTTCTCGCTGCCGCACGGCGGCATCATCTCGGGGCGGATCCTCGACGAGTACGGCGAACCGCTGTCGGACGTGATGGTGGCCCCGCAGCGCTTCCAGTACATCCAGGGCCAGCGCCGCCTCACCGTCGCGGGCCGATCGGCCTTCAGCAACGATCTGGGCGAGTTCCGGATCTTTGGCGTGCCGCCGGGTCAGTACTACCTGCAGGCCACATGGCGAAACGTGAGCCCTATCGGCTTCGGCAACTCCGAGAACCGCAATGGCTACGCGCCGTTGTTCTTCCCAGGCACGCTCGAGATCGCTCAAGCGCAGCGTCTCACGATCGGCGTCGGCACCGAAGTCAGCGACGTCATGATGACGATGAAACCGATCAAAGCGGTCACCGTGACCGGCACGATCGTCGATTCGCGCGGGCAGCCGATGAACGGGATGCTGCTGGTCAGTCAACCGGACGGCTTCGGCTTCATGACAATGGGCGCGCCTGTCCGGCCCGACGGCACGTTCGCGCTGAACGGCCTCGCGCCAGGTGACTACGTGATCACGGCGCAGCAGATGGGCAATCCGCAGGAATCGGAGGTCGCCACGACGAAGATGACCGTGGCCGGTGAAGACATCTCCGGCGTTCAACTCGTCGCCGCCAAACCCATCTCGACACGCGGTCGGGTCATCGTCGATCCTGGCGCCGCTTCGTCTTTGCCTCCGCGGCTGATGCTGCTGGCGTCGTCTCCGCAGATGGTGCCGATGATGGGACCGCGCGCGCCGGCCGCAGTGCAGGACGACATGACATTCGAGCTGAAGACGCCGCCTGGCGTCTATCGGCTGAATCTCGTGCCTGGCGGAATGGGCTGGACGATTCGCTCGGTGCGTCTGAACGCCACAGACGTGACCGACGGCGGATTCGAGGTCAAAGCTGGCGAGGACGTCAGCGGCCTCGAAGTCGAGCTGACGAACAAACTGACGACGATTGCCGGACTCGTCACCAATGCACGTGGAGAGACGGTGAAGGACTACACGACGATCGTCTTCGCGCAGGATTCAGCGCGCTGGACGAGCAACACGCGATATCAGAGCATGGGGCGGCCCGATCAGGACGGCCGCTTCAAGATCGGCGGTCTGCCGCCCGGCGAGTACTACATCATCGCGCTGGATCACCTCGACACCGGCGAAGCCAGCGATCCCGAGTTCCTCGAGCGGATCCGGACGAAGGCGTCGAGACTGTCGCTCAACGAAGGCGAGACGAAGACGGTGGATTTGAAGATCAATAGCTCATCATGATCTTGCGTCTTCGTATTCAGCGCCTCTCGCAGTCACGCTGCGATCCTGCCCACGACGGCTGAACGCAGAGCCCCAGCCTTCGCTCGGTTCGACAATGGCGAGCTTCGGCTGGCAAGCGCAGAGACGAAAAGCTTCAAACACGAAGGACACAGAGGACACAGAGGACGCAAAGAAAAGACGCCGAGCGTGCGACCGGCGGCCGGCGTAGCCGGCCGCTGCGATGACGAAAAAGGCCGCCGCAAACACAAACGAAGACCCGCACACATTTGTGTGTGCGGCGGCCTTTTCCGTCATCGAGGCCCGCTTTGCGGGCCCGGTCGCACGCGAGTCTCTGCGGCCTCAGCGTGCTCTGCGTTCAATGTCTTCTTCGTGCCTTCGTGCCTTCGTGCCTTCGTGTTTTCGTGTTTTCGTGGTTTCGTGTGTTCGTGTTGCGTGTGAAGCCGGCTGGTTTCGTCGACGTGGCAAAAGCGATCACTGCCGTCTGATGCCTCGGCCCGGCCGCGCGTCGGTCATCTTGCCGTCGTCGAGCACGACCTGGCCGTTGACGATGACGTACGCGATGCCGACCGGCGCCTGCGCCGCGTTGCCAGGGACGCCGCGGTCCTGCACCGTCGCCGGATCGAAGATCGTCAGGTCCGCTTTCTTGCCAACCGCGACGACGCCGCGGTCGGACACGCCGAGCTGCGCCGCCGAGCGGCCCGTCATTTTCGCGATCGCCTCAGGCAGTGTGATGACGCCGAGCCCGCGGACGTAATGGGCGAGCACGCGCGGAAACGTCCCGTAGCCGCGCGGGTGGCGGCCGCTCAGCCCGCCGTCCGAGCAGATCAGCACGAGCGGGCTCTTCACGAACGTCGTGAGATCGTCCTCTGACATCGACGTCGCGATCACACCGGTGCCGGGTCCCGCCTCCCTCATCATCTCGATCGCTGTCGTCACTGCGTTCTGCCCGCGCGCCGATGCGATTTGCGTGAGCGTTTGTCCGTTGTAGGAGGGATCGGGCCGGTAGCTCGTGATCAGCACGTTCTGCGCACCGCCGATGTCGTCGAGGCCCTTCTGCCACGCCGCGCGGTTCTCGAAATCGCGCGTCTCGATGAGGACGTACATCGACGATTGCCAGTACGTGTACGGATACCAGTCGGCCATCACGCGAACGCCTTCGCGCCGCGCGTCTTCGAGAATCTTCAGACCTTCCGCCGCGCGTCCCCAGACCGGCTTCACTCCGAGCTTGATGTGCGAGATCTCGACCGGGATGTTGTTGCGGCGGCCGATCTCGATCGCCTCGCGCCACGAATCGAACGCGCGCTCGTTCTCGTTGCGCACGTGGCTCATGTAGTAGCCGCCGTACTTCGAGACGACGGATCCGAGCGCGACGAGCTCGTCGGTGGTTGAATAGAAACCGGGATCGTACTCGAGACCGCTCGACAACCCGATCGCGCCGTCGCGCATGCCGCGGTCGACGAGCACCTTCATCGTGTCGATCTCCGCGGCGGTCGCGGCGCGCTTGTAATCGCCGCCCATCACCAGCTTGCGCACCGTGCCGTGGCCGACTGCGGTCGCGTAATTGATCGCCGGCTTCACGCGCGCGAGGCGATCGTAGAAATCCGAAATCGGCAGCTCGCTGCCGCCGTCCTGTCCCACGACCGCCGTCGTAATCCCCTGCATCACCTGTGTCGCGACGTCCGGCGTTTCGTCCATGCCGCGATCCGCGTGGCTGTGCATGTCGATGAACCCGGGCGCGAGCACCTTGCCGCCCGCGTCGATCACGCGCTCGCCCGGCGGCGCCATGAGGTGCTCGCCGACGGCGGCAATCGTGTCGCCGGCCACGCGCACGTCCGCGCGGCGCGCCGCCGCACCCGTACCGTCGATGAGCTGTGTGTTCCTGATCAAGAGGCCCGACGCAGGCTGCCGGCCAGCCTGGGCAAAAACCACGAACAAACTCAAGCAGATGACGCGAATTGTCATATCGCCGAGATTGTATGGCGGCGCTCACCCTTGGATCGCCGGAGTTTCAGAGACGCTGACATTGCGGATTGAGGATTGCGGATTGCGGATTTATTGGTGATTGGGGATTGGGGATTGACATGATTTCTCGCCGCGTCTTTTTGAAAAACGGCGCGTTCACGCTCGTCAGCCTGGGGTTCGCGCCGTCGTTTCTCGCGCGGACGGCGTACGCGACGGGTCGATCTGGACGTCCCAAGCAGCTGATCGCGATCTTCCAGCGCGGCGCGGTTGACGGATTGAGCGTGGTCGTGCCGTTTGGCGAGAGCGAGTACTACCGCGTGCGGCCGAGCATCGCCATCCCGCGGCCGAGTGGCGGCGACGGAGCAGCGGTCGATCTCGACGGCTTCTTCGGCTTCAATCCTCGACTGCAGCCGCTCAAGGCGTTCTGGGACACGCGCCAGCTTGCGATCGTCCACGCGTGCGGATCGCCCGACAGCACGCGGTCGCATTTCGACGCCCAGGATTACATGGAAACCGCGACGCCCGGCGTGAAGAGCACGTCGGACGGCTGGCTCAATCGTCTGCTGCAGGCGCAGCGCGCCAACCCATCAACGCCGTTTCGCGCCGTCTCGCTCACACAGCAGCTCCCGCGCATGCTGCAGGGCGACGCGCCGGCGCTCGCCGTGAATCAGCTCGGACAGTTCGGCATCCGCGCGGGTCAGGCCAGCGAGGCGAGTAATGATCGAGTTGTCACTAAATGTTAAGAGCCTGACTTCAGCCAGACTAGTAATGATCGCGTCGTAGTACAGTCGGCCCATGCAGCTCGCGGATCT
>MNEX01000066.1:4194-9946 GCA_001917905.1 Acidobacteria bacterium 13_1_40CM_65_14
GTGGCAGATCGAGCGCGGTGCGGTCGGCGTCTGCTGCGCGAAACTCGGCGAGGCGGAAGTGTTCGTCGCGGCGGGCATCGACAACATCCGGCTGCCATATCCGGTCAACCCCGTCAACGCCTCGCGCCTCCTGGCGTTGAGGGACAAAGCGACGATCTCGATCATCGTCGATCACCTCGACGTCGCCCGCGGCTGGTCCGACGCGATGCAGCGCGCCGGTCGCACGCTCGACGTGCTGATCAAAGTGGACGTCGGCTTCCATCGCTGCGGAATCGATCCCAACGGTGACGCGCTGGGGTTCGTGCAAGCGGTCGCGTCGATGCCTGGGCTGCGATTGCGCGGGCTCCTCAGTCACGCCGGCCATGGCTATCACGCCGCGTCCGAACAGGAGCTGTGCGACGTCGCGCAGCGCGAGGCCGAGACGTTGTCGACGCTGCGCGGGAAAGCGACCGCCTCGGGCATTGCGCTGGAGGAAATCTCGGTTGGCGCCACGCCAACGCTGCGCTTCAGTACTTCCAGGGCAAGGCAACAGGGCCTCACGGAGCTGCGTCCCGGCAATTACGTCTACTTCGACCGCACCCAGGTCGCGCTCGGCGCGGCGTCACTCGACGATTGCGCGCTCACCGTGCTCGCGACCGTCGTGTCGAAGCATCCCGGCCGCATCATCCTCGACTGCGGCAGCAAGACGCTGACCAACGATCAGGCGCGCGGCATCTCGAAGGCGCCGGGATACGGCGCCGTGCTGACCGGTCCTGGGAATGACATCGAATCGCCGCGGCACGTCGACGAGTCGCTGTCGATCGAACGGCTGTCGGAAGAACACGCGACCGTGCGCGTCACCGGCAGCACATCGCTCGAACCAGGCGACCGCGTCCGCGTCATCCCGAACCACTCATGCGTCGTGTCGAATCTGGTGGACGTCGTCCGGCTCGTCGACGGCGATCGCGTGATTGACACCCTTCCTGTCGCCGCGCGCGGCAAGATCCAGTAGACTTAGCAACTAAACGCAACCACGAAGGCACGAAGAGGATGCTTTCTTGTATGAGAGGTCCTTCGTGTCTTCGAGTCTCTTCGTGGTTGCATTTCGTCGTTTCGTGGTTCGTGGCAGGGAGCTTCGGTGAGCGATGGCTGATAACAAAGAGAAACGCGACATCGGTGACGCGCTGGGGCTGATCGAAACGCGCGGGCTCGTCGGCATGGTCGAAGCGGCCGATGCGATGGTGAAGGCCGCCAACGTCGTGTTCGTCGGCTGGCAGAAAGTGGATGCCGGCCTCGTCACCGCCATCATTCGCGGCGATGTGGGATCGGTGAAGGCGGCAACAGACGCGGGCGCCGCCGCCGCGCGGCGCGTCGGCGAGCTCGTCGGCGTCCACGTGATTCCGCATCCCGCCGACGACCTCGAAAAAATCTTTCCTATCCGCTGATCGCCACTCTCAGTTACGGTTGCGCGGCCGACGTCACGTCCGCCCAGCACGTGCTGCAACGTCGTCGTCGCACCAGGTTGTTAAGTTTGTAAAAGTCTCGCGGAATCGCGGCTACCGCGATTCGGCATACACCGCGCGAGCGGCCGCGCCAATCCCCATCGGCGCCGTCCAGTCAGGCAACTTCGCTTGAATCTCCGTGGTGACGGTCTGCGCGACTTCGTCGGCTGACTTGCCTTGCGCCTTCAGTTCGCGGACACGCGTCTGCAGCGTCATCAAGTACTCGCGATCCTTGGCGATCAGCGAGGCGTCGCCGATGGCGCCGTGGCTCGGCACGACGAGGGTCGGGCGAAGCGCGTCGAGCTCGTCGAGCGTGGCGATCCACGTGCTGATGCTGGACGTCGGCCCGGCCGCGAGGAACGTGCGAGCTCTACGAGGCCTTCCGGGCAACGAAAAAGCCGCCGAGCGCCAGGCTCACGACGCCCTGAATCAGCGGCAGCCACCGGTTCGATCCGATGATCGACTCAATCGGGAGAAGCGTGTCAATCGCGCGCCGGTTTTTTCAGGCGCTTCCTGCGTTTCGGGCGCACGCTGCCGCGCAGCTCTTTCAGAAGACCTTCGTTGCCGATCACGAGCAGCGGCTGCATCGGCGTCTTCAACACGTTGAAGAACGCGCCGCTCGCGGTCCGCGCGTAGAGCTCGCGTCCGTCGATGAGCAGCTGCACCGATCCGCCGCCGCCGGTGGCATCGAACAACCGCTGGCCGAACTGTTCTCTCAAGATGCGCAGAATCTGATGGAGCTGGTGGACCGAGAATCCGCGGCGGCGGAGATCCGCGAGCACGAGCAACTCGAAGAGCTCGATCGGCGTGTAACGACGCTCGGTGTAGCCGCCCGCCGCGGTTTTGTGCGACGGAATCGTCGGCGTCAGCAGGCCGCCCGCGTCCCACAGCTGCAGTTGGCGCGCCGTAAGCCCGGTGAGCGCCGCGACCTCACGCGAGCCGTACGTCTTTTTCAATCGCATCGGGTAATTGGGTAATCGAGTAATCGGGTAAACGAATTACCCGACTACCAGATTACCCGATTACTCGATGCACTTAGGCGAGCCGATCGGCTGTCGCCGCGCCGTCGAAGTCCTTCGTCGTCAGTCCGCCCTCGCTGTGGGTCGAATAGGTCAACGTCACGCGCTTGTAGTTAATCTGGATGTCGGGATGATGATCGGCGGCTTCGGCTTCCGGTGCGAGCCGGTTGACGAAGGCGATCGCCTCCGGAAAATCCTTGAACGTGTACTGCTTGTTGATCGCGTCGACGTCGAGCGTCCAGCCGTTCAGACCCTTGAGTCGTTGTTCGACCTCGGGTCGATCCAGTTTTGCCATCGGACACCTCTCCACCACAGAGGACACGAGGGACACGGAGGGTCAAACCTGCGGTCCCAAGAGAGATTGATCCTCCGCGTCCTCCGTGTCCTCCGCGGTGAATCGTTTCACTCGGGCTTACCCGTCCGGATCTCGTCGAGGCGGATGCGCGCCGCTTCGACGGCCTCGAGCGATTCCTTCTGCAGCTCCAGCGCGCTCGGACCTTCCGTCGGGCTCGCGAACGCGCTGCCCGCAATCGTCCGATGATACGCGCGCTCGGCGCGCTGGAGCTCCTCGAGTGCCGCGGCGTGCTCGTGCTGCCACTCGAGCCAGCGCGCCAGCCGGTCGATCGCCGCCGCCTCGGTCGCACCCGCACACTCGATGCCGAACGGATCGCCATTGTCGTCGCGCACGGCCTGGGCGAGCCACTGCCCGTCGCGCTCGGTGGCGACGAGACGATATTTTCTGTCACCAAGTGAGATCTGTTTCATCGTCGTGAGGTCCGGCCAAAGAGGATGTGAAAAAATCACGTCAACGCAAAGGCCGCGAAGACCGCAAAGAAGAATCTTTCGAACAGATGCCTTGCGCGCTTGGCGATCTTTGCGTTCAACGTGATTCTTTCAAGCTCTCGAGCCGGACACCACCATATCCACGTTCATAACCCAAACCGCGCGGGGCTGACCTTCTCGAGCATCGGATCGATCCGATTGTCGAGCATCGCGTCGGCGACGAGCTGCGCGGTCAGCGGCGCGAGCAACACGCCGTTGCGGTAATGGCCGGTGGCATACACCAGACCCTGCACCACGCTCGACGGCCCGATGACCGGCAAATCGTCGGATGTCCCCGGCCGCAGGCCGACGCGCGCCGCGCGGAAGCCCGCCGTCCGCGCCTGCGGTACGACGTCGCACGCCGCCTCGAGCAGATCGCGGACGCCTGCGACGGTTGCGCGCTCGTCGAAGCCCGCGTCTTCGACCGTCGCGCCGACGAGCAGCGAGCCGTCGTCCCACGGCACGAGATAGCATCGCCGGCTCCACGTCACGCGCTTCAGCGGCGGGCCGCTCCACGTCAAGTGCATCAACTGTCCGCGCACCGGCCGCACCGGCATACGCGCGGCGACGCCCTCGATGTCGATCGTCCCGCTCCAACTTCCGGCCGCGAGCACGACGGCCGTGCCGTTCAACGATCCGCGATCGGTCTCGACGATGAGCTCTGCACCGGTTCGCACGATGCGCCTGACGCGGCTTTGCTCGATCAACTGCGCGCCATGCCGCCGCGCGGCCACAGACAGCGCGCGCGTGAGATCGCCGGCCCCGACGAACCCGTGCGCGTCGATGACGAGCGCACCAATGACATCGCCGGCAAGATGGGGTTCCTCCGCGGACGCGCCGGCGCGATCGAGCATTCGCGCCGCCACGCCGCGCCGCGCGAGCACGTCAGCAGTCGTCCGAAGCGCCCGCATCTCCGATTCGTCGACCGCGACGTCGATCGTGCCGGTGCGCCGATACGAAACGGCGATGCCGCTGTCGGATGAAACGCGCGTCATGAAGTCGTCAAACAGATCGAGGCTCCGGACGCCAAGATCGAGCAGCGGATTGCCGTCGCGCGCTTCGATGTAGGGGGCGAGCACGCCCGCCGACGCCTGTGTCGCGCCCATGCCGACCGGATGCCGCTCGTCGACGATCTCGACCGAGGCGCCGCGGCGCGCGAGCTCGTACGCGATCGCGCACCCCACGATGCCGGCGCCGACGACAATGACGTCGCGGTTCACGCGTCGATCTTATATACTCCGGCCCCTTCCCGTCCCCCACGTTCCCGGCAGGAGGAGTCAGATGGCGACCACGTCGGAATCGATTCTCGATCAGCGGCTACTGGATCGGTGTCGCGAGCGCGCACCCGTCTACGACCGCGAGAACCGGTTCTTTCAGGAGGACTTCGACGAGCTGAAGGCGGCGGGCTATCTGCGAATCGCGATTCCCAAGGAGTTCGGCGGCCTCGGCCTGAACCTCGCGCAGGTTGCGCGCGAGACGCGCCGGCTCGCCGAGTATGCGCCGGCGACCGCGCTCGGCCTGAACATGCACAACTACTGGGTGGGCCTTGTCGCCGACACGTGGCGCGCCGGCGACAAGTCCAACGAGTGGCTGCTGCGCGAAGCGGCTGCGGGTGAAATCTTCGCGGCGGGTCACGCGGAGCACGGCAACGACATTCCCGTCCTCCTCTCGTCGACGAAGGCCGCAAAAGTCGAGGGCGGCTACACGTTCACGGGACGGAAAGCATTCGGCAGCCTGACGCCCGTGTGGACGCGCCTCGGCGTACACGGGATGGATACGAGCGATCCCACGGCCCCGAAAATCGTCCACGGGTTCCTGCCGCGCAACGGCAGGGGCTTCACGATCAAGGACACGTGGGACGTGCTCGGGATGCGCGCCACACGAAGCGACGACACCGTGCTCGACGGCGCATTCGTGCCCGACAAATACATCGCGCGCGTCGTGCCGGCCGGCGCGGCGGGGGTCGACCCGTTCGTGCTCGGAATCTTCGCGTGGGCGTTGATCAATTTCGGCAACGTGTACTACGGCCTCGCCACGCGCGTGAAGAACATCATCGTCGATTACCTCAAGACGAAGACGTCCGTCGCGATGACCCGGCCGATGACGTATCACCCGGAAGTCCAGCACGCCATCGCCGAGATCGTCCTGCAGCTCGAGGCGATCGGCCCTCATCTCGACGCGATCGCGCGTGACTGGTCCGAGGGCGTGCAACATGCCGACTGGCCCGTGAAGATCGTGGCCGCGAAGTATCACGCCGTCGAGGGCGCCTTCCGGATCGTCGATCGCGCGCTCGACATCTCGGGCGGCTTCGGCATGTTCAAGAAGAGCGAGCTCGAGCGGCTCTTCCGCGACTGCCGTGCCGGCCGGTTCCACCCCGCCAACTCGGCGCTGACACACGAGCTCACCGCCAAGCTGACACTCGGGATCAAT
>MNEX01000019.1 GCA_001917905.1 Acidobacteria bacterium 13_1_40CM_65_14
GCCGTTGAGAAAAAAATTTCTGATGCTGGTGCGCGATCGCCCGGCGCCGGTGCGGCGGTCGTCGAGATCGAGCGTCGACAATCGACCCTGCGCAGCGGCGACGTGAACGTACGTGCCGCTCCACCAGCGGCCGCTCGGCGCGAAGTAGTTCGCGCGCACGTATCCTTCCGGCGCGGGTGTTCCGCCTTCGATGTTCGGCGGGAGACCGGTGCGCGTGTCCTTCGCGTAGAGATACGTGAACGTCGTGCCGGTGGTCCAGCGCGGTGACGGACGCCACTCGAACGTGTGCTCGACTCCCGTGATGCGCGCGTTGTCGAAGTTGGCGCGGACGAGAACGGCGTTGGTCGCCGCGGCGACGAAGACGACGCGGTTGGGACTCTGCGCGGTGATGGGCGTGCCGCCGAGTGACTTTCCGACGGCGCCGGCCGGCAGAATCAACGATTGCTTCGCGATGTTGTCGTGAATCTCGTTCACGAAGATCGACAGGTTCGATCGCCACGCGGCACGACGGAAGTGCAGTCCACCTTCGTAGGTGAGACTGGTCTCCGGACGCACTTGCTCGACCGGCTGTCCGAGCGACACCGCCGTGCCGTCCGCTGTTGATCCGACGGTGCCGCCGAGACCCGCGACGTCAGGCGCGGCGACTTCGAATCCCGATCCGGTGAGGCCGAGCGTGCCGAGATCGGTGATGTGCGGCGCGCGGAATCCGCGACTCACGTTGGCGGTGACGTTCCAGTCGTTCGACACCACCGCGTTGAGGCCGGCGCGAAACGCCCATCCGATCGCCGTCAGCTCGTCATCGGGCCAGAGCGGCTGACCATTGACGATCGGGCTCGCCGACGCACGTGCGCGGTAGCTCGCGCCGTTCACGCGCAGGTTGGCGACCAGCTGCACCTTCGACGGCACGAGCTCCACGCTGTCCTGCGCGAACACGCCGCCGGCACGATACGTCGCACCATCGGGCACGCGGCCCCGACGAACGGTCGAGAGACCAGTTGTGGGATTCACCCCGATCGACGGCGCGGCGATGTGCTCGGGATAGAAATCACCGCCGAGAACCAGCGACTGCCGCGGCGACAGCTGCTTGCGCACCGCCGCCTGCACGCCGAACACGGTCGTGCGTTCCGGCTCGTGATTGATGCTCGCGCGCGGGTTGCCGTTGCCGCCCTGATTCACACGCTCTTCGCGCTGGCTGTTGATGGAGCCTGTTAGCGTGACGTGATCGAACCAGCCTGCGCTCACGCGCTCGTAGCGCGCGTAAAACAGATCGAGCGTCAGGTCGCGCAAATCGGCGATGAGATTGCCGTCGCCCCCGAGCAATTGGTCGTACCGCTTGCCATCATCCTGGCGACCGTGGCGGTACGACGCGATGACGTGCGCGTCTTTCCCTGGCAGCCAGTTCACGCTGGCCTGCCCGCCGTACTGCGTGAAGCCGGTGTCGGGCAGGTGCGCGGGCATGAGGACGTTCGACGGCACGCCGAGAAATCTCGTGACCGCCGCGTGCGAGTCGATGCCGCCGCCGGTGCGCAAGTCACCGATGCGGCGCGCGGCGCCTCCGAAGAGCACGCCCACCCGCGAGCTCGCGTACGACCCCGTGAAGTGGCCGCCCGCGCTGCGATCACCCGTGTCGCCCGCGGCCGAGAGGAGGCCGCCGAACTTGTGGCCGTTCTCGATCCCAATCGACGGGACTCGGGAGAGAAACTGCAGGCTGCCGCCGAGTGCGTCGCTGCCGTACTGCGCGCTGTTCGGACCGCGCAGCACCTCGACCGACTCCAGCAGCGCCGGGTCGATCAAATCGAGAAACGTGCTGACGCCGCCGCGCTGCGCACCCGTCGAGTATCGAACGCCGTCGACAAACACGTTCACCTTGTTGCCCGTCAGGCCGCGGACGAACACGCCCGCCATGACAGGACTCGTCCGCTGCAGATGCAGACCGACTTCTTCGTTGGCGACCTGCGCCACGACCGACTTCGCGCGCATCTGCAGGTCGCGCTCGTCAATCACATTGACGGGCTGCGTCAGCCTCGTCGTCGGTTCAATCTGATCGACCGACGCGGTCACGCTGACTTCTTCGTGGATCGATGGCGATCCCGTCGTCAGCTCGAGGCTCCGGCCGTCCGGCAACGGGAACTTGATCGCCGTGCGGACGTCGCCGAAACCGGCCGCGCGGAGCTCGACCATGTAGGAGCCCGGCTGGCCGACCGGAATTGCGAAGCGTCCCTGCTCATCGGTCCGCGCCGCACCGACGAAGCGCTGCTGCGGAGCGAGCACCTGGATTTCAGCACCGCGAACGACGGCGCCGGACGGATCGCGGACAATGCCGCGAAGTACGGAGTCGGATTGAGCCGTGACGGTTCCCGCCGCGATGAAGAGGAGAAGGAAGACGTGTCCGCAACGCTGTCGCATAGACAGAAGATAAGGCGGGGACGACGCGGCGGGCGAACTACGTTCAGCGCTAGTAGCGATGACAGCTGATCAGCGTGAGTACAGGTCGAGGATTTCGGCGATCGCGCGGCGGCACACCGCGCAGAACGGGACCTCGTCGCGCGTGAACATGATGCAGTCGGTTTGCGGACGATAGAATCCGCGCGCTTCGTAGTTGGCGCCTTCGAAGGCGCCGACCTTGCTGGCGTACGGACCGGAGTTCAACAACGCCGTGTCGTGCTTCTGCTCTTCGCGGAACAGTTCGTCCATCTCGCGCTCGGGACGATTCGCCGCACGGATCTCTCGCCGTCTCTGCTGAATCTCTTTCGTGTACCGCTCGAAGGCTTCCTTGGGCCATGGCGTCGGAATCGGCGTGCCGGGCTCGACGAGATCCTTCCACTTCAGTGCGCTCGGATCGAGCAAGGCCGTGGCGTTCGGCTCCCACGGCTCGACACGATCGGCTGCCGGCAGATACGCGACGTCCGACGTGTAGTACTCGTCGGCGAGGCCGGCGATGTGATGGCCGAACTCGTGCACGAAGATGTACGGCGCCCACGCGCTGTCGGCTGCGACCGTACTGTAGAGACCGAAAATGCCGCCGCCGCCGTACGTCGCGCTGTTCACGAGAATCTCGACGACGTCGTACGGCGCGTTCGCGGCGATGTCGCGGAACGCTTTGTTCTCGAAGGTGAGGATGTAGCGCTCCGAATCGAACGCGTCGTACGTCGTGCCCAGCGGTGAACGGCGATAAATGTGCTGCGACGGCCGCGAGACGCCCGACTGCGCGGCCGGCGGGCACAGTCCCCACACGTTGATGTCGCGCTGGCGGTCTTTGAACGGCGCCGTCGCGAACAGGACGCCGACCAGGCGTCGCGCATCGCGCTCGAACTTGTCGCGCTCAGCGGCCGTGTAGCCGTCACCGAGGATTAGCAGATCGAGCTTCTGTGCCGGATCGCCGCTCTCGTGAAGCATGATCAGGGCGCCCCTGTCGAAGCTGTCACGCGCGCCCGTGCCTCGTTCGACGAACTTGTCAGACGGATCGATAGTGAGCATCCAGATGTCACGGGAGACGTTGTTCGCATCACGCTTCTTCAGCACGATCTTCACCGGCGCGTCGGGAGCCGGAAAGCGAAGCGACTCCGAGAACGTCCGATTCATCAGTTTGGCTTCTGCGGTGGTTTCCCATTCGCCGTAGATCGAGCTGAAGCCGCGCGAATACAGCACGGCGCCGCTCTTCGCCTCCGCGACCTCGTAGAAGTACTTGCCGCGGTTCGTCGGGTCGATCGGTCGCGCGGGATTCCCCGGGAAGGGCAGAGGCTCGACAACGATGCGATCGAGACTGAAGCGCTCTTCCTTCTCGTTGCCGGTGTGGTAATAGTCGACGCGCATCGTCGGTGCGGCGGCGGCCGCGCCTGCCTGAAGCATCGCCGCCATCAGCCAACAGATCATTTGCTTCATGACTTGTTTCCTCGGCTGCGCCCAAGCACGTAGACGACGGCTCCAATCGCCACAAGCAGGAGCGACAAGCCGACGACCTTCACGACGAAGAACGTCTTGTCGGGTTCTTCGTCGGCCGGAATGCATGAGAGGACGATGGACACGGCCGTGACCGCGAAGCCTACTGCTGCGAGCAGGATCGCAACCGGTTTTCCCCCAGGCACGCGAATGACGTCAGGACCTGCAGGTTCACGCTGCAACACGATCATCGAGGCAAACATGAACAGGAACG
Source organism: Acidobacteria bacterium 13_1_40CM_65_14 (assembly GCA_001917905.1). Classification (GTDB taxonomy): domain Bacteria; phylum Acidobacteriota; class Vicinamibacteria; order Vicinamibacterales; family CAVVIG01; genus QHWF01. Next base: position 4,154 of record MNEX01000019.1, read on the forward strand.
GAATGAAGTACGCAATGATGCCCATGCTCACGAGCGCCTCATAGGCGCCGCGCACGGACGTTTTGGCTTGTCCGAGAAAAATGAACAGGCCGGCGATTGCCGCCTGCACGAGCAACGCGACGTAGGGCGTCCTCCACTGCGGATGGAGCCGGCCGAAGGCTTGGGGGAGAAACCGATCGATGCCGGCGACGAATGGCAACCGCGCGGTCGCCGCGAACCATCCGCCGACGCCGCCGAGTGCGTTCAACGTGACGAGCACCGCCGCCAGCGGCGCCAGCCACACCAAGCCGACGCGCACGAGGATCGCTTGAATCGCCTGCATCGCGCCCTGCAGCCCGGACACCTGCTCTTTCGGAATCGCCAGCAGAACGGCGAGGGTCGCTGCGATATACAAGAAAGTGACGATGGCGCCGGCTGCGAGAATCGCCCGCGGGATCGTCTGGCGTGCGTCGCGGATCTCTTCGCCCATCGTCGATCCGGCCTCGACACCGCCGAACGCAAAGGCAATCGTCGACCAGAAGATGACGTCCTTCAGGCTCGTGCTCGGGATCAGGGTCTCGGGAGTAATCGGCGTCGCCGCGCCGAAGCGATACCAGGACACGAACCCGAGCATCATCAACAACACCGCGGCAATCCAGCCGGCGGCCGCGCCGAGGTTGTTCAGCCACTTGCCGACGTCGAGACCGACAACGTTCATGGTCACGGTGATCATCAGACCGATCATCGCGAAGACGATGAAATAACCACTGTTGGTCGCGAGGCCCTGCCATGATGTGCCGCCGATGAACAACGCGTTCGCCGCCGCGAAATACAGCAGGCCCGGAAAGTACGGCAGGTTCGATCCCCAATAGGTCCAGCCGGTGATGAATCCGGCGAACGGCCCGAACGCGCGCTTGCTCCAGACGTAGATGCCGCCTTCTTCCGGATACCGCGACGAGAGCTCGAGCACCGTGAACACGAGCGGCACGTAGAGCCCGAGCGCCGCGATCACCCAGATGACGAGCGCGCTCGGTCCGGCCGCGGCGGCGGTGGCGACCCACCGCAAACTGAAGCTCGTGACGATGTAGAAGAGGAGCAGATCGCGAAAGCCGAGGACACGTTTGAGTTGAGTCATCGGCTCATCGCGCGCCAGCGGCGATCGGTCCACACGAATCGCGTTTCAGATGCCGGCGGTTCGTCCGGACGGTCGGGGTGCAGCGGATCGCCAGGCATCACCAGCAGCCGTTGACCGTCTTGTTCGACGAGCTTCGGCTCGCGGCGCACCACGTGCCGCCGGCGCGCCCACTCGAGCGCATCTGCGACCGAGGCACATGGCTCGATCTCGCGGAGCGTCGTCCAGGTCGGCGGCGGCAGGACAATGTCATTCGCGGTCGCTTTCGCGATCGCTCCGGCTGCCGTCAACCAGGTGCTGTGCGTCGTCTCGGTCTCATCGTGCGCCGGCGTTTGGTGCGGCGGCACGCGTGTGACGAAGAAGCGCGTATCGAATCGGCGCGTATCGGATGGCGGCGTCACCCAGTGGGCAAAATGGATCAGCGTGTCAAAGGCGAGCCGCAGCCGTTCACGCAACAGGACGTCGCGTAGCATCGACGTGCCGCCATGAACATCGCCGCGGTACTGCTTGAAGCGCGCGTGATCGCCGGCGCTCGCGAGCGACACGAATTGGCCGCTCGCGTCTCGCGCCAGCAGGACGCCGGCTTCCTCGAACAGCTCGCGCGCGGCCGCGACATGATACGCAACGGCCTCGACCTCGGGCATACCAGCGAGCTGCCTGGTCGCGTGCATGATGCCGTCACACCACGTGTCGTCGATGAGCGCGGCGTCGCGATCCGCTGCGTCCACGCGTCCGCCGGGAAACACGTGCGCGCCACCCATGAAGGCCGTGCCCTCGTGGCGGCGGACCATGAACACCTCCGGTCCGGCAGCGCTGTCGCGTAGAACCAGAACTGTCGAGGCTGGGTGTGTCGGGAGGTCGGTCGGCACGACGGCACAATACTAGTAGATGACATTCATAGAAGACGCGTTCGGGCTTGGCTATGGACATGAACGGCAAGATCGCGGCGCTCCTGCGCGACTTCGCGGCGATCCAGAAGTCGAAGCAGAGCATGTGGGGATACAAGCGTGCGGCCTCGGCGATTCTCGCGCTCGAGGAGCCGATCGAATCGCTGCTTCAGCCCGACGGCACGCTTCGCAAGATTCCAAACATCGGCCCCTCGTCTACCCGGATCATCCTTGAAGTACTGCAGACCGGCACGTCGCCGACGATCGAGAGCGCGATCGAAGAGAGCGGCCAAGCTGGCGACATCGAGCGGCGCGGCGAGTTGCGTGGTCACTTTCTGAGCCGTGCGCAAGTCATCGCAGCGCTTCGCAACAAGAAGCTCCACGGCCCCACCCTCGCCGACTATCACGGCGATCTCCAGATGCACTCGACGTGGAGCGACGGCAGCCAGACGCTCGACGCGATCGTCGAAGCCGGCATCGAGCGCGGCTATCAGTTCTGCGGCGTGACCGACCATTCGTACGGTCTTCCGATCGCGCGCGGCGTCTCGATGCATCAATTGTTCGAGCAGCACCGAGCCATCGACACGTTGAACAAGGAGCATCGAGGGCGGTTCCGATTGATCAAGGGCATCGAAGCGAACATCCGCGCGGACGGTTCGGTCGACATGAAACGACAGGAACTCCGGCAGCTCGAACTCGTCGTCGCCGCTCCGCACTCCGCGCTGCGCACGACGGCCGATCAGACCGAGCGGATGGTCAACGCGGTCAAGGCGCCGGGCGTGCACATCCTCGGACACCCGCGCGGCCGGAAGTACGGATCACGACCGGGCGTGTCGGCCAACTGGGATCGGGTGTTCGAAGCGGCGGAGCAATCACGCGTCGCGATCGAGATCGACGGCGACCCCTCGCGCCAGGACGTCGACTACGAGCTCGCCAAGCGCGCGGTCGAGGCCGGGTGCCTGTTCGCGCTCGACAGCGACGCGCACTCCACGGCCGAGCTGAGCTACGCCGAAACGGCGATCGCGCATGCGCGTCTCGCCGGCGTGCCGAAGGATCGCATCATCAACTGCTGGCCGCTGGAGCGTCTCCTCAACTGGCTGCGGCGCATGTAGGGGCGACCCGCGTGTCCGCGCCCCGGGGCCGACACATCGGTCGGCCCCGACAACCAGAGAGACCGACCAGTCAGCTCGCGATGATCGAGGCCAGCTGCGCGATCCAGCTTCGCCACGACCGCCGGAAGCTCCGCTCGAAACCGCCACTCGTCAGCCCGTCCACCGGCAGACACGAACGCCTCTCGCCATCGGTTCCACCACGGCGCCACGAAGCCGGCCAGCGGCTCGACGATCAGCACGCGATCGCCTTGCGCCGCGCGATCGAGCAGCCGCTGCCGCATCATCTCGCGCGACGCGTCAGACAGCTCGTTGATGGTGAATGCCGCAAGAATCGACGCCGGACCTTTCGGCAGCTTCACGGTCGTCACGTCGTCCTGCCGCGCGCGACCGTCGATCGCGAAGTCGCGATAGGTTCGAGAGGCCTCGCCGACGGCCCACGGATGGCGATCGATCCCGATGACGCGAGGCGGTCTCGTGCATGCGCTCGCCCATGCGGCGCCAGATGCGCCGGTGCCGCAGCCGAGATCGATCAACGTCTCGGTTGACGCGGTCGCCTTTGGCAGCGCGTTGACGATGTGGTGAACCAGCAGGAAGTGGAGCGGGCCATAAAAGAGCGCGAACGCGGCGCGTTTCCCAGCGCCTGAGAGCGCGGCGCCTTGCGTCAGTTTGTGCCGCCGCTCGATGTAGGCCGACGAGAGCGCGCGCAGCGCGCGCGAGATTTCAGGGAAGGTCAGGTCGCGGACGTGCCGGGCCTCGAGCGCCGAGATCCAATTCGCGAATGTGTCTCGAGAATTCAAAAGAGTGAGGCGGGACCGACGCGCCCCGCCTCACGCGATCCTACCTGCAGGAGGTCGAGATCATCTTGAGTGACTTCATCCCGAGGTAGTGCAGGCCGAGATCGCCTTCGGCCTTGGTTTTCGATTCCATCTTGGC
>MNEX01000034.1:0-10061 GCA_001917905.1 Acidobacteria bacterium 13_1_40CM_65_14
AAAGCCGCGTGGAAGGGCCACGCCCAGCAGATCGAGCGCCGTCGGAAGAAGATCGACGAGCCCGACATTTGGGTCGATCCGTCCCCCGCCCACAATCCCCGGGCCACGCAGGATAAGCGGCACCGCGAGCGTCGTCTGATACACGAAAAAACCGTGGAGCGTCTCTTGATGGTCTCCGAGCCCCTCGCCGTGATCGGACGCCACGGCAAGCAGCGTCTGTGATTTGAGCCCAAGACGCTCGAGCGCGTCGTCGAGTTGACCGACGAGCGTATCGGTGTACGCCACCTCGCCGTCGTACAGCCGATCGCGATATCGCGATGCATAGGGCTCGGGCGGCTCGTACGGATCGTGCGGCTCGTACAAATGGAGCCAGAGAAAGATATGGCTGGCCGCGCGCTCGTTTTCGAGCCACGCCACCGCGGCGCGCAGCGATTCGGCGCCAGGCTTCTGCAGCGTGTTCAGAAGATCGGCGCTTTGGGTCTTCGGAAAATCGTCGTCGTACCGATCGAATCCGCGCCCGAACCCACCGCGCCGCTCGAGAACGATGGACGACACGAAAGCGGCGGTCCGAAAGCCCGCGCTCTTCAGAATTTCGGCGAGCAGCGGCGACGAAGGGAGCTCCGCCGGCGAAAGGTTGTCTCGTACTCCCAACTCCCACGGCAGCAGGCCCGACAGGATCGTGGCGTGGGAGGGGCGCGTCAGCGGGACGTGGGCCATCGCGTTCGTCGCATAGGCCCCCTCGCGCGCGATGCGATCGAGTCTGGGCGTGAGATCCACGCCGCTGTACGCGCCGACGCGGTCCGCCCGCAATGTATCGATGGTGACGAGCACGAAGTGGCGAGCCGCCAACGGCGGCCGCGACCGCGAACATGACAGCGTGCCGCAGAGCGCAGCGAGCAGCGCGGCGACGAACGTACGCGACCGGCGGCGGGGGAACACGGCGGCCATCGTATGCGCTGAGGTGAACGGGTGCAATGTCGTCGTTAATGCCTTGACACCTTGGTCAACCGCTGTTATACACGCGCAGGTTCAAGTCCTTTCACCGAAACGTCGCCGGTCCAAAGCGAGGGAGCATGCCCACCATGAGTTCTCGCGTTCGAGCCGTCCTCCTCCTCTGCGGCCTCCTGCTCCTGACGACTCACCTGCACGCGCAGCGGACGACGGGTGATCTTCTCGGGGTCGTGAGGGATTCTTCCGGCGCGATCCTGCCCGGAGTGACCGTCAGCGCGACGGGGCCGAACATCCCGCGCGCGCAGACGGCGATCACGTCGGAGAATGGCAGCTACCGCATAGCCAACTTGCCTCCGGGGATCTACGCTCTGACGTTCGAGCTATCCGGCTTCAGGACCGTCGTGCTGCAGGGCCTTCGGGTGAACGTTGGCGCCGCGCTCGAGCAGAACGTCGGGCTCGAGATCGGTCAGCTCGCTGAAAGCGTCAACGTCGTCGCGGAGAGTCCCGTGGTCGACACGACCTCGAACGAGGTCGGCACGACGTTCGACAAGGATTGGGTCGCGAACGCGCCCTCGCGTCGCTTCGGCTTCTATGATCTGGTTGCCATGGCGCCGGGATCCGTGAAAGGGGGCGACGGCGGGACCTCGGAGCGGCGGACGATGAGCTACGGCAGCTCGTTCGACGAAAACGCCTTCCAGCTCGATGGCGTCAATGTGACGGACAACTTCTTCAGCGAGGGATTTTCGGAGCCGAATCCCGACACGATTGACGAAGTGGAAGTGCTGTCGCTCGGTGCACCCGCCGAGTACGGCAACCTGATGGGCGCGGTCTACAACATCGTCACCAAGCAGGGCACCAATCAGTTTCACGGCGACGCCAGCTATTTCTTTCAGTCGCAGGACCTCACGTCCAACAACACGAAGGACGTGAAGTTCCCGAACGAGAAGTTCGCCGATGCCTGCGCCGACGATCCAAATGCGCGGTGCCCGTGGACTCGCGGCAAGTACAACGAGACGACGGCGCAGCTCGGCGGTCCGATTCTGAAGGACAGGCTGTGGTTCTTCGGTTCGTATGGACATCAGAAGGATCTGTTCACGCGCGTCGGAGTGAACTCGAAGCTTCCCGGCAGCGGAGTCGATACCAAGAAAGATAGAGTCCTCGTGAAGGCGACCTGGCAGATGACGCCGAGCCAGCGGCTCGTCGGCAACTTCCATCGCGACCAGTCGCCCAGAAACGGGGGCTACCTTTTCAATGCGGCGCCTTCGACGGCGTGGACGCGCACTCAGAAGGCGCCGACGCCGGGCGTGGCGTACACGGCGACGCTTTCGAACAGAACGTTGCTGGACGTTCGGTACTCCGGGTTCTACGGCGGCGTAACCGGATATCCGTCGGATCCGAGTCAGCCGCTCAATCAGCCCCGCATTTACAATGGCGCGACGGGGCCGAACATCCCGCGCGCGCAGACGGCGATCACGTCGGAGAATGGCAGCTACCGCATAGCCAACTTGCCTCCGGGGATCTACGCTCTGACTTTATCTACACGTATCTCTCCGGCGGAAAGCTGTACGGGTACGGCAACGTGCGCCAGACATTCAGCTATGCGGCGACGGCTCGCAATATCGGCGCGTTCATCGACGACAGCATCCGGCTTGGCAATCGCGTGACGTTGAACGTGGGGGTCCGAGGCGACTACAGCAAAGCGTTTGCGCCGCCGCAGAACGAGCTCGACGACAACGCAAAGCCGACGGGAAAGTCATTTCCGCGTGCAGATTTCTTCACGTGGAACAGCGTGTCACCCCGCGTGGGTGCGAACTGGAAGGTCACCGGCGACGGGAAGACGATCGTCAAGGCACACTGGGGCCGCTACCATCCGCAAATCACGACCGGCGAATTCGCGAACATGATCGGTCCCAACGTCAAGCCGTACTATCAGGGCAACTACAACTTTGCGACGGGCCAGGTCGAGGACCTGTTCCTGACGAGCAGCAGCGAGAACCTGAGCGTCGCGTCTGACTACCACCCTCCTCGGACCGATCAGTTCGTCGTCGGGTTCGAGCGACAGTTGACCGCGAAGATGGGTCTTCAGGTGAACTACGTGCGTAAATGGGGGCGCGATTTCGGCGCATGGCGCGACTTCGTCGGCGCGTACGTTCAGACTCCGATCGTCGACGACGCTGGAAAAGATCCGACAGGCCGCACGATCAACATTTTCCGATTGACGAGCGACCCGGGCGCACGGAAATTCGAGTTGGCAAACTCGAACCAGGTGTTCACGGACATCCATGCCGTGACCGCTAGCGTCACGAAGCGGATGACTCGCTGGTACGCCAACGCAGGAATCACCTATTTGCGTGCGACAGGCGCCGTCGGCGGGAGTCCACGGTCGACGAGCATTCAACAACGGAGCGCCCTGGAGTTCAGCCAGTTTGGCCGCAACCCGAACGATTTCGTCAACGTCGCGGGGCGCCTCAACGGCGACGTCGGGTTGGAGTACAAGGTTCAGGGCGTCGTGAGGCTTCCTCTCGGCGTTCAGGCGTCGGCGAGTCTCGACGCGCGCGCGGGCGCCCATCGGCTGCGCACGAGAAACATTCCTTCGTCGATCGCCGGCCAGTCTTCGACGACGATCATCCTGCAGCCTCGCGGCGAGCTTGGACGTCTGTCCTCGGTCACCATCCTCGATGCACGGCTACAGAAAGATGTCTCCTTCGGTCGCGGCGCTCGTCTAACGGTCTTCCTCGACGCGTTGAATCTGAACAACGAGAACGCACCACAGGCGGTGGTGCAGGCCAACGTGACCTCGAGCCAGTATCAGTTCCCGACGAGTTTCGTGGCGCCGCGGCGGTTGATGCTGAGCGGAAAGTTCAGTTTCTAGGGGGCGTGCAACTCCGTCATTCCTATTTCGGTTTTTGGCACGAAACCACGAAATCACGAAACCACGAAAAAGATTTGCGCTTTCGTTTTCGTGTTTTCGAGTTTTCGTGGCTGCATGTGGGTGCTCAATCAGCGTAGACACTCCACCTAGTCTGGAAGCGTCGCCTCCACCCTGCGCGGGTCGATGCGCCAGACGTTGCCCGCTTCGAGGTTCGACAGCCACACCGATCCGAGTCCGACGCGCACGGCGTCGCCGCCTTTGCCCGTGAACTGCTGCACCACGGTATTGGTGGACGGGTCGATTCGCGAGAGCGGGAATTCGAACGCGGTGACCCAGACGGATCCTTCGCCGACCGCGATGTCGCCGCCTGGGCCCGGCACGCCGACTTCAATGGTGGCGACCACCTTGTTCGTCTTCGGATCGATCCGCGAGACGCTGCCGTCGCCCTGATTGAGCGTCCACACCGCGCCGGCGCCCGTTGCGATGAAGCGCGGCGACTTGCCGACGGGAATCGTTTCGATGACCAGGTTGGTCTGAGGATCGACGCGCGTGACGGTGCTCTTCTCGTGGCTCGTCACCCAGACGGCGTCCTCGCCGAACGCCAGCCCGTACGATCCCGGCGCGAGGTAAATCTCCGCGACGAGGGCGTTCGTCGCGGGATCGAAGCGCGCCAGCGTGCCTTTTGTGTCGGTCATGAGCCACACGCTGCCGGCGCCCGTCGCGATGGACCCTTCGCTGCTGGCAATGCCGGTGCGAATCGTCGCGGTGATCGCGCTGGTCTTCAAGTCGACGCGCGCGAGTGTCTTGTCGCCGCAGTTCGGCACCCATAGGCTGCCGAACCCGACCGCGAGCCCGGAGCAGGGGCCTTTGCCCACCGCGATCGTCGCTGCCACCGTATCGGTCTTCGGGTCGAGACGCGCGATGCTGTCCTTGGGTCGATTGGACACCCAGACGGATTCGTCGATGGCGATCCAGTCGGGCGCGCCAGGATACGGAAAAATCGCCTCTGGCTTCAGACGGTCGATCGGTATCTTGACGCCGGGCATTTTTGCGAGCCATGTGACAATTTGACGCATCTCGAGCGATATGATAACGCCTCATCATGGAGCCTGAAGTTCGCAGCGCGAAAGCGCTGCGCCGCACGCGGAGCGGCGGCTGGATGCTGCTGGCTGCGCTGACGCTAGCCATCGAAGTCGCTGTTCCCGCCAGCCAAACACCGCCGACGGCCCAGTCCGTCGAGTACTTCGAAGCGAAAGTGCGCCCGGTCCTCGCGGCCAATTGCTACGACTGCCACACGGACGAGCGGATGGGCGGCTTACGTCTCGATTCGCGCGAGGGGTTGCTGAAGGGCGGCGAGTCCGGCCCCGCGATTGTGCCCGGCGATCCCGACAAGAGCTTGATGATCCAGGCGATTCGTCAGACCGACAAGCTGAAGATGCCAAAGGGCGGACGTCTGAAGCTGGAGGAGATCGACGCGCTGACGGAGTGGGTGAAAGCCGGAGCGGTGTGGCCCACCTTCGCCGCCTCGGTGAACACTTCCTCGGCGGCTTCGGTGGGTAAACCCGCCGTCGCCGGCTCGGTGACTTCCGACTCGCCGGCTTCGGTGGGTAAACCCACGTCCGCCGCGACATCGTCAACGTCTGCGCCGGCGTATGTCATCAAGCCGGAGCAGCGCGCGTTCTGGTCGTTCCAGCCGTTGCGGAAACCGCCGGCGCCCGCCGTGTCTCACGCGACCTGGCCGAAGAGCGACATCGATCGCTTCGTGCTCGCGCGCCTCGAGAAGGAAGGGCTCGCGCCGGTGCGCGCGGCCGACAAGCGGACGTTGCTCCGCCGAGCGACGCTTGATCTCACGGGGCTCCCGCCCACGCCCGAAGAGATCGACGCGTTCGAACGAGACGATGCCGCGGACGCCTTTGCGAAGGTGGTCGATCGGCTCCTTGCATCGCCGCGATACGGTGAGTCCTGGGGCCGGATGTGGCTCGACGTCGCGCGCTACGGCGAAGACGACTACCGGTCGCTCGATCCCAAAAAGCGCGGCTTCAACCCATATCCAAACGCCTATCTCTATCGCGACTGGGTGATCAAAGCGTTCAATGACGACATGCCGTACGACGACTTCGTGCGCGCGCAGCTCGCCGCCGATTTGACCGGCGATCCCGCGACCCGCGCACGAACGCTGCCGGCGCTCGGCTTCCTCGGGCTGGGTCCCTGGTTTTACGACAACGGCGCCGTCGAAATCACGCGCGCCGACGAGCGGCACGATCGGGTGGACGTCGTGTCGCGCGGCTTCCTCGGCCTGACCGTCGGATGCGCCCGCTGCCACGACCACAAGTACGATCCGATTCCCACCACCGACTACTACTCGATCGCCGGCGTCTTCCTGAACACCTCTTACAAGGAATACCCGCTCGTCCCGAAGAGCGTGGCCGACGAGTTCAACGAGCAGGATAAGAAGATCGAGAAGAAGGAGAAGCTGCTCGACGAATTCCTGAAGACCGAGTCGACGCAGCTGGGCGAGACGCTTGCCCTGCAGGCCTCGAAATACATGGTCGCCGCGTGGAAGGTCACCGGTGAGCCGAAGGAAGAGACTCCGAAGATCGTCGACGCGGAAAAGCTCGATTACGAGCTCTTCGATCGCTGGCTCAAGTTCCTCGCGAAGCCGCCCCGCTTCTATCCGTACCTGACGAAGTGGCAGGACATGATCAAGGGCGGCGGCACCGCCGCCGAGGCGAAGAAGCTGGCCGACGAGTTCCAGGCGCTCCTCCTCGACGTGATGTTCGACAGGAAAGAGATCAAGGAGGAGAACGACATCATCGCCGCCAAGGCCCTTCCGGGCACCAAGAAAAAAGACCCGGGCAAGCTGCCCAGCGATTTCGTAACCAATGACGACTTCTGTCCGGGCTGCGGCCTCGAGCTGAAGAGCCTGCCGGTCGAGCGCAACAACCTCTGGACCGACGTGTTCAACCGCGACCTGCAGGAAGGATTCGATCCGGCCCAGGTGTACGATCGCATCAAGCCCGGCCTGCTCGCGTTCCGCGGCTGGGGCCTCGAGCGGCAATTGAGCGCCGACCGTCGTCGCTACATCGACGGGCTCCGCAGCGACATCGAAGCGCTGCGCAAGGCGCAGCCGCCGAAGTACGCGTTCGTCCATGGCGTCGGCGACGTCGAGAAGCCGGTCAACCTGAGACTCAGCAGACGCGGCAGCCCCTACAACCTCGGCGACGAAGTGCCCCGACACTTTCTCTCCGTGTTGTCCGACAAAACGCCGGCGCCTTTCGAAAAGGGCAGCGGTCGCCTCGAGCTGGCCGATGAGATTCTGCGTCAGCCCCTTGCCACGCGGGTCATCGTCAACCGCGTCTGGAAAGGACATTTCGGCACAGGCCTGGTCGACACGCCGAGCAACTTCGGCGTCGCCGGCGAGCGGCCTACCAATCCCGACCTGCTGGAGTACCTGGCGCAGACCTTCGTCGACCACAAGATGTCAATCAAGCAGCTGCACCGCGACATCATGCTGAGCGCCGTATATCAGCTCAGCACCGATCACGCCGCCGCAAATTTCGAGAAGGATTCCGGCAACCGGTTGTACTGGCGCGCCGACCGTCATCGCATGTCCGCGGAAGAGGTGCGTGATTCGCTGCTCTTCGTTTCGGGCGCGCTCGACACCGAAAAGGCCGGCGGGCCGTCGGTGCTGTTGACGCCGACCTTCAACCGGCGCACGGTGTACGGCAAAGTCAGTCGCTACAAGCTCGACGACTACCTCCAGCTGTTTGATTTTCCGAGCCCCAATCTCTCGGCGGAGAAGCGGTTCACCACCAGCGTGCCGCTCCAGCGGCTGTTCCTGATGAACAGCGATTTCATGCAGCAGCAGGGCGAGCTGCTGGCGCGTCGGGTGGCAGCCGAGCCGGACAACACCGCGCGCATTCAGAAGGCGTATCGTCTGATATTCGGCCGTGCCGCAACCGGCGCCGAGGTGAAAGCCGGCCTTTCGTTCCTTGCAACAGAGCCTTTGAAAACGTACGAGGAACGAAAGGCAGCAAAGGACAAAGACACGAAGGATACAGAGGGCACGAAACATCCGAAGGACGCAAAGAAAGAAGCCGCGGACGAAGACGCGAGGGACAAAGCCGATAACGCGGACGAAGGCATGATGGCGGGAGTCAGGCCGGGCGCGGCGAAGAAGGACGAGAACAAGAAACTGCTGCCGGCCACCGCCTGGGGCCGCTACGTCAAGACGCTTCTCAGCTCGAACGAATTCCTGTTCATCGACTGATATGGCGCACAAATCACGGCAACCGATGACACGCCGCGCCGCCTTGTGCGGGATCGGCAACGGCTTCGGGATGCTCGCGTTTGCGAGCCTGGTCGGCGAATCGATCGCGCGCGCCGCGAGTCCGTTGGCGCAGGACGGCCCGCTCGACGCGCGAAAGCTCGATCACCCGGCCCGCGCCAAACGCGTCATCTTCCTGTTCATGAACGGCGGACTGTCGCAGGTCGACAGCTTCGATCCAAAGCCGATGCTCGACAAGTACCATGGCCAGCCGCTGCCAGGCGGCTCGATTGCCACCGAGCGGAAGACCGGAGCGTTGATGCGATCGCCGTTCACGTTCAAGAAGTACGGCAAGGCCGGCATCGAGGTGAGCGAGCTGTTTCCGCACGTGGGCGATTGCGTCGACGACATCTGCTTCATCCGCTCGATGCACACAGACATCCCGAACCACGAGCCCTCGATGCTGATGATGAACACTGGCCACACGCAGGTCGGCCGGCCATCGCTCGGGTCATGGCTCACGTACGGTCTCGGCACCGAGAACAAGAACCTGCCCGGCTACGTCGTCCTTTGCCCGGACGTGCCGACGACGGTGGGGCCGCCGCTGTGGAACAGCGCGTTCCTGCCCGCAGTGCATCAGGGCACGTTCATCGCGGACAAGATCGACAAGAAGGAGAAGCAGACCGACACGGCGCTCGTCAGCAAGGACTTCGATCCGAAGACGCTGATTTCCTACATCCACAACGAGAAGTTCACGCTCACCGAGCAGCGCCGCGAGCTCGATCTGCTCGAGACGCTCAACCGGCTGCAAATGCAGCGCGAACCGGTCAAGGATCCAAAGCTGGAGGCGGCCATTCAGTCGATGGAAACCGCCTACCGCATGCAGACCGAGGCGCCGGATGTCTTCGACATCCGCAAGGAGAGCGAGGCGACGCTGAAGCTGTACGGCCCGGGCAGCACGGCGCGCGGCTGCCTGATGGCGGTCCGACTGGTGGAGCGTGGTGTCCGCATGGTGCAGGTGTACTACGGCAAGGGCGACCCGTGGGATGCCCACGGCGACATCCAGGCGCACCGCAAGAACGCGAAGGATTCCGACCAGCCGTTCGCCGCACTCATCAAGGACCTGAAGTCACGCGGCCTCCTCAAGGACACGCTCGTCGTCTGCGGATCCGAGTTTGGCCGGACGCCGGTGATGGAGATCGGCGGCGGCGCGGGCCAGACGCAGAACGGCCGCGATCACAACCCGTTCGGCTTCACGATGTGGCTCGCGGGCGGCGGCGTCAAAGGCGGGATGACGTACGGCGCGACCGACGATTTCGGATTCAAGGCCGTCGACAAGCCGGTGCACGTGCACGATCTGCACGCGACGATTCTCCACCTGCTCGGCATCGATCACACGAAGCTCACATACCGGTACAGCGGCCGCGATTTCCGGCTCACCGACGTGTCCGGCACCGTCATCCACGACATCATCGCGTGACCGACGGTCGCGCGCGTCTGTCGCGCGCCGCAGTCCGGCTGCGCTCAGGACGATGACGTCGAGGCACTCAGCTAGGTTGCCAGCGGCGGCCCCTTCGGCACGACGATCCGCGTGCGTTCCTTCGGATAGCTGTGCCTCTTCGCGGTGAACGTCGCGTTGAGGTACTCACCCATGTGAATCGGGCCCGAGATGGTGTCGCCCGATACCGTGCCCGAGAAGATGAACATGACGGAGGCCCCGGGGCGGCGTTCGACGCTGCGGAGCTTCACCTCGTTGCCCTCGATCATGCCGATCATGTCTCGCACCGTGAAGTCCCCCTGGTGCGAGCCCTGGATCCAGTTGCCGTCCTGTTGGATGAACAGCGTGTGCCGGCTCCTGCTGCTGAAGAACTCGATGTCCACGTCCCAGCGTCCGCTGACGTTCGCCGACGGGGCAGCCATGTCCGTGGATCGCGGGCCGCGCTTCGCGGACAGCACACCGTAGATTCGCTC
>MNEX01000034.1:10099-10688 GCA_001917905.1 Acidobacteria bacterium 13_1_40CM_65_14
GTCGTCCCCAGGGTTCCCGGTTCGGCCTCGTTGCCCCGCCCGCCGGCGCCGAGCGCAATCCTCGGCTTGGTCCTCGCCAGCTCCTCGGCCACTTCTTCGCCGGTGATGTGCAGCGTCGCCGGGTCCCACGTAATCGTCAGCGACGGGCTCTTGTTCGAGAGGCCGGTCGGCTCCTGCACAGACGTCTTCACACTCGCGATGGTGGACACGCGCCTGGAGATGTGATCGAGCCAGGAGAGCCACGTCTTCCAGTCCGCGTCGTGATCGCGCGTCACCCACGCCTCGACGGCCGCCAGCATGCCGAGCGTTTCCTCGCGGCCGACCTTGTTATCGCGGCCCGGGCCGTGGTGCGGCGCGCTGGCCTGCCACGCCGACATCAGGAGGTCCTTGCGGCCGAGCAGCAGGCCGGCGCACTGCGGCCCGCAGATCGCCTTGCCTCCGCTGTAGGCCACGATCGTGGCGCCTTTCTGGAGGTGCACGTTCGGGATCGTCAGCACTTCGGCGGCCGCATCAACGAGGATGGGAACCTTCTTCGCTTGTGCGATCTTCGCCACGTTCTCGAGCGACAACGGTCCAGACGAAGCGTCAC
>MNEX01000216.1:0-10162 GCA_001917905.1 Acidobacteria bacterium 13_1_40CM_65_14
GCGGGGGGACACGGAGTTCGATATCGGTTTCTTCCGGCTTGGACCTCCTGTCCTGCGGGGGGACACGGAGTTCGATATCGGTTTCTTCCGGCTTGGACCTCCTGTCCTCCGTGTCCTCCGTGGTGGAGAGCTCCGGCCGAAGATCCATTAGTACCAGATCACTCGCGCACGTACGGCTGGTGCAGCGTGACCGGCACCGCCGTACGTCGCACGCGGCGATTGATCATCTCGACGAACATCCCATCGCGAAATAGATGTAGCCCGTCGGGACGTGCATCCCCAGGCCGTCGCCGACGAGCGACACGCCGACGAGCAGCAGGAACGACAACGCGAGCATCTTGATGGTGGGATGCCAGCCCGCCGCCGATGAGGATGAGATCGCGCCCCGAGATCGGCCGGCCGAAGACGGTGAAGAGCGGCACCGTCAGCCTGATGATCCAGTCGCTTGCATTGTCACCTACACTTGTAGTAGATCTAACCACGCTTGTATGACGCTGCCGAAGCTGACGAAACTCGAGCATCAAATCATGGAGGCGCTCTGGAACCGGGGCGCCTCCTCCGTTCGAGAGATTCAGGAAGCCTTCCCCGAGAAGGACCGGCCCGCGTACACCACGGTGCAGACGATGGTCTACCGTCTCGAGGCGAAAAAGGCGATCAAGCGCGTGAAGAAAATCGGCAACGCGCACGTCTTCGCTGCGGCGATCTCCCGCAGCGCCGCCCAGCGCCGGTTGATCGACGAGCTTCTGAGTTTCTTCGGCGGCCGCATCCAGCCGGTCGTCGCCCATCTGATTGAATCCGGCAAGCTCACACTCGACGACGTGGACGAGGCGAAGCGGGCGCTCCGCAAGCTCGCGAGAAAGGACAAGCCGAAATGATTGCGCTCGTCGCCGACCACCTCTGGCAGTCGACGCTCTGTGCCGGCATCGTCGGACTCCTGATGCTGCTGCTGCGACGGAATCGCCCGCAGGTGCGCTACGCGCTGTGGCTCGCCGCGTCGGTGAAGTTTCTCGTCCCCTTCGCGGCACTTGTGGCGATCGGCACGCAGGTCGGCTGGCGATCGTCGGCGACGATCGCGCGGGCGCCGTTCACGCTCGTCATCGACTCCTGGGACGCGATCGGCCAGCCGTTCTCACGGCCGGCCCCGACGTCCGCGCCGGCCACGACGTCCGCGATCGTCGCCTCCTGGCTGCCGATCCTCCTGGTGAC
Source organism: Acidobacteria bacterium 13_1_40CM_65_14 (assembly GCA_001917905.1). Taxonomy (GTDB): domain Bacteria; phylum Acidobacteriota; class Vicinamibacteria; order Vicinamibacterales; family CAVVIG01; genus QHWF01. The sequence goes on from MNEX01000216.1 coordinate 1,207, forward strand.
GATGTGGTTCATCGGGTGCGCCGCGATTCTCCTCACATGGGTCGTGCGCTGGCGGCGGGTCGCGGCGGCGGTTCGGGCCGCGTCGCTGGTTGACGAGGGTCGCGAGCTGGAGATGCTTCGTCGTCTCGAACCAATCGCCGGCATTGCGCAGCCGATTACGCTCCTCTCGTCGGACACGTCGCTCGAACCGGGCGTGTTCGGCATCTCGAAGCCGGTGCTGTTGTGGCCGCGAAGCATCGCCGCGCATCTGGACGACGAGCAGGTCGAATCGATCCTCGCGCACGAGCTCACGCACGTCCGCCGTCGCGACAATCTCGCCGCGGCGGTGCACATGATCGTCCAGGCGCTGTTCTGGTTTCATCCACTCGTGTGGTGGATCGGCGCGCGGCTCGTCGACGAGCGCGAGCGTGCGTGCGACGCCGAGGTCGTTCGATTGGGGAGCGACCCTCGAGTGTACGCGGAGAGCATCCTCAAGACGTGTGAGCTCTACGTCGAATCGCCGCTCGTGTGTGTGTCTGGTGTAACGGGATCTGACCTCAAGAAACGAATCGAGCAGATCATGAAGGACGATGCAGGCGCGACGCTGAACGTCTGGAGAAAGATCCTGCTCGCGACGGCTGCCGTCGCGGTCATCGTCGTACCGATTGCTGCGGGTGTGCTGAGCTCGTCACGACTGCGCGCGCAATCATCCTCACCGACGGATGTCACGCTCGGGCCGCCGTTTGCCGTCGTGTCGATCAAAGCAAGCGCCCCAGACGACGCGAAGTCGTACCCGTGGGCGATCGGGCCGAACGGCCGGTTTGCCGTGAAGAACGTCAGGCTGCGCAATGTGATCCTGTATGCATATCAGGTCAACATCGGCCACTTGTGGGGAGGGTCGGACGCGAGCAGCTGGACCTCGGATAAGTTCGACATCGAGGCCCAGGCGGACGGGAATCCGTCGGGCGAACAGATCAGGGCGATGGTGCGGCGACTGCTGCGCGGAGCGACGGGACGCTCGGCCCTCAGCTTCGGCTCTCGGAATGCACGGGCAAGGCGACGGTGATGCCCTCCGGTCCGTTTGATCCGAAGAATCCGCCGCCGGTGGCGTGCGGCACCATGCAAACGCGACCTGGAAGTCTCACCGCGCGATGGCTGACGATGACTGAAGTGGCGGACCATGTCTTGGCAATCATGGGCCGACCGGTGCGCGATCGAACTGGGCTGACCGGACATTACGATCTGCACGCCGAATGGACACCCGACTCGCGGCCTCCAGGACCGCAGGCATTTGGCGTAGGCCCGGCAACCTTCACCGCCCTCGAGGAACAACTCGGCCTCCGGTTGGTGTCAGACACCGGTCCCGTCGAAGGCCTCGTCATCGATCGCGCGGAGAAGCCCGTGCAGCCGTGAGCACTTGGTGTCAGACACGTGTCAGACACGTGTCTGACACCGAAACCCGATCACGTCGTCGGCCCGCATTTGATCGGGCACGCGCAGTGTTCCTTGTGGCAGTAGACCTTGCACTTCGGATCTTCGACGACCGTCGCCGGCGCGTCGCTGCCAGGCGGCGGCTTCACGCACTCACGGTGGCAGTCGCACTTGTGACTCTTGGGCGCATTCGGCGCGTTCGAACAGAACCAGCCCTTCGGCGGCTCCGGGCGTTCCTGTAAAGTCGGCGCAAGGGTCAACACCGCGATCAGCCCGAACAAACTCAATCGCATCACGGACGGAGCGGTTGCAAGATTGCCGCCGCACGAAGCGCACGGCGCTTTCCTCTGCTTCTGATCCGTGTGCGACGCACGCGTCCGGATTCGGAACGCACAGCGACCGGTGTCACACGTGTCTGACACGTGTCTGACACCTCGGAACGCGACAAATCCGTAGGCCGTCTAACCCTCAAATGTTTACAGAAACGGTCGCCCGGGATCTGCGGATTGGCCTGCGCGTCCTCGTCAAAGAGAAGTCCTTCTGTGCGCTGGCCGTCATCGTCCTCGCCCTCGGCATCTGCGGCGTCACGACGATGTTCAGCGTCGTCAACGGTGTGATGCTCCGCGGATTCTCCTTTCCAAACGCCGATCGCCTGGTCAGCGCGAACTTCATCGATCCGTCGAGCGCCACCTTCTTCGGCGTCAACGGACAGATTTCGGCGATGGACTACGAGGAGCTGCTGCCCGCGCAGCAGTCGCTCGAGTCGATCGCCGCGTACCTCAATGGGTCGACCGTCAACGTCACGGTCAGCGGAAAGCCGCAGCGCTACACCGGCGCGTACATCACGGAAAACTTCCTGCGGATTCTCGGCACGCCGCCGATGCTCGGCCGCGACCTCACCGCCGACGACAACAAGCCCGGCGCCGAAAAGGTCGCGATCCTCGGGTACGGCATCTGGCAGCGCGACTTCGGCGGCTCACCCGACATCGTCGGCAAAGGCGTGCGGATCAACGGCAAGCCGGCGACGATCGTTGGCGTGATGCCGCAGGGCTTTGCGTTTCCCACCAACGAGCAACTCTGGCTTCCGCTCTACAGCGAATTCCCGCCGCTCCCGCGCAAAGATCCGCGGGCGATCAATCCCGCCGTCATCGGCCTGATCAAGCGGGATGTGTCGCTCGATCAAGCCAACGCCGAATTCACGACGATCGCCAAACGGCTGGCCGCGGCCTACCCGGAGACGAACAAGCCGTTCAACACCGGCCAGGTCCAGCGGCTCATCGACGCGTTCACGCCTCGCCCGCTCCGCGGCACGCTGCTGACGATGCTCGGCTTCTGCGTTGGCGTGCTGCTCATCGCGTGCGTCAACGTGATGAACATGCAGTTCGCGCGCGCGACGCTGCGCGCGAAGGAGCTGGCGGTTCGATCGTCGTTAGGTGCGACGCGCGGCCGTCTGATCGGCCAGATGCTCACCGAGAGCCTGCTCGTCGCCGGCATCGGCGCGGTCGTCGGCGTCGGTCTCGCGTACCTCTCGATCGACTGGTTGTCGACGACGGTCCGCAATCTCGACAACCCGCCACCCTCCTGGATCACGTTCGACGTGGACGCTCTGGTGCTGACGGTCACCGTCGGCGCGACGCTGGCCGCAGCGGTCCTCTCCGGACTGCTGCCGGCGTGGATGTCGTCGCGCGCCAACGCGAGCGCCGTGCTGCGCGACGGCGGACGCGGCACGACCAGCCGTCGCATGACGCTCGTCTCGCGCGGCCTCGTGGTGTTCCAGATCGTCGTCACGTGCGTGCTGCTCATCGGATCGCTCCTGCAGGTGCGATCGATCCTCGAGCAGCAGACGATCGACTTCGGGTACGACACCAACGGGATCATGTCGGCGCGCATGGGCCTGATGGACGGCGACTACCCGTCGCAGGACGCGCGCAAGCTGTTCTACGATCGCCTCGAGCGCGAGCTGCGCACCAATCCTGAGTTCGAAGCGGTCGCGCTCACCAACCGCTTCCGCATGGTGTTCTCCGGCACGGCGCCGATCGAAATCGACGGCAAGCAGTACAAGGAGATTCGCGACAGACCGAACACGAACTTCGAGCAGGTGACCGGCACGTTTTTCCACGTCACCAGCCAGAAGCTGCTCGAGGGGCGGACGTTCAACGACAACGATCTCGATGCGCGGCTGCCGGTCGCGATTGTCAACGCCGCGTTCGCCCGGAGACATTACGGCAACGAGAGCGCAGTCGGCCGTCGTTTCCGCACGGTCGTCGCCAACGGGACGCAACCCGGCCCCTGGCGCACGATCGTCGGCGTCGTCTCGACGGTCCGCATGCTCGGACCCTTCAACAACCCGGGCGTCGACGACACCGGCTTCTACGTGCCGTTCTACTCGACCGCCGCGGGCCCGGCGCCGCCCGGACCGTTCGTCAGTCGGTTCGCGACCGTCGTCGTGAAACCGCGCCCGGGTCAACAGGCGGACGCACTCGCCAACGTGCTGCGCCGCGAGGTGGCGAAAGCCGATCCGAATCTGCCGCTGTACTTCGTCGGGACACCGAAGAGTCAGGTCGAGGTGTTCGTCGCGCAGAGCCGAATCATCGCGACGATGTTCTCGATCTTCGGCGCGGTCGCGGTGGTGCTCGCCTCGGTCGGCATCTACGGCGTCATGTCGTTCGCGGTCAATCAGCGGACGCAGGAGTTCGGCGTCCGCATGGCGCTCGGCGCCAACGACGGCACGATTCTCGGCATGGTGTTGAAGCAGGGCGTCGTGCAGATCGCGCTCGGGCTGATGCTGGGGCTCGGCTTCGCGCTGGCGATTGCCGCGGTCGCCGGCAACGGCATCCAGAACACGCTGTTCGGCGTCAGCGCCCGCGACCCGATCACCTATGGCGCGGTCGCCGCACTCGTGACCCTCGTCTCGCTGGTCGCGACGCTCGTGCCCGCCCGTCGCGCCACGCGCGTGGATCCGATGATCGCCCTGCGAGCTGAATAGGAATCGGTGTCAGACACGTGTCAGACACCAGTCTGACACCTTCAGAATGACAGTTTGGCGCCGAGCTGCACGTTCCGGGGGAAGTACACCGATCCTCGCGGCTCCGCGATCTTCCCGAAGTTCGAGTCGTTGAACGTGGTGTTGGGACCCGCGACGATCACGGTGTTGGTCAGATTGAAGGCTTCGACCCGAATCTCCAGACGGGTCCGCCGCGTCAGCTCGACGTGTTTGAACAGCGAGGCGTCCAATGTCGGTTTCCACGGGACGCGGATGTCGTCGAACCGCAGCGGCGTCGTCCGCAGCGTGAACGGCGGCCGCTGGCGCCACACGGGGCTCTCGCCCGGCTGACACTTCTGCAGCGCGCCGTTCAGATCCGCGTAGCACGTGTTGAACCAGCGATCCGGCGTCGCGTTCGCCAGCTTCGAAGACGTCCCCGGAATGGGCTCCACGCCGCCCGGCATGCCGAGCGGCCTGCCTGACTGCCAGTTGAAGTTCCAGTTGAACTGCCAGCCGCCGACAAGACGGTTCAGCCCGCTGCCGACATTCCGGCCCAACGTCTTGCCGCGACCGAGCGGCAGCTCGTAGACGCCATTGAACTGCCAGATGTGCGGCCGATCCTGATCGGCAATCATCGTCAACGGCTCGACGTCCTGCGCGTTCAGGAATTCGTCCTGCTCCATCGTCCGCGAGAAGGTGTACGAGCTGGTCAACGTCAGCCCGTGCGAGACGCGTTTCTGCACGATCAGCTGCAGGCTGTTGTACCAGGCCTTGCCGATTCCGAGGGAGTTCTCGGTGATGTCGCCGAACTCCGGGTACGGTCGCAGCAGCTCCTGTCGCTGGATCGTGGCGCCGTTTCGTGTCGTGCCCGGCAGCAGTCCGGCGAACGGGTTCGCGACTTGTGCCTGAAGGTACGCGGCGCCCTTCGCGATGTTCTCGGCGCTGATGGCGTTGATGTTCTTGCCGGTGTTGGTGAGCGTCGAGATGGCGAGGCCGCGTGTCCGACTCCCGACGTAACTCGCTTCAACCATCAGGTTGCGCGTGATCTCGCGCGAGACCGTCACGTTGTACTGATGAATGTGAGGGACCTCGAACTGAGGATCGTCGAAGTTGACGGCGCGGCCCACCTGCGTCAGCAACCCGAGGCTGGCACCCGGCGGCACGAGCGGCCCGCTCGGAAACGGATTCGCGAACGTGTTGAGGCCGAGCTCCGGCACGCCGACGCGGCCGTTGATGTCGCCGGCGATGTACGGCGTCGTCACGAAGAAGCCGTTCTGCGATCCAAGCTGACTGCGAAACGAGTAGTAGAGGCCGTATCCGCCGCGGACGACCGTCTTGTTGTTCAGCGCGTACGCGAAGCCAGCGCGCGGCTGGATGTTGTCTCGGTCCGGATCGAACAGCGCGCGGGGCACGCCGTCCACGCCGGCAAACAGCAGTCCGCCTCTCACGTTCGAACAGGCCGGACATTCGGCGGCGCCGGGAGCCGTTCGGACCTGCGTGCCGAGCGGATTCGTTTGATCGAATGCGAAACCGCGAATGAGCCGGTTTGCAGCGTCGATCACGCCACTCTCGTAATCCCACCGCAGACCGAGATTCAACGTCAGCCGCCGCGACACGCGAACGTCGTCCTGGAAGTAGAGCGCCGTGTAATGCCAGGTTGCGCGCCGCTCGTTCCCGCCACCGAAATCGCCGTTGGCCGGGTATCCGAGGAGGAAGCTCGCGACCGAGTTGCCGCTCGTGTTGTCGCTGGCGTTGGGATCGCGCTGCGTGTAAGCGCGCGTGAAGTTGAAGAACCCGTTGTAGTTGCCCGACGTCTTCGGCGTCGCGCCGATGCGGCGATACTCGCCGCCGACTTTCACTGTCTGACGCGCGAAGTTGCGCGTCAGGTTGCCCTGCACGCTCGCCGTCTGGTCGCTCGTACCGCGACCATCACTGCCGACGCCGAGACTGGTCGTGCTGCCGCCAGGGGCGTTGTATTGATCGACGCCGATGCGCGGCAGGTACGTCCCCGGCAGGTTCTGTAAACCGAGCGCCGCGCGATCGAACTGCTTGGCCTCGCGCTGCTCGACATCCTCGCTGAACCAGGTGAAGCCGCCGCGCAGGTTGAACAAGGTGCGGGTCCCGATCGATTTCACCCAGTCGGCGGTGCCGCCGCGGTTGATTCGCGTCTGCGGCCACTGGCCTTGGTTCGCGACCGTGCCTTGCATCCCGTTCGCGCTCCGGAACTCATCGCGGTGGTTGTGATGCACGGAGACGAACATCCTGCTCGTGTCGGAGAAGTTGTGATCGATGCGCGCCAGCTCGGAGTCGTAGTCGTAGCGCGCCTTGTTGACCGGATTGACGAAGTTGTTGAGGCGCTGACCGCGCAGGGTGGGTAGCGGATAGAGCGCCAGAAGCTTCAGCGCGATCGGATTGATCCGATCGGCGGGAATGATGTTGTTGGGGAACGGCGTGCGCGTGCACTGGCCCGCCGCGTTGCACGTCGTCGTCAGCGGATCGTAGATGACGAGCGGCGTGAGCTGATCGGTGTAGCTTCGGCTGAAGTCGCCCAGCCGCTCCGCATCGGTCGGGACGCTCGCCGTCTGCGGGAACGGTACCCGCTCGCGGAGCCCTTCGAACGTGCCCATGAAGAACGTCCTGCCGCGGACGATCGGGCCACGGATCGTGACGCCGTACTGGTTGGCCTGATACGGCGGCTTCGGCTCGCCCTGCGAGTTGTTCAGCGTGTTGTTCGCGTTGAAGCGGTCGTTCTTGAGGAAATTCCAGAACTGACCGCGGAAGGTGTTGCTGCCGCTCTTCAGCGTCATGTTGACGACGCCGCCGCCCGTGCGGCCGTATTGCGCGTCGTACGTGTTGGTCTGGATGCGGAATTCCTCGACGGCGTCGACCGGCGGCCCGAAGTTGTAGCGCCCGCGCGTGCTGTTGGGCGCGCCGTCCAACAGGAACTCGTTGGTGCTCACCTGCCCGCCGTTGATCGACCAGGCCGATCCACCGCCGTTGTCGAACGGGCGCAGACCGGACGTGCCGGTCGCGCCGAACGTCGGCACCTGCCAGTTCACGCCGCCGGCCAGACGGTTCAACATGAAAATCATCCGGCCGTTGAGCGGCATGTCTTCCACGCGCTGCGCGTCGATCGTCTGGCCCAGCGCGCCGCTCGCGCGATCGAGCAGCGACGCTTCGGCGCGCACGTCCACCGTCTCGGTCATCTCGCCGAGCGCCAGCGTGACGTCGACCGTGGCGTGCTGGCTCACGCCCACTGTGACGCCCGACTGCACGAACTTCTTGAAACCCGGCAGCGCGACTTCGACGCGGTATCGACCCGGCAGCAGAAACGGCGCCGCATAGGCGCCGTCGGCTTCGGTCAGCGCTTCGGCTGCGACGCTGGTGGCCTCGTTGATGACGAGCACCGGTACATGTGGAATCGCGGCGCCTTGCGGATCGGTGACGCGGCCGAGAATCGTGCCGCGAAAATCCTGTGCGGTCACCGCGCCGGCGGCCGCCGAGACGATGACCGAGACGAGAACGGCCGTGAGGGCCCGGTGCATCACCATGTCCGATCGGCGCAACAGTCTATGTCAGGTGTCAGACTGGTGTCAGACACGTGTCTGACACCTCATCTCATTTGTGGCGTCGAAGGACGAGGAGCGACAAGCCCGGCCGATCGAGCTTTGCGCCGGCGTCGTGCTTCGCCGACCGCTTGTCCGCCACGCGACTCTCCGCTGTGTCGATCTCCTCAGCCCAGCGCGTGCCGAACGGCTCGCCAGGGAGTGTGAACGGCAGAACGTCGGTGTGCGCGTTGAACAGCAGCAGGAAGCTGTCGTCGCGCTCGGGACGGCCGCGCTCGTCGCGCGACAGTAGCCCTTCACCAAACAGGAACATGGCGAAGCTCTTCGCGAACCACTGACCCCAGTCCGCATCGGACATGTTGGAGCCGTCGGGCTTGAACCACGCGATGTCGGTCACGCCCTTCCCGCGAATCGGCCGTCCTTTGAACCACCCGCGTCGATGGAACACCGGATGCTCCGCGCGAAACGCGATGAGCCGGCGCGTGAACTCCAGCAGGTCACCGTCGACGTGCTCCCAATCGAACCACGAGATCTCGTTGTCCTGACAGTACGCGTTGTTGTTCCCGCCCTGCGTGCGTCCAATCTCGTCGCCGCCAAGCAGCATCGGCACACCTTGCGACAGAAGCAGCGTCGCGAGGAAGTTGCGCTTCTGACGCGCACGCCGCGCCTTGATCTCTGGATCGTCAGTGCGACCTTCCGCACCCAGATTCCACGATCGGTTGTGGCTCTCGCCATCGCGATTCTCTTCACGGTTCGCGTCGTTGTGCTTTTCGTTGTACGACACCAGATCGTGCAGCGTGAACCCGTCGTGCGCGGTCATGAAATTGATGCTCGCCCACGGCTTGCGGCCGTCGTCCTCATAGAGATCGGAGCTGCCCGTGAGGCGCGACGCAAAGTCGGCCATCGCCGCATCCTGGCTGCGCCAGTAGTCGCGCACCGAGTCGCGATACTTCCCGTTCCACTCGCACCACAGCACGGGAAAATTTCCGACCTGATA
>MNEX01000216.1:10187-10928 GCA_001917905.1 Acidobacteria bacterium 13_1_40CM_65_14
CGCGCGAGGGTCGCGGCGAGATCGAAGCGGAACCCGTCGACGTGCATCTCCACCACCCAGTAGCGCAGCGAGTCCATCGCGAGCTGCAGCGTCTGCGGATGCCGCATGTTGAGGCTGTTGCCGGTACCCGTGTAATCCATGTAGAAGCGCCGGTTGTCCGGAACCGTCCGATAGTACGCGGTGCTGTCGAAGCCTTTCAGGGACAGCGTCGGTCCCAGGTGATTCCCCTCCGCTGTGTGGTTGTAGACGACGTCGAGGATGACCTCGATGCCGGCGGCGTGCAGCGCCTTGACCATCTCCTTGAACTCGCGTACCTCCGCGCCCGCGTCATGCCGGCTGCTGTACTCGCCGTGCGGCGCGAAGAACGCGATCGAGTTGTAGCCCCAGTAGTTCCGCAGGCCGCGATCGATCAGGAAGCTGTCGTGCACGAAGTGATGAACGGGCAGCAGTTCCACAGCCGTGACGCCGAGCTTCGTGAGGTACTCGATCGCCGCGGGATGTGCGAGGCCGGCATATGTACCGCGCACCGCGTCGGGAATGTCGGGGAAGCGCTTCGAAAAGCCTTTGACGTGCACTTCATAGATGATCGTCTCGTGCAACGGCCGGCGCAGCGGCTGATCGTCTCCCCAATCGAATCGCGGATCGATCACCACGGATCGTGGCACGTGCGGCGCGCTGTCTTCTTCGCTGATCGTCTCGCCGTCGGAGCCAATCGCGTACGGCAGCACCGCCGGACCCCAG
>MNEX01000052.1 GCA_001917905.1 Acidobacteria bacterium 13_1_40CM_65_14
GCTGCCTCGGGCTATTCGCTTCTGAGCATGTGAGCGGGATCGACGGCCGATGCTCGCAGCGCGGGAATGAGCATGGCGACAGCAGTGATTCCAATCACGAGCGCCGTTGCGGATCCGAGGACCCACGGGTCCGCTGTACTGACCTCGAATAGTTGATTCGTGACCAGCCGGCCAACGCTATATGCGAGGGCGAGACCAAGCAAGATCCCCACGACCGCGAGTGCGCGGCCTTGTTTCACAACCAGCCAAAAGATATGGCGCGGCGTTGCTCCCAGTGCCATTCGTGTGGCCATCTCGCCGAGACGCTGGGCGACCGCGTAAACGATGACACCGTAAATGCCGACGGCCGCCAACGTCAGCGCTGCCAGACCGAAGATCGTCATCAGTATCATGGCGAGTCGTTGCCGGCTGAGAGACGACGACACGACATCTCGGAAGAGATCGAATTCGATTGGAATCAACGGATCCATCTTGTGCACTTCGCTTCGGATGGTGGGGACTAACGTCGACGGATCCGCCAGCGACGTCGCGACCACGACCGTCTGCCGGCGGAAGGCCGACGGCATCTGCGTCGTATAGAAGGCCGATTCTGGCGGTTCCCGCATTGAGGCGTACTTGACATCGTTGACGACGCCAATGATCGGCACCTCGGGCGGAAGCGTCGTCTTCGTAGCAAACATCGGCATCACCAAACGCCGCCTCAATGGATCTGTCCCCTTCAAGTATCGCTGCACGAATGATTCGTTCACGATCACAACCGGAGCCGACTCCGGTCGATCGTCGCGCGTGAACGATCGTCCCGCTTCGAGCTGAACGCCCATCGCTTCAAACCAACCCGGCGTGACAGACCGCCACCGAGCGGCCGGGGGATACGCTTGTTCCGGTTCGCCTGCGATGGTGACATTGGCCGTCGAATCGCGTTCGACGCGCAAGGGCAACGATGATCCTGAGCCTACCGCCTGCACACCGCGAATCGCGCTCACGCGATCCAACAATTCGCGGGTCCACGCGTCGATGCGGGCTGCCTGAGAGTACCTGGCGACGGGCAGGAGCATATCGAAGACGAGGCGGCGCTCTGACGAGAACCCGGGGCGACTTGACTGCAGATTCTGGAAGTTTCGAACCAGCCACCCCGCGCCAGCCACGATGACAAGGGCGAGAGCAATCTCGGCCACGATCATGGTCCCAAGCGCGCGATGGGTCCTCCGTCCGCCGGACGCCGTTCGCCCACCATCGTTCATGAGCGTTTTGATGTCGGTCGCGAGTAGCCGCAACGCGGGCATGAAACCGACGAGTACGCCCGTCATCATCGTCACGACGATTGAGAACAACAGAACATGCCAGTCGAATGGGACTCGATCGAGTCGAGGAAGCCTGGATCCGCCGGCAGCCAGAAGCACACGAACGCCGACAGCCGCAAGCATCCACCCTGCAGTGGCGCCAATGATCGACAGAAGAAGCGACTCGGTCAGGAGCTGGCGGATGATGCGCCCGTGTCCGGCACCGAGCGCGGCTCGAATCGCCACCTCGCGCGCACGAACCGCACCGCGGGCCAGCAGCAGGTTCGTCACGTTGACGCACGCGAGCACGAGCAGCAACACAGTCGCCCCGAGCGCCATGATCAGCGTCGGTTTCAGGTCGCCGACAATGGAATCAATCAGCGGCCGCGCGACGTACTCGCGGTTGGCGTTGAAGACCGGAAATTCCCGCCCAAGCTGCTCCGCCACGGTTGTGAGCTCGTCTTGCACAGCGTGCGGCGATGCGCCTGGTCGGATGCGCATGTACCCGTCGAAGATGTGGCCAAGGCTCTTCGGGCCACTCACGTAATTCCACCACGCATCGGCGCCGCTCACCGCGTCGAGCTCGGGCGCGGCGACTCCGACGACCGTCAGCAGCCCGGGCGACAGTCGAATCGGTCTGCCGACAATATGCGGATTGCCGCCGAATGCGCTGCGCCACAAATGCGATGAGAGGACAATGACGGTCGGCGCGCCTTCGACATACTCGTCTCGGACAAAGCCACGACCGACGACCATCGGCAGGCCGAACGTTTCGAAGAAGTCCGGCGTCGCACCGGTGATATTGATTTGAAGCGGGTGAGTTGGATCGTCGAGTATCGTGTCCGAGCTGGCGACCGATCCGGTCGCGTGAAGGATCGCGCCGGACGCCCGATTGAGCGGTTCCAGTTCCACCGATGCGACCAAGCCGCTCGTCACGCGGCCAGTGGTAATGGTTGTGCGGAGCGTGAATAGGTCTTCGGATCGCGGGAATGGCAGAGGCCGCAACAGAGCGGCGTTCACGGTACTGAAAATCGCGGTCGTTGCACCAATACCAAGACCGAGGGTGGCCACGGCTGCGAGGGTGAAGACCGGCCGCCGCAACAGCATGCGGCCAGCGAAGACGAGATCCCTGTACATCGACCGTCCTCAGAGCCTGGCTATCGTCGCTCCCCATTCATCAGGGCTCACGTCGCGAGCGTGCTGCGAGAAAAGTCGGTGGTGGCCTTCGAGATCCTCGACTGTGCTCGGTGAAGCCGAAATGTTCTGGTCAGCCAGGCCAGCGCATCGGCAACGTTCTGATACGCGATGTGCGGCAGGGGACATCCGCCGGCACGGAACGGTTCCGCAACATCGACCAACCGCTCAGGACTTGGGAACCTTGATCCGGCCTTCCCAGAGACTCTTGTTATTCTCCTCGCAGGAGTACTCCATCATCTCCCAGTCGGGTCTCAGCGTGAACGTACGCGTGTTCGTCCACGGCTTGGTGAAGGTCTTGGGATCCTCGACGATCACTTCGTAGGAGATGTGACCGAGGTCGGGCCGCGAGAAGCGCTGGATGAGATGCAACTGCTCGCTATGCGGGTGGCCAATCGTATCCAGGCGAGTCCTGCCGTTGAAGTTGACGGTGTCGAGCACCAGCGTGTCGCCCTCCCAGTGACCGACCGAGTCGCCGAACCACGTCGGGATGCCTTTGCCATGCTGCCGGCCGTCGATCGGAACCACCGCAAACCAGGAGTTCTGTTCAAACAGGAAGGTGAAGTACGTGTCGCTCTGCATGATCTGCATCGGCTCCGGCGTGTTGACTGAGCGCGTCATGCCGAACGGGAGGCAGGCGCCGGTGTAGTCGCCGTTTGCCGCGTCGTACTTCTTCCACTCGGCTTCTCCCCAGGGAGTGAAGGGGAGGACAGCGGTGCCTTTTTGATCTTTGCCGTCCTTGGTCATGTCCGGCACGTACGCCTTTTGCCAGACTCCGCTGAAGTCCACTTTGCCGGAATGCGTCCGGGGCGTCGGCCCGACAGGCGGCTGGAATTCCCGCTGGCCGGCGGCGAGCATCGGGAAAGCCACCGCAATCGCCAATAGGCTTGCCGCGAAGTGTTTCTTCACAAGCGGCTCCTATTTCTTTGGCGGCGGCGGAGCGTCGCCGCCCGAGGATCCGGCAAAGACACTCCGGCCATCAGGCAGCTTGACCGCACGTGCGTTGCAGGTCTTCGAGCCATCCTTCGCCAGCACGCCATCGATGGTGATCAGGTCGCCCACCTTCAAGGAATTGATGCTCCAGCCGTTCCGCGTGAGGGTATTGGGAGGACCACCTTCGCACTGCCAGGGCTGCGTGTTGCCCCGGTCGTCCTTCACATCGAGGTACACCCAGATGTGCGGGTTTTGCCATTCGAGCTTCGTGACGCTGCCTTGCAGCGTCACCGGCTTGTTGGCATCGAACTCGGCTGCAAAGGAGTGGTGCGCGGACGCAGGCTGAGCCATCGCGACCGCCAGGCCGACGACGACCATGAGATGCTTCATCTTTATATGGTTCATATGGAGCCTGATTTCTATCCCGTACGGGGATCGTTGTACACCCGGGTCCTCGCGTGCGCAAGATTTTTGAGATTGACCCTTCGCCAGGCGGAGTGGGCCGCGGGCGTCGAACGCCCTACTCACATCGCAGCGCAATCATGGGATCGACCCGCGTCGCGCGTCGCGCCGGGACGTAACACGCGGCGAATCCGACGAGCGCCATCACGAAGACGACGATCGAGAGCGTCAGCGGATCGTGAGGCGAGACACCCCAGATCTGGCTCGCGACGATGCGCGTGACGATGACGCTGGCGACGAGCCCGATCGCCACGCCGACCGCGACGAGCCGCAACCCCATCGACGCGACCATCCGCACGACGTCGGCGCGGCCGGCGCCAAGCGCCATGCGGATCCCGATCTCGTGCGTCTGCCGTGACACGGTGTACGCGATGACGCTGTAAACGCCGATCGCGACGAGCAGCAGCCCGACGCTCGCGAACACGCCGAGCAGCGTCAGGCTGAAGCGCGGCTCGGCGTAGGAGAACTGTTTCAGGAATTCCATCAACGTGCCCGTATTGGTCAGCGCGACATTGCGATCGACCGCCCAGATCTCACGCCGCACGCGGTTCAACAGCGCTTCAGGCGCCGAGCTCGTCCTGACCAGCACGCCGCGCATGAACGCACCGGTCATGGTGTACGCCACGAACGCTTCGGGCATCGGCGCCTCCTGGATGCCGCGATTCTTCGCATCCGAAATGACGCCGACGATCTCGAACACGGGATTGGTCACCGACTGCTCGCGCAACTTCTCGAACTCCGTGAGCTTGATCGACTGTCCCAGCGGGTTTTCCGCTCCGAAAAAACGGTTGACGAGCGTCTGATTCACGACCGCGACTCGTCGTCCGTCGTTGACCTCCGCGTCCGACAGCAGGCGGCCGCGCACGAGCCGAAGGCCAAGCGTCGGAAAGTAGCCGTCGCTGACGAGCTGCACCATCGACTCCCAACGCTCGTTGTGCGTCTTGCCGGGAATCTCGATCTCGCTGGTGATCCCGCCGTAGGGCGGCAGCGTCGTCGTTTCCGTGGCCGCGACGACGCCCGGCAGCGCATGGAGGCGCGGCAGCAGCGTGCGGAAGAACTGATGCTTGGCGGCCGCCGTCTCGTACTGCCCTCGCGGCAGCGGCAGGCGCGCGACGAGAATGTTGTCCGGGTTCAAGCCGAGATCGACGTGCTGCAGCATCACGAAGCTGCGCATCAACAGGCCGGCGCCGGCGAGCAGCAGCAGCGACAGCGCGACCTCGACGATCACGAGCGTATTGCGCAGCCGCCCGCCGCGGAATCCGCCGCCGACGCCTTTGCTCGAATCCTTGAGCGGCTCCACCATGTCGCGCTTCGCCGTCTGCATCGCCGGCACGAGACCGAACACCAGCGCCGTCACCATCGCGACGGCGAGACTGAACAGCAGGACGGGCACGTTCAGCCGAATCACCGCCTCCCTTGGGATCAGTCCCTCGGGGATCAACGCGACCAGCGCCTCGAGGCCGCCGTACGCGAAGACGCATCCAAGCGCGGCGCCTCCGAGCGCCAGCAGCAGACTCTCGAGCAACAGCTGCTGAACGAGGCGCGACCGGCTCGCGCCGAGCGATCCGCGGATCGCCATCTCCTTCTCACGCGACGCGGCGCGCGCGAGGAGCATGTTGGCGACGTTGCTGCACGCGATGAGCAGGAGCAGCGCGACCGCGGCGGCGAGCGTGTAGAGCGTCGTCTTGAACTGCCCGACCACGTTGTCGACCCAGCTGATGACGTGCACCGAGAACTGCTTCGGGTAGTTCAGCGGGTACACCTGCGCCAGCCGGCGCGCGACGAGCTCGATGTCGGCAGTCGCCTCGCGCAGCGTCACGCCCGGTTTCAATCGCGCTTGAAAGGAGAAATAGCGCCGGCTCAACTCGGGATCGGCGCGGTCGACCCTGGTCGGCCTGTAGAGATCGGCGGCCAGTTTCGTGAACCGCGGCGGCATGATGCCGACGAGCGTCGTCGGCACGCCGTTGAGCGTGAAGGTTCGGCCGACGATCTGCGGATCGAGGTTGTAGTGCGCCAGCCACATCTTGTACGCCATCACGAACACGGGCGGCGCGCCCGGCTTCGCGTCCTCGGGCGTGATGACGCGACCGGCGAGCGCGGGCACGCCGAGGAACTGGAACGTGTTCCCCGTGACCAGTCCGCCGTTGAACTGCTCGGTGCCTTCGCTGGTCATCGACAGCACGTCTTCGCTGCCGCCGCCGATCACCTCGTCGAAGACGTGGTTCTGCGCCTGATAGTCGAGGAACTCCGGCGTTTGAAAAGCGGTGCGACCGCCCGGACGGCTGCTGCTCGTGTCGTGGATTTGAATCATCGCGACGCGATCGGCGTCGGTGTAGGGAAACGGATCGAGCAACACGTTCTGAATGACGCTGAAGATGGTCGTCGCGGCGCCAATGCCGAGCGCGAGTGTGAGGACCGCGAGGATGGTGAAGCCCGGCCGGTTCCGGAGTCCCCGCAGTCCATACCGTAGGTCCGCCCAAATCGTCGGCATTCGAAACCCTCCGCGGTGTCAGACACGTGTCAGACTGGTGTCTGACACCTGACGTCTGCAAAGTCGCGTTTGTCAGCTTACGTCATTGGACTACGCGCATGCGCAAGCGCTTTCTCGTCACGACGGCGCTCCTGACGCTGACCGTCGCGCTGCGAGCCTCGATCGTCCTGGCGCAGGATCTTCCGCGCGGGCAGGTGGTCGACGAGGTCAAATGCGCCGGCGATCCAACACAGAGCTACGCGTTGTACCTCCCGTCGAACTACTCGCGCGATCGCACGTGGAGCCTGCTCCTCGCGCTTCATCCCGCAGCACGCGGCCGCGCGATGGTCGACGCCTACCGGGCCGCGGCGGAGAAGTACGGCTACATCGTGGCGGGCTCGAACAACTCACGCAACGGGCCATGGCAGGTGTCGATCGCGAGCATTCAGGCGATGTCCGCTGACCTCGAGCAGCGCATGTCGATCGACGCGAATCGTGTCTACCTGACCGGCCTCTCCGGCGGCGCGCGCGTCGCGATGCAGGTGGCACTCGGCTCGAAGATCGTCGCCGGCGTGATCGCGTCGAGCGCCGGCTACCCGGACAGCAAGCCCCGGAAATCGCTGCCGTTCGTCGTCTTCGGGACCGCGGGCACCGAAGATTTCAATTACATCGAGCTGCGCATGCTGGATCGCGCCTTGACGACGCCGCACCGCCTGGCGATTTTCGAGGGCGGGCACACGCTGCCGCCGGAGCACGTCGTGCTCGACGCGATCGAGTGGCTCGAGCTGCAGGCGATGAAGTCCGGCCGAAAAACGCGCGACGAAGCGCTCATCGATCAACTCTTCGACACGCGACAACGGGCGATCGCGGCCTCCACCAGTCCGGCGGCGATCGCACACCTGCTCAAGGATCTCGCGGACGACTTCAACGGCCTTCGCGACGTGTCGGCCGCTGCAGCTCGGGCGTCGGAATTGTCGAAGCAGAAGGACGTGAAGAGCGCCCTCGCGCGCCAGCGCGCCGACGACGATGCGGAAGCGCGGCAGCTGGATGAAGTGTTCGCGCTCGAGGCCGGTGTTCGCGACGAGAGCAGGCACCTGGAGAGTCTGGGCCGGCTTCGCGATTGGTTGTCGCGCTGCGCGCGCCAGGCTGATGCGGCGGCCGACTCGCCGGAGCGCCGCCGCGCGCGGCGCGTGCTGCGGGCGATCACGATGGGTGCCGCCGACCGTGTGCAGGACGGCGAGTACCTGAAGCTGCTTCAACAGTATCGTCAACCGGGAGCGGGCCGCGGAGCACGAGACCACGTTCGTTAGGCCAAGCCACCTGAAACGCAACCACGAAAACACGAAGGCACGAAGAAGACCTATTCTTTTTCGTGTTTTCGCGTCTTCGTGGTTGCATTTTTTCACGCGGAGGTAGACTACGCCGCATGCGCAGACTGCTTGTCGTCGTCACGGCGTTTGCTGCGTTCACGTTCACGCTCGATGCTCAGTCGCCCGGCGGCCGCGCGGTGCACGTGACCTTGCACGAAGGCACGTCGATGGCGGCCGCGCTGTCGCCTGACGGCCGGACCATCGCCATCGATCTGCTCGGAACGCTCTGGACGATGCCGGCGGGCGGCGGCGCCGCGAAGCCGATCACCGACATCTCGATGGACGCGCGGCAGCCGTCGTGGTCGCCGGACAGCACGCGCCTCGCGTTCCAGGCGTATCGCAGCAGCACGTGGCAGATCTGGACGATCAAGGCGGACGGCACCGATCTGAGGGCCGTGACGTCAGGACCGTACGACGACCGCGAGCCATCGTGGTCGCCCGACGGTCAGCGCATCGCCTTCGCGTCCGACCGTCCCTCGACTACGCTCGGGACAGGCAGCGGCTCCTACGACATTTGGGTACTCACGCTCGCGACGGGCGAGGTCAAACAGGTGACTGCGGATCCGTCGAACGAATTCCACCCAAGCTGGCGGAGCGGATCGACCGAGATCGCGTTCGTCTCCGATCGCCGCGAGAAGCCCGGCGTGTATGCGGTCAACGCCGCTGCTTCGGGCTCGACTGCGACCGAACGATTGGTTGCCGCGTCCGACGGCGCGGTCGCAGGACCCTCGTTCTCGCCTGACGGTTCATCGGTCGCATACAACGTGCTCGCCGGCGGCCGAACCAGCCTGATGGTCGGAGACCGAAACATCGCCGACGCGGACGAGGACGTCTTTCCCTTCCGTCCGCAATGGGTCTCGCAGAATCAACTCCTCTACACCTCCGACGGAACGATCAAAAAGCGACCGGCAGCAGGGGGCGCCGCGCAAGTGGTCGAGTTCACCGCGGACGTCTCGTTCACGCGCCCCGCGTTCACGCCGAAGCGGCGATCGTTCGATGTCTCAGGGCCGCAGCCCGTGCGCGGGATCATGCATCCCGTCGTCTCGCCGGACGGCACGCAGGTGGCGTTCGCGGCGGTCGGCGATCTCTGGACGATGACGATCGGCGGTTCGCCGAAGCCGCTGACGCACGACGCCTGGGTCGAGACCGATCCCGCGTGGTCGCCGGACGGCGCGTCGCTCGCGTACTCGTCCGATCGCCCCTCGACTGGGCTCGGGGCAGGCGACGGCTTCATGAACCTCTGGGTGCGCGACGTGCAAAGCGGCGCCGATCGCCAGCTGACGCGGGGGACCGCCGCTGCGATGCAGGCGTCGTGGTCGCCTGACGGATCGCGCATCGCCTTCAGCGATCCCGAAGGACAAATCCAGATCGTCGACGTCAAGAGCGGCGCGATCAGGCGGGCGCACGATCACTTGAACGAGGCGGGCCGCGCGAGCTGGTCGCCCGACGGCAACGCGCTGGTGGTTTCGTCGCTGAAGGTGTACTCGACGCGCTTCCGTGAGGGCACGAACCAGGTGCTGCGGATCTCGCTCGACGGTCAACCGGATCGCTGGTTCGATCCGATGCCGCACAAATCGATCGGCATGCGGGAGGACTACGGTCCCGTGTGGTCGCCCGACGGGACGCAGATGGCGGCGATCATCGACGGGCTGCTGGCCGTCTGGCCGGTGGCGCGCGACGGCATGCCGCGCGGGTCGCCGCGTCCGGTTTCGACCGAGCTCGCCGGGTCGCCGACGTGGACCGGCGATTCACGACGCATCCTTTATCAGAGTGGCACTCGCCTCGAGCTGGTCGACGTTGCGTCCGCCCGCGTCGTGCAGGACATCGATCCGCACCTGACGTGGACTCCTGCGTCCCGTTCGGGAACGAAGACCATTCATGCCGGCCGCTTTTGGAACGGCCGCACCGATGCCGTTCAATCGAACATCGATATCGTCGTCGACGGCCACCGCATCAAGAGTGTCGAGCCGCATCGCGACGCGCTTCACGCGGGCACCGTCGTCGACGCCTCGAACGAGACGGTCATCCCCGGCTTGATTGAAATCCACACGCATCTGAACAAGGAGTTCGGCGAAGCGTTGGGTCGCGAGTTTCTCGCATGGGGCATCACGACGGTGCGAAATCCCGCGACCAACACCTACGAGACGTGGGAGAACCGGGAAGCGTTCGAATCGGACGTCCGGATCGGACCGCGGCTCTTCACGACGGGTCCTCCGTTCGACGGCACGCGCATCTACTATCCGGGCGGCACGTCGCTCGACGACACCGGCCAGCTTCCGCTCGCGCTGCAGCGCGCGAAAGATGCCGACTTCGATTTCATCAAGACCTACGTGCGGCTTCCCGACCTGATGCAGAAGCGGATCATCGAGGAAGCGCATCGCATGGGGATGCCGGTGACATCGCACGAGCTCTATCCGGCGGTCGCGTACGGCGCCGACGGCGTCGAGCACATTCGCGGCACGAGCCGCCGCGGGTACTCGCCGAAGATCAGCGGGCTGTCGCGCTCGTATCGCGATGTGATCGATCTGCTGACCGCGTCGAAGATGACGCTGACGCCGACCATCGGCATCCAGGGCGGATTCCGTTTGCAGACGTTGAGGGATGCGTCGTGGATCGACGATCCGCGAATCCAGAAGCTGTATCCGCCATCGGTGGGGCAGCGATGGCGCGAACAGACGCGAACGCCGGCATCGCCCGAGACGATCGAGCAGGCCGCACGGCTCGTGACGCCGCAGGAGCGCACCGTTTATCAGGTCGTCAAAGGCGGCGGTCGAGTCACCGCCGGCACCGATGCGCCGATCAATCCGTACGGTCTGAGCCTGTTGATGGAGTTGGAGAACTACGCATCCGGCGGTTTGACGCCGGTCGAAGTGCTCCGCACCGCGACGACCGTCTCCGCTGAGGCGTTGGGTGCCGGCGCGGATCTCGGCAGCATCGAGCCGGGCAAGCTCGCGGATCTCGTCGTCATCGACGGCAATCCGCTGGCGAACATCAAAGACTTGCGACGCGTGAAGCGCGTCATGAAGGACGGCCAGGTGTTCGAGCTCGACGCGCTTCTGCGTCGTCCTGCCGCCGCGACGTCGCCAGCGGCTCGCTGAACGAGCCTTTCAAAATCCGCTTGGCCTGACCCAGAAGCTCTCGCGCCACGTGCCGCCCGGCGGGATGCTCTGAAGCTCTTTGTACACGCCGCGATGCGCGAGGTTGATGGCGTCGGTGATGCCGGCCATCGGCTCGACGCAGATGAAATCACGATCCTTCGGCGACCAGATCACGACCGACCGATAATTCGCCCCAAGGACGAGGTCGAGCCGCTGCGACTTCCCGATGACCGACATCGTCGCGCGACCTTGCCCGTCGCGCACGAGATCGTCGAAGTCATCGTCGAGGTCTAAGCCGCGGAGCACTGTCGCCTGAGGATTCGGAAAGATCTTCTCGATGGGTTCGGTCTCTCCGGTGGGCACTTTAGTCGGCGCAAGCAGCCAATGCGTCCGCGCGCCAACGGCAATCTTCCATTCGTCGCGCGGCGAATCGGTCAACTGGTAGTACGGATGAAACCCGATCGCGACGGGCATCGCCTCCGCGCTGTGGTTGGTGATCGTCGTGCGCACCTCGAGGGCGCCGTCCTCCAGGCGGTACGTCATCTCGATCGTGTGGGCGAAGGGCCATTGCTTCATCCACATCGGCTGGCGGGAGAACTCGAGCCGGCTCGTCACCCACGCGGACGCCGCGTCCGCGCTCGCGTCGACGACCTGCCACTGGTCGGTGGTCGTCACGAACCCGTGAATCGGGATCGGGCCGCGGACATTGCCGAGCGTCATGTCGAACGCGTACTTCTTCCCGTTCGCGTAGAACGCGGTTTCGTCGAGGCGGTTCGCCCACGGACCCATGAAAGGGATGCCGCTCATCGTTGGACGCGACTTGAATTCCTCCACCGACGCGTACGGCCATCGCAGCACGTTCTGGCCTTTGACTCTCAGCTCGAACGCGATGTTGCCGACCGAGGGCACGATCGACACCGTCGTCTGCGCCTGTGCGTCCTGGAGCTGCACGATGTCGCCATTCTGGCGCGCCGCGTACTGTTGCGCCAACGCCGGCGTCACGGATGCGAGCGCGCCGGCGATGGTGAACACGAGCAACGGTTTCAAAACTGTGGCGCGCATCTGTCTGCCCCGCGATTCGATCTCGAACAGCCGCCGCAATTCCAAGGGATCCAAGTCTGACCCGAGGTCTGACAATCAGTCCGACCTGAAGTCTGACCGACAGTCTGACCTGCAGTCTGACCTGCAGTCTGACCTGCAGTCTGACCTGCAGTCTGACCCCAAGTCTGACCGTCAGTGTGACCTCAGGTCTGACCGTCAGTCTGACCCCAGGTCTGACCCCAGGTCTAACCGTCAGTCTGACCTCAGGTCTGACCGTAAGTCTGACCCCAAGTCTGACCGTCAGTCTGACCCCAAGTCTGACCGTCAGTCTGACCCCAAGTCTGACCTGCAGTCTGACCCCAGGTCAGACCGTCAGTCAGTGTGCGTCGAGGAGCCCGCGAAGGTGCGTCTCGAGCTCGGCCTCGGTCATCCGGCCGGGATGATAGAGCCGGACGATCCCCTGCCGATCCGTGATCACGACGGTCGGCGTGGAGCTGACGCCGTAGCGCTGATGGTCGGCCACGCTGACCGGCACGGGCAGATCCGCGAGAAATGGGTAGTACTGATCGCGCACCTGGACGATGTAGCGCAGCTCCTCGTCGGGTGATGCGGACGCGCCGCCGGCGACGTAGCCGTAGCGCTGCGTCGGCGCGACGATTGCGAGTCCCTGCGACTGATAGCGATCGCGCAGCTTCGCCAGGATCGGACCCTGGATCTTGCAGTCCGGACACCAGTGCGCCCAGAAAAACAGGACGACCACTTTCCCTTTGAGATCCGCGAGCGTCGGTGGGGCCGCGCCGATCCACTCGGACTTCTCGAGCGCCGGCGCCGGATGGCCTTCGAGCGTGAGCAGGTTGATGTTCTTCTGGATCCGCTTGGACAGCGACGAGTTGCGATACGTGACGAGCTCGCGCTCGAGAAACGCCATCGCTTCCGAGCGCTCGCCGCGCGCGGCGCCGATCTGCGCCTGGACTTCGATCGCGGCGCTGATCGCCGCAGCCAGATGCACGTCCGCGTCCACCTGACGGCCGGCGAGCGCGGCGAGGGCGAGCCGCTGCGCTTCAGCGGCATATGCATCGGCGCGATCGGCTTGACCCTCGCTCTGCGCGCCGCGTGCGAGCCACGACAGAGCTTCGAGCACCTCCGGCGTGTTGCCCTTGTCGGCGCGCTGTTTCGAGACCAGCGATTCGGCGCGCGTGAGATCGTGCGCCGCGATTGCGGCGCGCACCTCGGACACCAGCGTGACCGGCCGGGGCGCCTGCGCAGCGCCGACGGAAGATGCGAGCGCGAGCAGCAGCACGAGTACGGCGGAGTGAGGCATCGACATGCTGGGATGCTAATGACGCGTCCGCTCGGGGTCAAGACAATCTCAAGTTCACACTTTGAGGTCGTCAGCGATCGCGGCGAACTGTTCTAATGCGGCTTCGAGATCGACGGCGATCTCGGCGGCGATGACGTCCGGCGCGGGAAGATTCGCTGATTCTTCGAGCGACTCGTCTTTCAGCCAGAAGATGTCGAGATTCACCTTGTCGCGTTTGGTGAGCTCTTCGTAAGTGAACCCCTTGAACCGTTCGCTTTCGCGACGATCGTGTCGGGTTTTCGGATTGTAGCGCGTCACGAAGTCGTCGAGGTCGCTGCGCTCGAGCGTGTTCTCCTTCAGCGTGAAATGCAGGTTCGTCCGCAGGTCGTAGATCCACAGCCGATCCGTCCACGGCTTCTCGCGCGCGGGCTTCCGGTCGAAGAACAGGACGTTCGCTTTCACGCCTTGCGCGTAGAAGATGCCGGTAGGCAGGCGCAGCAGCGTATGCACGTCCGCCTGCTTCAAGAGCTCGCGACGGATCGTTTCACCGGCGCCGCCTTCGAACAGCACGTTGTCGGGGAGGACCACAGCGGCTCGGCCGTGCTGATTCAAGATAGTGAAGATATGCTGCAGAAAATTGAGCTGCTTGTTGCTCGTCGTCGCCCAGAAGTCGTCGCGGTTGATGACGAGCGATTCCCGCTGCTGCTCGCCGGCTTCATTGACGATGGTGACGCTGCTTTTCTTGCCGAACGGTGGGTTGGCGAGGACCATGTCGTACTCACCATGCTTGCCCGCGAGCGCGTCTTTGGTGACGACTGGGAGCTCAGTATCCGAGTCGCCGCCGATGCCGTGGAGGAGCAGGTTCATCGCGCAGAGGCGCGTGACGCCATCCACCAGTTCGATACCGAAGAGCGAACCTGTTCGAAGCCGCTTCTTCTGTTCCCGATCGAGAGCCGGGTGCTTCGCGATGTATGTGTGCGCAGCGAGAAGGAAGCCTCCCGTACCGCAGGCGGGATCGCAGATCGTCTGTCCCGGCTGCGGCGCCATCACGTCCACCATCGCGGCGATGAGTGCGCGCGGGGTGAAATACTGGCCGGCGCCGCCTTTCACGTCCTCTGCGTTCTTCTGCAGCAGGCCTTCGTACGCGTCGCCCTTCACGTCGGCCGACAGGCTGGACCACTGCTCCTTGTCGATCAGGTCGACGATGAGGCGGCGCAGCTTGGCCGGATCCTGGACCTTGTTCTGAGCTTTGCGGAAGATGACGCCGAGCATGCCCTTGCGTTTGCCGAGCGTGTCGAGCACGTGCCGGTAGTGTGCTTCGAGATCGTCGCCGTCCTTGGCCAACAGACTCGGCCAGTCGTAACCCTTCGGCACCGCTGACGGCTTCTTGAACGGCGGCCGGCTTTGCTCGTCAGCCATCTTGAGAAACAGCAGATACGTGAGCTGCTCGACGTAGTCGCCGTACGAGAGGCCGTCGTCTCTCAGGATGTTGCAGTAGTTCCACAGCTTCTGAACGAGCGCGGAGCCGCTCATGGAACCACCAGCCCTGTCCTCGAGTCCAGCAGCACCACATCGATCCAGGACGTTCCGCGAAGAGGAAGAAACGCGGCTCGATCAGTCGAGAGCAAGGTCAGGCCGCTGACGTGTGCGGCGGCGCCGATCCAGACGTCATTGAGATCCTGGTGAATGGCGAAACCCTTCGATCGAGCGTGCGAGTACAACTCAGCCCAGCGATCGTGCACTCCGGGCTCCGAGATTTGGACGACGATCATCTGGGTGATGATCTGCAAGAGCTTCTGTCGCCGGGCCTCGCCCCAGCCCATCGCAAACGCTTTCAGCTCCGCAATGGTTACCTCGCAGATGGCCGGCCGGAACCGAGACTGTGAAAGTCCGAATTGTGTTTCGACCGCTGCGGAGAAGTCGCTACGTTCGCGGGTGGCGTGCAGCACGATGTTGGTATCGAGCAAATAGCCGCGCTGAGCGAACATCGCATCAGCTCAACGCGTCGATAGCGGCTGCGAAATCTTCGTCAGGCTCTTCGGCGGGAATGGAGCCCAGAATCTGCGCGTACGCCGAGGGTTCACCGGGTTTCAATCGAGCAAGCCGCCGATAGTCTCGTGCCGGCACGCCGCGGGGCAGCGTGCGGAAGAAGTCGTCGGCCGGCGACGCCGCTGCGATGGCATCGGCGTCGACACGAAGGAG
>MNEX01000326.1 GCA_001917905.1 Acidobacteria bacterium 13_1_40CM_65_14
GTCGCCGGGACCGAAGCCGGGTTCCACCTCGTGCAACCAGGCGGGCGACTGCGATTCGGTGTTCAGCTTCCCGATGGTCCGGGATCTCGAGCGCGTGCAGACGCCGTTCACGGGCGTCGCCGCCCACGTATTGTTTGGCGCGAACATCGCGGCACGCGGCCAGACGCACAACGGCGACGGGATGCTCGTCTCCGGGAGCTATTTCCCCGTACTCGCGCTGACGCCGGCGCTCGGCCGCCTGCTCGGGCCAGACGACGATCGGACGCCAGGTGAATCGCACGTCGTCGTGCTGAGCCACGCGTATTGGCAGACGCGCTTCGGATCCGATCCGAACGTCGTCAACCAGACGATCATCGTCAACGGCCAGACGATGGCGATCGTCGGCGTCGCGCCGCGGGGATTCAACGGCACGACGCTTGGCGTGAAGCCGGACGTGTTCGCGCCGATCACGATGCGCGGCTTCTCGCAGCCGTTCAAGGGATTCGACAATCGCCGCAGCTACTGGGCGTACGTGTTCGCGCGGCTGAAGCCTGGCGTGTCGATCGCGCAGGCGACGACGGCCGTCAGCACGCCTTACAAGAACATCATCAACGACGTCGAGGCGCCGCTGCAGAAAGGGATGAGCGCGCAGACGCTCACGCGCTTCAAGGCCAAGCCGCTGCTGGTCGAGCCGGGATCGCGAGGCCAAAGCTCCGTGTCGCGCGAGGCGAAGGCACCGCTGACGCTGCTGTTTGGCGTGACGGCGTTCGTGCTGTTGATTGCGTGCGCGAACATCGCCAACCTGCTGCTCGCGCGCGGCGCCGCGCGCGCGGGCGAGATGGCCGTGCGATTGTCGATCGGCGCCGGCCGCTGGCAGCTCGTGCGCCAGCTGCTCGGCGAGTCGTGTCTGCTGGCCTTCTTCGGCGGCATCGCCGGCGTCGTCGTGGCACAGTGGACGCTGAATCTGATCGCCGCGCTGCTGCCGGCCGACGCGACCGACGCGCTGACGCTCCAGGTGGACGCCGGCGTCATGGTGTTCGCGGCGGCGCTCACGATGGCGACGGGACTGCTGTTCGGCCTGTTTCCCGCACTCCACAGCACGCGGCCCGATCTCGTCGCCGCGCTCAAAGGGCAGTCGGGCCAGCCCTCGGGCGCGCGATCGGCGGCGCGGTTCCGCCAGTCGCTCGCGACGGCGCAAATCGCGTTGTCGATGGCGCTGCTGATTTCGGCCGGCCTCTTCACCAAGAGTCTGTTCAACGTCAGCCGCGTCGAGCTCGGCGTGAAAGCGGACCACGTCATCATGTTCCGGATCTCGCCGGAGCTGAACGGCTACAAGCCGGAACAGTCGCGGCAATTATTCGAGCGCGTAGAGGCGGAGCTGCGCGCGCTGCCCGGCGTGTCGAGTGTGTCCGCCTCCACCGTCCCACTGTTGTCCGGCAGCAACTGGGGGAACAGCGTGGCGGTGGAAGGATTCAAGGCGGACGCGGATACGAACACCGACTCGCGCTTCAATCTCATTGGACCGGGATATTTCGAGACGCTCGGCATCACGATGATCGCCGGCCGCGACTTCACACGCGCCGACGCGCTCGGCTCGCCGAAGGTCGCCATCGTCAACGAAGCGTTCGCGAAGAAGTTCAACCTCGGACGCGATGCCGTCGGCAAGCGCATGGGCGACGATGGGGGCAGCAGCCCGCTGACGATCGAGATCGTCGGCCTCGTGCAGAACGCGAAGTACTCGGAAGTGAAGCAGGAGATCCCGCCGGTGTTCGTCCGTCCGTACCGCCAAGATGAGCGCGTCGGCTTGATGAGCTTTTACGTCCGCACGTTGACCAGCCCCGAGCCCGTCCTCGCGAACATCCCCAAGGTCATCGCGCGACTCGATCCCAACCTTCCGGTGCAGCGCCTCCGCACGCTGCCGCAGCAGGTGCAGGAGAACGTCTTCCTCGATCGCTTCATCAGCGTGCTGTCGGCGGCGTTCGCCGCGCTGGCGACGCTCCTCGCGGCGATTGGCCTCTACGGCGTGCTCGCCTACACCGTCACCCAGCGGACGCGCGAGATTGGGCTGCGCATGGCGCTCGGCGCCGCGCCGTCGCGCGTGCGCGCGATGGTGCTGCGCCAGGTCGGCGTCATGACGATCGTCGGCGGCGTCATCGGACTCGCGGCCGCGATTGGGCTCGGTCATCTGGCGCAGTCGCTGCTCTTCCAGTTGCAGGGGTACGATCCCTTCGTCCTCGTCGCTGCCGCCGTGACGCTGACGCTCGTCGCGCTCGGCGCGGGATTCATTCCCGCGCACCGCGCATCGCAGGTGGATCCGATGTCGGCGCTGCGGTACGAGTAACTCTCCACCACGGTGGACACGGAGGACACGGAGCACAAACTCTTCGTACAATTCCCCCGTGTCCCCCGCGTCCTCCGTGGTGGAGAGGTTTGTTGAGGATGTGAAGAAATCACGTGAACGCAAAGGCCGCTAAGACCGCAAAGAAGAATCTTTTTCGAAAAAGATGCTTTGCGCGCTTTGCGATCTGTGCGTTCAACCTGATTCTTTCACAAGCTCTTTAGCCGAGCGGCACGAGCGTCGCCCTTAAGATAGCGACGTGAACGTGACGGCCGGCGAGCGGATCGCCGCCTCGATCGTGTCGTTCCTCGCGCTGGCGATCGCCGCCGCGTACGTGATGGATCGGATCGGGCTGACGATCGCGCCGTTCGTGGTCCTCGCGGTGGCGGTGACGGTGGCCGTCGCGACGTTCAACGCGCTGCGGCCGATCGGCCCCGGCGAGCGCGGCGAGGAATTCGCGTTCGCCGCGATTGTCGCGGCGGTCGTCGCGTATCTCCAGTGGCTGGCGCGCCCGGCGCTCCTCCCGATCGGCGGCGGTCCCGATCTCACGCATCACCTGATGCTCGTCGACTACATCGAGCGGCACTGGCGGCTCGTACACGATCCGGCGCTCGGCGCGGTGATGGGCGAGATGGCCGACTACACGCCTGGCCTGCACCTGCTGGCGGCGCTGGCCGGCGCGTGGACGCGGACCGACGGCCTGCACACGATCTATCCGATCGTCGTGCTGACGGTGGCGCTGAAAGCCGGCTTCATCCTTGGGATCGCGATGCGCGTGCTGCCGCGCGGGGTGCCGCGCCTGCCGTTCGCCATCGCCGCGGTGGTGATGCTGTTCGCGCCGCGCGAGTACTTCCTGCGCTCGTTCAGCGAGCACTCGTTTCTCGCACAGGTCGTCGCCGAGCTCTTCGCGGTCGCGATGTGGTGGGCGCTGGTGGTGTGGGACGAGGAGCCGTCGATCGCGGCGACGGTCATGTTCGCGATCGCCGGCGTCGGTGCGTTTTTCACGTGGCCGGTCTGGATCGGTCCGCCGCTGCTCGTGCTCGTCGTGATGGTCGCGTCGCGCGCCGGCCTGCCCGTGCGCGATCGATTCGCGGCGATCGTCATGGGCGGCGGACCGATTGCGATCGTCGCCGCCGTGCATGCCGTCGGACGCATGCGCGCACTCGGCATCGCCGGGACGACGGGCTTCGTGGTGTGGCCGTCGGTCGAGATGTTCGGAGGGTGGTTTCTCGTGCTTGGGTCCGCAGGTGTCGTCGTCGCGGCCACCGATCGACGGACGCGATCGATCGTCTGGCTCGTCGCGGCCGTCGCGCTGCAGGCGGCGGCGCTGTTCGTCGTCGCGACTCGCAGCGGCGCCGATCGCCCGTACCTCGCGCTGAAGATGGCGTATCTCGCGATCTACCCGCTGGCTGTCGCGGCTTCGCTGACGCTCGCCGCGGTGTGGGGCTGGATGGGCGGGACAGGCAGGAAGGGCTGGATGGGCAGCCCTTCCAGCCCCTCCCGCCCGTCCAGCCTGCTCCCATGGGCGATCGTCGCTGTCGTCGCCGTCCTCGTCGTGCGGCCGCTGATCAAAGAGGCGCGACCGAAAGCTGTCGTCTCGCAGCCGATGTTTCTCGCCGGGCGATGGGCGCGCACGAATGTGCCGCCGGCGTGCGTCGACTATCTCGTGCGCGACGACGACTCGGCATACTGGCTGCACCTGGCGGTCCTCGGCAACGCGCGACAGACGGCTCGCACGCGCGACGAAGCGACGTTCGACCCGAAGCAGGCGCTGATCCGGTGGATTCAGCCGGAGGGACTGCCGTTCGCGATCACCGATGATTTCGACGCGCTGCCGAAAGACATCCGCACCAGCGTCGACGTCGTGCAGCGGTTCGGACCGGCGGGGGTCATCAAGCGCCGCGGCTCGTCCACCTGCACGGAAGATAAACCGCAGAGCGGGCTGAGCAGGCAGAACTAACGTCTTCTGCGTGCGCTGCGACCTCCGCGGTTGCTTTATCGTTCGTACTTCCAGTTGCGCGATTTCCCCTCGCCCATCCACTCGACCGCCGTCGTACGCCGACGTTGGCGATCGGCTTCCGACGGCGCGTCCGGATCGCCGACCCACAGATCGAGCGTCGCGCTCAATGTGCGCGCGTCGTAGTCGATGCGCAGGTTCAGAAACTCCGTGTCATGAAATGTGATCAACCGTAAAGCGAACGAGCAACCCGATAGTCGCCGCGGTCAGCGCCAGGACATCGAGCGGAGATCCGACTTCGCGGCGCGCGAAGCGGAGGCCAGCGACCGTACTATGCGCCGTGACACGCGCCGCTCGGCTCAAGCCTTCCCGCCTCCGCTCACCTGCGAAGGCAGTGAGCTTCGGCGAGGTTCGCCGAAGCGCCTTCGGCGCGAAGGGGGCGCGCTACGACGGGCAGGCCTGAAGAGCCTGTGAAGAAATACGACGTTGAACGCAGAACTCGCAGAACACGCAGAAAAACCTTGGCATTTCTCTCTGCGGGTTCCGCGGTTTCTGCGTTGTACGTGATTTCTTCACACGCTCTGAAGGCCTGGGCTACAGCTGTCAAACGATCAACCGAGCCAGGCCTGAACGCCTGCGCTACCGATGCCAACCGATGCGGGCTCTGCGTTGATCGTCGTCTGCGACGTTATTTTGATCGCACGACAGCGGTCACGGCTTCCCAGTTGAACCGCACGAAGCGGTGCAGCTCGCTTTCGAGCAGCCGCTCCTGATCGCTGTGCGCGCCGAAGCCTTTCGGACCGTCTTCCATGTCGGTCGCTGGCCCGATGCCGAAGCACTGCACGCCTTTCGCGCGCAGCTGCGCCATGTCGGTCGCGCCGGTGCTCATCGTCGGCAGGGTGGGGACGCTGTAGATCTTGGTCGCCGCGGCCTCGAGCGCCTTGAACGCTTCCGAGTCGAGACGCGCGTCAGGACCCGCGGGTCGCGTGTTCTGCGCAGCGAAGCGCACGTCGACCGCGGGATCGTTGACGACCTGCTTCACTTTTTCGAGGAACTCCGCGGGATTCTCGTCGGGCAGCGCGCGCACGTCGAGCGTCGCCTTGGCTTCCGACGGAATCACGTTCGACCGGTAGCCGCCGGTGAAAATGTTGGGCGACACCGAGGTGCGGAGCATCGACGAATGCCGCGGTTCGTTCTCGAGCAGCCAGTCGTCTGCCGCTTTGCGGACCTTGGGATCCGTGGACAAGACGTCGCGGTAGTACTTCGCGACCTCCGGCGGTGAAATCGCCGCGAGCTTGCGGAAATACGTGCCGGTCGTTTCGTTGAAGCGCACGTCAGGCCGCCACTCGCCAATCCGCGACACCGCGCCGGCGAGGTGCACGATCGCATTCGACTTCAGCGGCACCGACCCGTGTCCCGAGATGCCGTGCGAAACGAGCTCGATGCCGCGCGGAATCTTCTCCAGCGTCTGCACCGTCGCGTACTTGGTCTCGTTGCTGATGCGCGTCACGCCGCCGCCTTCCGCGTAGCAGTACTCCGCCTCGATCTCCGGGAAGTGCTGCTGGACCATGAACTGGATCCCGAAGTTCGAGTTCCCTTCCTCGCCCGCCTCCGACAGGAAGATGACGTCGCGATCCAGCGGGACGTTGAGCCGCTTGAGCGTCAGCATCGTCATCAACGCGGCGGTGAGGTTGTCCTTGTCGTCCACCGTGCCGCGCCCGTACACGTAGCCGCCCTCGCGCGTCGCGCTGAACGGCGGATGCTTCCACTTCGCCGCGTCGACCGTGACGACGTCGCTGTGGCCCATGATGAGGAACGGCCGCTTGCTCCCGTTGCCTTTCAACCGCGCGACGACGTTCGCGCGCTTCGGATCGAGTGCGAGAATCTTCGCCGGGATGCCTTCCTTGTCGAGGACCTGCTTGACGTAGTCGGCGACCTGCGTCTCGTTGCCTGGCGGGTTGCTCGTGTCGAGCCGCAGCACCGCCTGATAGTGGCGCATCGTCTCGTCTTCAATCGCCTTCCAATCGGGTTGCTGCGATCCGGATTGGACAGGTCCCCTCGCCGCGATTGACGCGGCGGTGACTGCCGACGCGACCGCGAGCAGAACGGAACATGATTTCGTGACGGTCATCAATCTCTCCTCACGATGGCACTCTCGACGCGAGATAGCTTTTGCGCGCGCGGACGGTCATCCCGGGCGGTGTCACGCGCACCTGGAGCGTGTGCATCTTGCCATCGAGCACGGTCGGTGTGAAGCCGAGCGCGTACTGGTGATGCAGCTCGTCGGCTACGTGTGTGAACGTCGCGGCGAGATTGTTGGTTGACGTCAGCTCGAAATAGCCGCCGCCGGTCGCCTCGGCGATCTTCGGCAGACCTTCGTCGGGCTTGTCGTTGACCTGAGACGGCCGGCCGAATCCCCCGCCCCCGCCCCAACCGCCTCGACCGCCCCATCCACCGCGGCCGCCGCGACCCGGGAATCCGTATCCGCCGCGCGTGGGCGCACGTGGAACCGTGCCGCTCGGCGCGTTCGAACCCGCCAGGCCGATGGCGTACACCATCACGTCCTCTTCCTCGGCGCGCTTCATCACCGACTTCAGCGAGCTGTTGTTGTTGCTGAAATTCATCGGCATGTCGACGCCGTCGGTGAACACGAGCACGACGCGCCGGCCTTGCTGGTGCAGCAGCGCGGTGATGCCGACGTTGACCGCGTTCCAGAGCGGCGTCGGTCCCTCCGGCTGCAGCTCGGTGCGGAGAATCTTGATCAGCTCGTCGTGGTCCGACGTGAAGTCACGCGGATCGACCTGAATGCGGGTCGCGAAGCTGCCGATGCGCGCCTTGTCTGCCGGCAGCATATCTTTGACGAACTCTTCGGCGGCCTGCTCGACCAGCTCGAAGTTTGCGCGCATGCTGCCGCTGCGATCCAGGAGGATCACGACGGTGATCGGCTGGAGGTCGTTGGCGAACAGCGTCAGCTGCTGGCGCTTGTTGTTATCGTCGATCGCGAAGGTCGCGCGATCGAGATCCGGGACGAGACGTCCGCCGGCGTCGGTAACTGTGGCGTACACCGCCACCGTGCGATTCGCCGCCGAGAAACTGGGGGGCTGCTGATTGGCCGTTGCGAACACGCTGGCCGTCAGACCAAGAACGAAGACGACAACGGGCCGGGGTCCACTGCGATGCATAAACCACTTGATGGAGGTGCTGGCTGTGCACGATGCTAGCACGCCCGTGCAAGAGACAACGATCAACGCAGAAACCGCTGAACCCGCAGAAAAACCAGTCTCTGCGAGTTCTGCGAGTTCTGCGTTGATCGTCTGTCGAGCCGTCGCGGTCGTCGTCGTGGCTGTGACTGCGCTCGAGACGGCCAACGCGCAGCGCGGGATGCCGCGCCGGCTGCCTCCGCGCGAGATACGCCCTCCCATCACGGGTGGCGGCGCGAGCGAAAGCGTAGCGATCGCGGTCCAGGGCCTCAGCCGCCGATATCTGCTGCACGCGCCGAAGCGTGCCGCCGGCGCCGGCGCGCTGGCGCTCGTGCTCGTCCTCACGGCGGTTTCGATACGCCTGAGAACACCGAATCGATGACCGGCTTCAGTGCGCTCGCCGATCGCGAGCGCTTCATCGTCGCCTACCTCGAAGGGATCGATGCGAGCTGGGCCGACGGCCGGCACACCACGTCGGCGGACAAGAACGGGATCGACGATGTCGCGTTCACGCGCGCAGTGATCGCGGATGTCGGCAGCCATCACGCGATCGATGCGAAGCGCGTGTTCGCGACCGGACCGTCCAATGGCGGTCTGTTCTCCAGCCGCTTGGGATGCGAGCTCGCGGACACGCTCGCGGCGATTGGGCCTGTCATCGGCAGCATCGCGAGCGATCTCGCGGCGCGCTGCCGTCCGGCCGCGGCGATTGCCGTCGCCGGCATTCAAGGCGCCGACGATCCGCTGATAGCGGGCACGCCTAAAAGCGCGTGGCAGAATGACAACTCGCCACCACGGAGGACACGGGGGACACAGAGGCGATGTACTTTTTCTTCAAGTTTGAACCTCCTGTCCTTCGTGTCCTCTGTGGTGGAGAGGTTGCGCTGGTAATGTTTCGCAACCCGCCCTGAGCACTACTTGCTGCTATATTCGGCGTCGGTCACCTTCTCCATCCACTTGATCTCGCCGAAGCTGAGGGCGACCTGGACCAGACGGCGATCGGGCGTCGCGCCGTGCCAGTGGACGACGTTCGGTCCCGTGTAGTCGGTCTCGCCGACGCCAAACTCCTTGATCGGCTGCCCTTTTCGCTGCACGCGCGCGCGGCCTTCTTCGACGAAGAGCACCTGTCCTTTGCTGTGACTGTGCCACGCCGATCGCGCGCCGGCGTCGAACCTGCGTCGTGAAGCGCTCAGATCTTTGGCGTCCAGCACGTCGGAGTGGCCGGTGAAATGCGGATCGTCCTGCTCCGCGTGACCGATCCAACGCGTCGACGCGACCAGCAGCAGAACGAACGAACACGCGACGATGATGCGCGTCATGGTGATACCCTCGGCGGGCCCGAACGGCCCGCCCTACTTGATCGGCGAGTAATCAGTCGGATCCATGAACACCGACACAACCTTTGAGACGATGCGGCCGTTCACCTGTGACTCGGTCGACACTCTCTGCCAATCGGGATCCGCCTGGAACGCGGCCCAGCTCGCCTTCGCGGCGTCGCGGCTCTTGTGCGAGATGATGTAGATGAGCGTGTTCGCGGAATCGGGCGCGTCCTGCGGATGCCAGTAGCCGACGTTTTCCATCCCGTGCTTCTTGAAGATGCGCATGGTGTGGTCGCGGAACCGCTTGTCGAGATCGCCCAGCTTCCCTTCGGGCGCCGTGTAGGTGCGGAGCTCGAACACGCGCTTGCTGTCCGACTGCGCGCGCACGATGTTTCCCACCACGAAGCCGCCGACAAACACGAGGACCGAGCACGCGAGCACAAAAGGTTTCTTCGTCATCGTTCGCTCCTTTCCGCCGCGCTCGTAGCGCAGCCCTTCAGAGCGTGTGAAGAAATCACGTACAACGCAGAAACCGCGGAACCCGCAGAGAAAATGCTTAAGGTTTTCTGCGTGTTCTGCGAGTTCTGCGTTCAACGGCGTATTCCTTCACAAGCTCTTCAGCGCTGCCAACGCGGCGGACTTGGCAGGCCTATAGGCCTGCGCTACGTGAGGGTGTGAGTATAACGTCGCGGTGGTGGTCGGCCCACCAGCTCCAGACGGTCATGGTCGCAGCGCCGATCGTCGCCAGGACGATGATGGCGGTCACCGATGGCGGCGGGCTGCCCGTCGCATTCGCGACGTAGACGACCACGAGTAACGCAATCAGGCTGACGAAGCCCCAGCGGCCAACCGCGTCGCGCGGCCGTGTGCTCCGCACGTAGATCCACACGCCGGCTGCGAACATGAACCCTTCGACAATCATCGTCGCCGCGACGTGATTCCACAGGCCGAGACCGTACTTCGGCCCGCCCGGATAGATCGGCATGTCGGGGCGATGCGTGATCCAGTCGAGGATCCAATGGCTGACCACGAGCGCGGCGAGCACGATGAAGACGCGGCCGTTGCGGCCGGTCACCATCCGGTAGATCGCACCGAACACCACGCCCCAGATGACGAGCATCACGAGCGAGTGCGAATACGGATAGCTGACGAAGTCGAGCGGCGTGAACGCCGTATTGCCCGGATCGATCCGCACCTGCTCGAGGCCGAGCGCGAGGAAAAACGGCCAGAGGACGTCGGCGAGCTGCGACGCCGTCAGCAGCACGGCGAGCGAGACGCGCGGTGTGGCGGGCTTCGCCGCGAGACCGAGCGCGAGATGACCGACGAACATGAAAGGACCCACATTATGATGGAGGCGTCATGCGGTTGCACGATTATCTCGAACGAATCAGCGCCGTCGGCCCTGAAAGGGCCGCCCTACAACCGACCGCGTTAGGTGCGGACGTCGAGACGCTGCGGCGGGTGCACGCCGCGCATCGCGAGACGTTTCTTTTCGAGAACCTGTCCATCCAGACCGGCGGCCGCATCAGCCTCGCGCTCGACGATCTGCAGCGCAAGTTCCTCGACGATCGGCGCGGCGGCTACTGCTTCGAGCACAACACGCTGTTTGCGGCGGCGCTTCGCGATCTCGGGTTCACCCCAATCACGCAGCTTGGCCGCGTGCGCCGCGGGCCGCCCGAGCGATGGTGCCGGACGCACATGGTCCTGCGCATTCCGATTGGTCCCGGGGGCAACGACGTGTGGATGGCCGACGTCGGGTTCGGATCGATCGGCTTGATCGAGCCGATGCCGCTGCGCGACGGCGCGACCTCAGACCAGGGCGGCTTCGAGTACGCGTTGCGGCGAGAGGGGCACTTGTGGATTCTGTCGATGCGGGACGCGGCGTCGACGATGGATTTGTATGAGTTCTCGGAGGATCCGCAGACGCCGTGGGACGTTGAGGTCGCGAATCATTTCACGTCGACGCATCCAGACTCGGTGTTCCGGAGGACGCTGACGATTCAGCGAACCGGGCGCGACGAGCGCGTCGTGCTGCGCAACGACGTCATCACGCGGTATCGCGACGGCCGGACGATCGACGAACCGCTCGAGCGCGACCGGCTGCACGCCGCCGCGCGTGACCTGTTCGGCATGACGCTGCCGGACGGTCCGTTCGTCTTCGACTCGTACGTCGCCGGTGTCTGACACCGGTCTGACACGTGTCAGACACCGTGGCCGTAGCCGGGCTCATCAGGCGGATGCGTCTCGACTGGCGTCAGCGAACCCGGCGGCGATGCCTTGCCCGCAGCGGCCGGCTGCTGGGCCGTGCGGGTGGTCTCGGCACCACGTTCGAGGTTTTCTGTTGCGGTTGAGCATTCGCGGCGGTCATTGGTTTCCTCCCTCTTATCGGCTGAAAAAGCAAAAGGGCCATCACCTTGGATT
>MNEX01000301.1 GCA_001917905.1 Acidobacteria bacterium 13_1_40CM_65_14
ATTCAACTTCAGCCCGGCAGAGGGATGAGTGATGAAGGATTTGACCTCCTGGAGGAAGTAGAACTGGTAGGCCTTGCCGCTCGGCAGGATCGGGGCGTAGGTTCTCGCCTCGTAGTAGCTCATGGCGGGCGTCTCGACGAGCTTGATCCGTCGCAACCATTTGATGTTCATGTTGCCTTCCCAGCCTGGCAGGAGCAGACGCATCGGATAGCCGTTGCCGGGCATGAGCCGCTCGCCGTTCTGGTAAAGCGCAATCATGGCGTCATCCAACGCCTTGGTCATCGGCACGCTGCGGCTCAGGGCCAGCGAGTCCGCGCCTTCGGCGATGAGCCACTTCGCCTTGGGGTCGATGCCGGTCTCCTCGAGCAACGTGGAGAGCATCACGCCGGTCCACTCGGCGCAGGAGACCAAGCCGTGCAGCGCCTGCGCGGTGGCGTCGACCGGCTCCTTGGAGAAGAGCGGCGCACTGTTGCCCCCACATTCGAGAAACGCCATGCGCGACACCATCGGGTAGCGCATGAGCGCGTCGAGCGTGAACACGAGCGGCCGCCCCACGAGCCCGTGTATCACCAGACGGTGCTTGTCCGGGTCGATGTCCGGGTCGCCCGTGTGCGAAATGACGAAGTGCAGGCTGTTCGGCGTGAACGTGCCGCTGATCAGATGGTGCGGCGTGCGCGCGTGCTGGGTGCGTGGCTCGCCCCTGGGGTTGGTCAGCGTGCGCGCGACGCTTTTCTCGAACCGCGACGGGACGCCGTACGACGTGACGGGATCGCCGGCCTTCTTGCTCCACGGATCGTCTGCGAGCTGCTCGGCGGCTGAGTCACTCAGCGTGTACCCTGTCATAGCGGCGGCGAAGGCGGCGCCCCTGAGAAAAGCGCGGCGGTCGAGCAGCCCGTTTCCAGCCACGATTTCCAGGTCTTGCCATCCCCGCGTCGAGCGTTTGCCCGGCATGGCTTCCTCCCATTTTGGCGTGGTCAATTAGATACCAGCCGCATGACCCTGTCACCATTTCTCGTTGCTAAAATCCCACGCATTCCGCGAAGATACGGGCGCACATTAAAGGGAGATGCTGATGCCGAAGATCGCGCTACTGGCAGCCATGGCGACGGCGGCAGTCGGCCCATTTTTCGTCGCGTCTCGCCTGATCACCGCGGCAGGTGTGCCCGGCATCGCCCTGATGGGGCAAGTGAGCTCGGAGAACGAAGGCCCCATGGAAGGCGTGCTGGTCGGCGCCAAGAAGGACGGGTCCACGATCACGATCACCGTGGTCAGCGACGAGAAGGGCCGTTACAGCTTCCCGTCCTCGAAGCTGAGGTCGGGCCACTATTCTCTCAGAATTCGCGCCGTCGGCTACGAGCTGGACGGCCCCAAGACCGCGGACGTTGGCTCGGGAACAGCGACGACGGCTGACGTCAAGCTCCGCCCGACCAGGAATCTCGCCGCGCAGTTGACCAACGCGGAATGGATCGCCAGCATGCCCGGCACCGACGCGCAGAAGAGATTTCTTCTCAACTGCACCGGCTGCCACACCCTCGAGCGCGTCGTGCGGTCCACTCATAACGCGGATGAATACATAGAAGTCATCCAGCGGATGGGCATTTACTCGCCAGGCAGCACGCCGGCGCGTCCGCAACCACTGGTCGGCGGCACGCAGCGCGATCCTGCGCGTGGAGGCAATCTTCAGAGCGCCGCTGCCTGGCTGGCGAGCGTCAATTTGAGCGCGAGCGAAACGTGGGAGTATCCGTTCAAGACGCTCCCGCGGCCGAACGGAAGGGCGACGCGCGTCGTCATCACGGAATACGACTTGCCGCGGAAGCTGGCCCAACCGCACGACGTGATCGTCGACTCGGCCGGGATGGCCTGGTATTCGGATTTCGGCGATCAGTTCCTCGGAAAGCTCGACCCGAAGACGGGCAAGGTCACGGAGTATCCGATCCCCGTCATGAAAAAGGGTTTTCCAACCGGGTCGCTCGAGGTGCAGTTCGACCACCATGAAAACGTCTGGCTGTCGCTGATGTATCAGGGCGGCCTCGCGAAATTCGACAAGGAGACCGAGAAATTTCAGATCTTCCCGCTGCCGAAAGAACTGCAAAAGGATCACACGCAGGAATCGATGGTGATGCCGATCTACTCGCACGTGGACGGCAAGGTCTGGACGAACAATCAGGACGACCATTCCATCCTGCGGCTGGATCTCGCGTCAGGTACGTACGAGAACCTCGGCACGTTTCCAATTCCCCGCGCGAACCGAAACATCAGCGCATATGGCATCCCAGCCGACCATGACAACAATCTCTACCTGCTGGACTTCGCGGCCGACAACATCGGCAGGCTCGACGCGAAGACGAAGCAGCTCAAGGTATATCCGACGCCGACCCGCGACTCGCGGCCGCGCCGGGGCATCGTGGACGCGCACAACCGTCTCTGGTTCGCCGAATATGGCGCGAATGCCGTTGGGATGTTCGATCCGAAGACCGAGAAGATCCAGGAATGGAAAGTGCCCACGCCGTGGAGCGCGCCCTACCAGGCTGTACCGGACAGGAACGGGGAGGTCTGGACCGGCTCGATGTTCAACGATCGCATCATCCGGCTCGACCCGAAGACCGGACAGGTCACAGAGTATTTGCTGCCACGGGCGACCAACATTCGCCGCGTGTTCGTTGACAATTCAACCACGCCGGTGACGTTCTGGGTGGGCAACAACCACGGTGCCTCCATCGTCAAGTTGGAGCCGCTCGACTAAACTCCGTGCTTCGGCGACCGTGACAGGCGGGTCGTGCTCCGTTGACGGCGCCGCTCGCGCCGTGCTACAAGCGTGCCCGACAACGTAAAGGTCAGACCATTGCCGGTCGGCGCGGAATCCTTCACGAACGGAAGCCGAGGTCATCATGATCCCGAGGCTCGCGCTTCGTTTCGTCGTCGCGCTCTTCTGTGTCTCGGTTGCGACCGCCACGGCCCAAGAGACCACCGGCACGATTCTCGGCACGGTCACTGACGCGTCGGGCGGCGTCCTGCCGGGCGTCACCATCAGCGTGAAACATCTCGAGACGTCGCAGGTGCGATCCGTTGCGACCGACAGCGGCGGCCGGTATCGCGTGCAGGCGCTGCTCGTCGGCCGCTACGAGATTACCGCGCAGCTGCCGGGGTTCCAGAACCTGGTGCGATCCGGCGTCGTGCTGACCGTCGCGATGGAAGCCGTCGTGAACATCACGATGAGGATCGGGAACGTCTCCGAGAACGTCACCGTGGACGGCGCGGCACCTCTGGTCGAGACGACGACCAGCACGGTGTCCAACATTGTCAACCGGCAGCAGCTCGAGGCGCTTCCGCTGAACGGTCGCAGCTTCGAGCAGCTCGCGCTCTTGCAGCCTGGCGTCACGACGATGCCGTTCGTCAGCGGGAACATCACGGGCGGCATGACCAAGGAGGTCGTCATGGCCGGCTCCCGCTGGGCGACGACGCTCTTCCTCCTCGACGGCACGGAAATGAACGAAGGGCGCAACGCCGGCTCCGCGTCCGGCAACATTCTCGGGGTCGAGAGCGTCCGCGAATTCCGCGTGCTGACGCAGAACTTCAACGCCGAGTACGGCCGCGCATCCGGCGGCATCGTGTCGGCCGTCACCCGCTCCGGCTCGAATCGTTTCGACGGCGCCGTGTACGAGTTCTTCCGCAACGACAGGCTCGATGCGCCGAATTTCTTCGACATCGGCCGGCCGCCGCCGTTCACCCGGAATCAGTTCGGCGCGGCCTCGGGCGGGCCCGTCGTCAGGGACCGGACGTTCTATTTCGCCAACGTCGAAGGGCTGCGGCAGCGCCTGGGCGAAACCAACGTGGCGATCGTGCCGGCGGCCCACGTCCACAACGGGCTCCTGATCGACCCGGCGCGACCCGGGCAGTTCATTCAGGTCGCGATGACGCCGACTGCCAAGCAGTTCCTCGACACCTTTTACGCGCTGCCCAACGCCGGCGACGTCACGACCGCCGATGGCAGTCGGACCGACGCCGGCCGTCTGGTGACCAACCCCAACCAGACGATCAACGACACATATATGACCGTGAAGCTGGATCAGGTGTTGTCCGGCGCGCACAAGTTCTTCGTGCGATACACGCACGACAACAGCGAGCAGCTCGACCATCTGACCATCCCGGTCACCGCGACGTCCGGGACAATCACGAAGCACCTGCTGACAATCGAGGACTCGCTCATTCTGTCGCCTCGCCTGTTGAACACGTTTCGCTTCGGCTTCAATCGCGATCACGCCAGCAATGCCGCCGTCGATCAGATCTCGGTGCCCGACAGCCTGAAGTTCGTGCCGGGACGGCACATCGGCAATCTGCGCATATCAGGATTCACTGATCTGGGCGAGGACGGCAGTCTTCCCAGATTCGTGTTGAACAACATCTTCGACGTCAGCGACGATCTGAGCTACAGCGCAGGGAGCCACGCGTTCAAGACCGGCGTCACCGTGAAACGCTATCGGAGCGACACGCTGTTCTCGCGCCGGAGCAACGGCCGCTACGATTTCACGTCGCTGCCGAATTTTCTGATCGGTCGGGCCAGGCGGCTCGACGCGACCTTGCCAACGGCGGACGCCGAGCGCCGGTGGCAGCAGTGGCTCATCGGCGTCTACGTCCAGGACGACGTCCGCCTGGGATCGCGTGTCCGGTTGAACGCGGGGTTGCGGTACGAGCCGTACACGAAACCGGACGAGCTCGATGGGAAGATGAGCATCCTCCTGGACCCGCTCGGCTCGACGTTCACCATCGGCGAGTTTCTCCACGACAATCCGTCGCTCGCGAACGTCC
Organism: Acidobacteria bacterium 13_1_40CM_65_14; assembly: GCA_001917905.1. Taxonomy (GTDB): domain Bacteria; phylum Acidobacteriota; class Vicinamibacteria; order Vicinamibacterales; family CAVVIG01; genus QHWF01. The sequence continues at coordinate 4,807 of MNEX01000301.1, forward strand.
AGCCAAGGGTCGGGCTGGCCTGGGACGTGTTCGGCGACGGACGCACGTCGGTGCGCACCGCCTTCGGCGTGTTCATGAATCCGATCCTGCCGAGCGTCTACCAGGTGGACGGCACCCGCGTGCCGCCGTTCTTCCAGTCCGCGACGCTCGACAACCCGCCGTTTCCGAACGCGTACGAGCTCGTGTACCTCAACAACTCACAGGCGCTGACCTTGTCGCGCGACGTCACGCGGCTCGACCCGCATCTTCGGACGCCGGCGTACAACCGGTGGCATCTCACGATCGACCGCGAGATCCTGCGGACGATGAAGATTTCCATCGGCTACAGCGGGAATCGTGGATATCACCTGATGCGGCAGTACGAAGGGAACACGGTCGTGCCGACGATCCTCGCGGAAGGCACGAGCTTCTTTCCACCCAATTCGCCGGTGCGCAACCCGGCCTTCGGCAGCATGCTGTCGGTCGCCAACGACGTCACCTCGAACTACCACGCGATGAACCTCAGTCTGGTCCGGCCGATGTCGGCCGGCCTGCAGTTCCAGGCGGCGTACACGCTTTCGAAGCACACCGATCTGGGATCGGGGACGCTGGGCGCCATGCTGCTGACGCAGGGCGCCGGTACGGGGCTGGTCAGCTCGGATCCCGACAATCTCGAACGCGACCGCGGCCTCTCGGCCTGGGACCGTCGTCACAACTTCGTGTTCAACGCCGTCTTCGAGCTGCCGTTCGGCCAGGACCGGAGAGTCGCACTCGGGCGGATCGCCAATCAACTCTTCGGAGGGTGGAACGTCAACACGATCGTCACGCTCTCCTCCGGCGTGCCGCTCAACATCGTCATCGGGACGTTCGACAATCTTCGCAACAGAGACTCGCGTACGCCGGGTCGGCCCGACCTCGCGCCGGGCGCCAGCAGCAATCCGATCATCGGAGACGGGCGCGACCCGAACCACTATTTCGATCCGAAAGCGTTCCTGCTGCCGCCTGCCGGCTTCTACGGAAACCTGGGACGCAACACGCTCATCAGCCCGGGCTCGGCGGTCGTCGACCTCGGGGTGACGAAGAGGGAGCGGATTCGATCCATCTCCAGCGGCTTCACGGCGGAGTTACGTCTGGAAGCGTTCAACGTACTGAACCGAGCGAACTTCGGGCAGCCTGGACGCGCGATCTTCAACTCGGACGGGTCGTATCAACCGAGCGCGGGCGTCATCACGAGCACGTCGACGCCGTCGCGCCAGGTCCAACTCGGGTTGCGGCTCGCGTGGTAGGAGAAATCCATGAAATCGATTCGAACATCGGCGATCGTGCTGAGCGTCACAGTGGCCGGTGCCATGATGGCGGATCGCGCCGGAAGTCGACTGATGGCCGTTCAAGAGAGCGCCCCACGAGGCGTAGGGGCCGCTGAAGTCATCAAAGACAACTACCAGCGCTCGGCGGAGATCTACGAGATGCGGACCAGCGCCAGGAGCGGCGCGCAGCGAGGGGAGGAGATTTACTACTACAAATGCTCGTACTGCCATAACAAGTACGCGAAGACCGGTCCAGGGTTGAAGGATCTCTACAAGCACAAGACGCTGATGAACGGGCATCCAGTCAACGACGAGACGGTAACGGACAAGATCCGGCGCGGCGGACCGGTCATGCCGGGGTACCGGTTCGCGCTGACCGATGCCGACATCGCCGACCTCCTGAGTTACTTCAAAGACGCCAAGTGTTGTTTCGAAGGAGACGAGCCTCCACCGAATCCTCGCTATCGCGGAACGACAGCTTCTGCGGCAACGACGCGGCCGGCGCTTCGGGGAGGCGCGCGCGGTGCGGTGCGCGCGAGCAATGGCGATCCGCTCGAAGGCATCATGGTGCAGTTGATTGCGCCAAGAACCGCCATTCGAACCACGGTCTATTCAAACGCCGACGGACGATACGAGTTTCCGCTCCTCGAGGCTGGTGCCTACACGTTGAGGATTGCGCGGCCGCTCGAATTCAAGCCGTACGTGAAGGAAGCCGTCGCAATCGACGGTGCGACGAGCCTGGACGCGATCGTGCTGCAGCGTGTCACCGACAAGGAGGCTCTGCCTGCAACGCCGGAGATCGTCCAACAGTTGACCGGTGCGGAATGGATGATGAATCTCCCGGGTACCGGCGAAGAGAAGCGCACTTTCAGCCTGACGTGCGGCTTCGGCTGCCATTCGTACCAGCAGATCTTCCGAACGCGCTATGACGAGCCGAGCTGGCGTTTGATCGTCCAGCGCATGACTCGAGGTGCGGGTTCACCGCTCATCAACATCCGGCAGCCCACCCCCATGACGCGAGGCCGTGCGGGGCGACTTCTGCCCGAGGAAGAGGAGATCGTCACCCAGTGGCTGGCGAGAGTGCGCGGACCCGAGTCCAAGGATCCACCCCTCACGCACTTGCCCTGGCCACGCGGCGCCTCGACCCGGCTCGTCGTCACCGAATACGAATTGCCGCGCATGCTGCTCGCTCCCCACGACGTGCACGGCGACTCCAAAGGGACCATCTGGTACACGCCGCATCGCAGCCCTTACATCGGCAAGCTGGATCCCCGCACGGGCGCCGTCAAGGAGTATCGCGTCCCCGACACGCCGGGCGCGCTGTCGGGGACGCACCGCGTCTGGGTCGACAAGGACGATGTCGTGTGGCTTTCGGAAAACTGGGCGCACAATCTCGTCCGGTTCGATCCACGGACCGAACAGTTCAAGAAGTTCTACATCGAGACCGGCAATCCGACGAACTCACCGGGATTCAGCAATTTTCACATGGACCCGGAGGGCTACGTCTTCGAGACGATCGACCGGGGCGTGGTCAAGATCGACAGCAGAACCGGGCAGACCGTCAAGCACTTCCCCTTCAATAGACTCAACAGCACGTACGACAACATCCTCAGCGTCGACGGAAGATTCTGGTCGGGCGGTCAGACGGGAACCGGCCTGGTGGGGCTGCTCGATACCAGGACCGGAGAGATGTGGGAGATGGACACCCGCACGCCGATCTCCAGCGCGTCGCGTGGGGGATTCGATCTGGACGGGAACGCCTGGTTCGGCGGACGCGGCGGCACGCTGATCAAACTGGATTCGAAGACGCGTCGCCTCACCGAATACACGCCGCCGATCCCATACGTGACGTTCTACGAGGCGATGCCGGACAGAAACGGCGAAGTCTGGGCGGGCGCTCTGCACGGCGGCCGCTTCCTGCGATTCAATCCACGCACGGAACGCTGGATCGAGTATCTGATGCCCGAGCCATACTCCCACGATCGCCGGACCTGGATTGACAATTCCACCACTCCGGTCACGGTGTGGTATGTGGATCACAACGGATACATGGTACGAATCCAGCCGCTCGAATGAGACGGCCGCAGGGGCCTACTTGAAATTCACCAGCAGGTAGGCGCGATTCGACGTTCCGCCCCACTGCGGCCGCTGCAGCGGTTCAGGATTCGTCACCGTGACAGCGAAGGTGCCGGCCCGCGCCAGCAGCTCGGCATCGATCGTGGCCTTCAGCTCGGTGTCGCTCACGCGCCGGAAGGAAACCGGCTTGCCATCGAAGCTCACGCGCGATCGTCTGGTGAAGCCGGCGCCTTTGATCGTCACGGTCAGTGCAGGACTTCCTTCCGCGACGATGGTCGGCGAAATCGATTCGATGGCGGGCGGCGGCTGTCCGAACGCCGTCGTGCGCATCGATTCGATCTCTTTCTTGACGGCCGCCACCCACGTCGCGCCTTCCAGCGCGTTATCCGGCAACGGATTGCGGAACCAGGAATGAAACGTTCGGTCCACGACGTTGCCGTCTTTGATCACATACTCGATCTTGAGAAGGTTGCGGATGTCCGCGAGCGGATCGTCGTTGACGACGACGAGATCCGCGAGCTTGTCCGGTTCGATCGTGCCAAGCTTGTCGAGGATGCGAAACCCCTCGGCGATGTTGCGCGTCGCCGCCGTAATGGACTGCAGCGGAGTCATTCCGGTGTCCACGAGGAGATCGAGCTCATGATGCAGGCCGATGCCGGGCGTCGCCCAACCGTTGTACGAGGCGTCGGTGCCGACCAAGACTTTTCCTCCAGCATTGACGAACTCGCGGAGGAATCGCATCGAATTCTGCCAGCCTTTCTCCCGCAGCTCCACCACACCGCGCTCTTCACCGTCGAACTCGCTGAAATTCTGGAGCCATTTGAGCCGGCTGCGTTCCGGAATGTACGCCAGTCCCGGATCGGCCAGCACGCGATAGTCCTGCAATTCGTAGCGCTCCCGCACTTTCTGCAGTCCGCGCCCCTGTGCGATTAGATCCGGCTCGAGGTAGACATGATGCTGGACGAGGAGCCGGATCAAATCTGCGGTCTTCGCGTCGTCCATGTCCGCGAAGGGAGAAGGATCCAGGGAGTGTTCTTCGAGGTTGCCCCACCCCTTCCATTTCGCGGGGTCTTTCGCGATTGAGTAGCTGACGCCGGCCGCGTGCTCCAGGATGTCTGCGCCAGCAAGGACTGCCTCTCGCGCGTACACGGTGGGGCCCAGCGCCTGCGCAACGACCGGCAATCCGGCTCTGTGAGCTTCGTCGGCCGCAGCTTCGTACACGTCCATCGGCGGCCCGCGATGGACTTTGATCATGTTGGCGCCCGCGGCAATATAGCGCTTCACGACGTCCCTGGCCCGGGCCGGCGTGTCTACCACGAAGCGGCTGCGGAGCATGCCCTCTGCGGCAGTGACGCCGCCGAGCGCGGCGATGCGTGCACCGGCCAGGCTCCCGACCGCGACGAATTGTCGCGGACCGGGAATCTTGCCCCGCGCCGTGGCGTCGCGCTGCGCCACCGCCCACTCGCCGCCGCCGCCGATCTCGAAGATCGAGGTCACGCCGTAGGCCAGAAAGAGCTCCGGCAGCCACTCGCCATAGTGAACGTGCGCATCCATCAGGCCCGGCACGATGAACTTTCCGTCGGCGCGGATGACCCGGGCTCCGGAGGGGTAGGCGGCCTGCCCTTTTCGCGTGACGGTCTTGATGATGTTTCCCTCAACAACGATCAACGCATCGCGGACCGGAGCTCCACCGCGGCCGTCAACGAGTGTCCCGCCTTCGATGACGAGCACATCCGACGAAGGGCCCTGCGCCAGCAAGGCGGGGAGCATCGCGACGGCGAAGACGACCGAGAGTCGTTTCGGATCGAGCATACGCAGCTACCGGAATTTCACGATGAAATACACCGTATTCGTCTCGCCCATGCCTGGAATGGTCTGACCTAAGTGTAGTATCGTGTCCAGTCCGTGCTGTCCGAAAATCGAAATCTCGCCGCCAAATCCCTGAAGCAACCATGGGGGACAAGTCATGGCAGCGAAGTGTCTGTCGGCACACCGAATACTCCTGACGGCGTTGCTGGAGGGACTGGTTTGTTTGGTGACCCTTGCGCCGGCTGTTGACGCGCAAGGCACGGTAGCGGAGATCCAGGGAATCGTGACGGACTCTTCGGGAGCCGTCATTCCTGGAGCAACTGTTACCGCGACCAACACTGAGACAAACCTCCAGCGTACCGCGACTACTGGGAGCGCTGGAATTTACGTCATCCCGAACCTCCCGCCTGGACGGTACCGCGTGCAGATCGCCCTGTCCGGGTTCCACACAAGCCTGTACGAGAACATCGACGTGGTCGTGGGCCAGCAACTCACGCTCAATACCGTCCTGCGGGTGGGCGAAATCACCGAGCAGATGACGGTCACGAGCGAAGCACCTTTGGTGGACATCTCGACAGCACAGGTGGCCGGCTTGGTAGGGGAGCGCCAGGTCAAGGATCTCCCGCTCAACGGCCGGAGTTTCGACAACCTCATTACGCTGAACCCGGCAACCGTGAACACGACCGCGATGAAGGGTGGCGCGTCCAGCAGCACGGGACCGGGCAATTACTTTGCGATCGCCGGACAGCGTCCCGGCCACAACATCTTCTTATGGAACGGCGTCGAGTATCCCGGAGGGAGCAACGCCGAGAGCTCGACTCCGGGCGGCGTCAGCGGGCAGTTGCTCGGCATCGACGCGGTGCGCGAGTTCAACGTGG
>MNEX01000042.1 GCA_001917905.1 Acidobacteria bacterium 13_1_40CM_65_14
AAGAGGGCCTTCACCTGTCTCCAGCGGTCAGATGGAATCATTCGCGTCCCTGAGGCCGCATCGACAACCGGCGATACAGCCAGGCTTTCGCGATCCTCCATTCGCGCTTCACCGTGGTCGGTGAGATGTCGAGCAGGCTCGCGGTCTCTTCCAATGAGAGACCGCCGAAGTATCGGAGCTCGACCACACGACCCTGTCTCGGATCAAGAGCGGTCAACTCGGTCAGGGCACGGTCGAGCGCCAGCACCTCGCACGTGCGTGGAGGCGAGTGGACGATTCCCTCGTCGAGCGTCACCGTCAGCCATTGGCCTGAACGCTTCGCGGCTTGATGCGCGCGGGCACGATCCACCAGGATGCGCCGCATCATCTGCGACGCGATCCCGAAAAACTGCGATCGGTTTTGCCAGGCGACGCGTTGCTGGCCGGTCAGCCGCAGATACGCTTCATGGACCAGATCGGCCGGTTGTAGGCTGTGATCGGGGCGCTCGCGCCGCAAATAGCGCGCGGCGCGTCGTCGGAGATCCGCGTAGACCTGCGAGAAAAGCCGATCGCGCGCCTCCACATCGCCGGCGGCCCACGCGTGAAGCAGTGCCGTGACCGCTGGCGTCCCAGAATGTGCCACCTGGCCTCCGATGGCGCGGAAGGTAGACGTACCCACGTGCCAAGTCAACCCGCAATCAGGGGCGCCGACGCTCCAGCGACCCGATGGCCCAGCCCTCGGCTTTTTTCCGCGTCAGGTCAATGAGGATCGTTCATCAGGAGGCTATCAACGATGACAAGACCACAACCCTCTCTATCAGCGGCCGCGTGCTCGATGATTCTTGCGCTCACGGCCTCGACGGCCGTTATCCACGCAGACGACCGACACGATCACGATCGTGGCGGATCGCAAATCAACCTGGCTCAGAGATGGGTGGATGCCTGGAACTCGCACGACGCAAACGCGGTTGCCGTGCTGTTTACGAGGGATGCCTTGTATGAAGACGTGCCGTTCGGCATCGTCAATCGCGGTCCCGATCAGATTCGAGCGTTCGCCGAGTTCTTCTTCGCTGCGGTGCCAGACCTCCACGTGAACCTGATGAACAGCTCACTGACGGATGGGCATGGCACGATCGAATGGGTCTTCAGCGGCACCGACCACGGGGTTTATGGGACCGGCAAAACATTCTCGGTTCGCGGGGTCACGGTCCTCGACGTGCGCGGAGCGAAGATCTCGCGCAACTCAGACTATTTCGACCTGGCCACGATCCTGCGGCAGCTCGGGTTGCTGCCGTCCGGTTTGTAAATCATGAGCGCGAGCCGTCGAGAGCGAGGACATCATGACGACCACCGATGTGCACGTGGTGCTGGAAGATTGGGCGGCGGCGTGGTCCTCTCACGATCCCGAGAGGGTACTCGCGCTCTTCACCGATGACTGTGTGTACGAGGAAGTGACCTTCGGCGTGGTGATGCGCGGCAGGAACGAGCTCCGCGCGTTCGCTGAGGCAGCGTTCGATGCCGTTCCGGACTTCACTTTCCAATTGACGTCGCGATTCGCCGGGGACAGTTTGGCCGGCATCGAATGGATCATGTCAGGCACCCATCAGGGCGATTTCCCCGGTTTGCCAGCCACGGGGAAGCGCTTTTCCGGCATACGCGGCGCGACGATCATTGAAATCGTCGGCGGCAAGATCCGGCGCGAGTCCGACTACTGGGATGCTGCGACCTTCATGAAGCAGGTCGGTCTGCTGCCGGCGCCATGAGCCCAGAAGCGCGATGCAGAGTCAAGCGCTCCACCACGGACGACACGGGGGACGCGGAGGGCAAATCCCGTTTTGAACAGGTTTGAACCTCCTATCCTCCGTGTCCTCCGTGGTGGCGCGGTAATTTTGTCGACGCGTTGGTCGCCGCGTCGAGCATCATGCTCGCGGCGGCACGCGCCCGCGCTCAACCTCGGCGCGTAAGCGCGTCGTCGCGCGAATAGAAATCGCCGAGAGACTCCGACGGCAGATGGTGGACGATCTGCGTCGGATGCGCGATCGACCATTCGAGGCACGGCGGACAAATCGAGTGAGTCACCGGAGCGCCGGTCGCCGCAGGCGTCATCGTCCGATTGCACCACGCGCAAACGACCGTCAACATTCGTGCAGCCATTCGATCCGCTCCGTTTCACCGACACGCGCCGCTGGGGATGCACCGGCCAAGCGCAAGCGGTATGCCCGCGGGAGGAGCGTCGATGAGGGGATGGCAACGGACTGTTTGAGACATCGGCTGTGCCAACACGGAGCACGCCGCGGCGAGAACTGGTATCGCCCGGCGAATTCCAGTCGTTCGGGTGTCAGACACGTGTCTGACACGTGTCTGACACCTTTGAGGCCTCAGATTCACTTAGCCCGGATATCGTAGGCCGCAATGGTCGTCTGATTGCGGATGTACAGCCGGCCGCCGCTGACGACCGGATGCGCCCAGCTCGGGAGTCCTTGATCGGCGATCTTGAAGCGGCCTTTCTCCCGGTAACCGGCGGGCGACGCAGCCGCCAGTCCCACCACGTTGTCTTCGCTCAAGATATAAAGGTTACCGTCCGCGTAGGTCAGCGCGCCCTTCCCGACGCTGCGGTCACGCCACTGCGTCTTGCCCGTGGCGAATTCCAGGCACGTGAGGATCGAGTTGTGGAAACCGTAGAGATACCCATCGACGAGCAGGACGCCGCCGTGATGGTTCTGCATGTCCCTCGTGAAATAAATCTGCTGCGCTTTCACCTCGCCGTTCTGCGCGGTGAGTCCGAGCAGCGCCGCGCCGGTGCCGTAGTTCGACGTGTAGAACACACGGTTGTCGTGGAAGACCGGCGTCGCGACATTCGCCGTGCCGTTGGCGACCGGCTGGAACCGCCACATCAACTTGCCGTCCGACGCGCGCACGCCGACGCCAGCGCTCGACGTCAGCGTCATGTAGACGCGGACGCCCTGGACGTCGGCGGCGATCGGTGAGGCGTATCCAGCTTCGTCGCTCAACTGCTGACTGGTCCACACGGTCTTGCCCGTCATCTTGTCGAGCGCGACCATGCCCGCGCGCGGTCCGCCGGGTGTGACGATCACGTTCCCGCCGTCGATGAGCGGCGACTCGCTGATGAGCCACGGAATCTGCCGGCCGTTGAACTCGCTGAGGATGTTCTTGCGCCAGACCTCCGCGCCGTCCGCCACCTTCAAGCACGCGAGATTCCCGTTCTCGGTCAGCACGTACACGCGATCGCCGTCGATCGTGGGCGTCCCACGCGGACCCGATCCGCGATCGTTGGTCCCGGCCGATCCGAGCGCCTTCGACCAGATGCCGTTCCCATCTGCGCGGTTGAGCGAGTAGACGACGCTCTGACCACCCTTCGCGCCCTGCACGAAAATGCGATCGCCTTTGATCGCCACCGACCCGTAGCCGCCGCCGAGCGTCGAAACGGACCAGACGACGGGCGGGCCCGATGGCTGCCATTGCTTCAGCAGTCCCGTCTCCGCAGACAATCCGTTACGATCGGGACCCTGCCATTGTGGCCAATCTGTCGCAGGGGCTTGTCCCAGCAGCGAGACCGAGATCCCGACAGCGAACACAAGCGTCAAACATCTACGCGTCATATGAGCACCAGAATATATGGGAGAATTCGCGGATGCCGAAACCCACGCACGACGATGAACGCAAAGGCCGTCCTTCGACAAGCTCAGGACGAGCGCTCATGGTGAGCCTGTCGAACCATGCGGTCTTTGCGGGCTTTGCGTTCTTCGTTTCGGTGAGTGCCAACGCGCAGACGCCGCCGCTGACGACGTCGTTGCCGCCGATTACGGTGACCGCGCAGAAAGAACCGCAAGATCCGGCGAACCTCCCTGTCAGCGTGACGGCCGTGTTGAGCGACACGTTAACGGCGGCGGGACTGAGCAGCGTCAGCCAGGCCGGCTGGTTCGCGCCGAACACCTTCTTCAACGAGTTCACGGCGCGCAAGCTCAGTAATCCGCGATTTCGAGGTGTCGGCTCGAGCCCGAACAATCCCGGCATCACCAGCTACATCGACGGCGTGCCGCAGCTCAACGCGAACTCCTCGAGCATCGAGTTTTTAGACGTCGAACAGGTCGAATTCGTCCGCGGCCCGCAGAGCGCGCTCTTTGGCCGCAATGCGCTCGGCGGCATCATCAACATCACGAGCGCGCGGCCGTCGCTCAAAAGCTGGAACGGCAGCTTCGTGACGCCCTACGGCAATTTCAACAGCCGCGAGGCGCGTGGCACCGTGTCGGGACCGATCGTCGCAGACAAGCTGTCCGTCGGGTTTGCCGCCGGCTACTCCGGACGCGACGGCTTCACCAAGAACGACATCACCGGCCACGATCTCGACTCGCGATCGGCGGTGTTCGGCCGCGGTCAAATCCTGTGGAAGCCGAACGCGCAGTGGGAGGCGCGGGCGATGTTCAGCGGCGAGCGCGCGCGCGACGGCGACTACGCGCTCAACGACCTCGGGTCGCTTCGCGCGAGGCCGTTTCACGCGGCTCGCGACGTCGAAGGCTTCACCCGTCGCGACATCGTCTCGCGCACGGTCCAGGCGTCGTACGTCGGACCGTCGATCGAGTTCTCGACGACGACCGGCTTCCTGAACTGGAAGACGCAGGATTTCACCGATCTCGACTACACGCCGCTGCCGCTGCTCACGCGGAACAACGCCGAAAAGGATTTTCAGTTCACCGAAGAAGCGCGCGTCGCGTCGGCGAAAACCGCGCCGATCGTGCTCGGCCATCGCGTGACGCTGAAGTGGCAGGCGGGCGTCTTCGCGTTCACGCAGAGCTACGATCAGGACGCCGTCAACAATTTCTCGCCGTTCGTGCTGTCGCAGTTCCTCAACTTTCCGATCAGCCAGCACTCGCCGCAATCGGCTCTCGACGACCGCGGCCTCGGCGTCTACGGTCAGGGCACGTTCACCTTCGCCAGCAAGCTCGATCTCGTCGCCGGCGTGAGGGGCGACCGCGAGCACAAGAAAGCGAATCTGAATACGTTCTTCACGCCGGCGATCGCGCCGCCGAACGTCGTCAACGCGGAAAAGGACTTCTCTGATGTGTCGCCGCAGATGGCCGTGGCGTACCGCGCGGCGCCGAGGGCGACGATCTACGGCACGGTTGGCCGCGGATACAAAGCGGGCGGCTTCAATTCCGCGTCGCCGGCCGGCGCCGAAGCGTACGGCCAGGAACACAGTTGGAACTACGAGGGCGGCGTGAAGACGTCGGCGTTCGCGGATCGGCTGTCGGCCAGCGTCGCCGCGTTTCGCATCGACTGGAAGGATCTGCAGGTCAACGTCCCGAACGTGTTCGTCCCCGGCCAGTTCTTCATCGCGAATGCGGCCGGCGCCACGAGCAGCGGCGTCGAGCTCGAGCTGCACGCGCGGCCCGACACGGGACTCGACGTCTTCGGCGGCGCCGGGTTCACGCACGCGCGGTTCTCCGACGGCAGCGTGTCGAACGGCGTGAACGTCAGCGGCAAGAAGCTGGCAAACGCGCCAAGCTATACCGCCGACTTCGGCGTTCAGTACTCACGACCCTTGCGCGGCGACGTGGCGATGATGGCGCGCGCCGAGGCGATCTGCTACGGCGACTATCAGTACGACGATGCGAATACGCAGGGGCAGAGCGCGTACACGCTGACCAACGTCCGCGCCGGGCTGCGCGGCAAGCATGCGTTCGGCGAGATCTGGGTCCGCAACGCGTTCGACACGCGCTATGTGCCGGTCGCGTTCCCGTATCCCGGACTGGCGCCGTCAGGGTTCGTGGGCGAAAATGGCGCGCCGCGCACGTTCGGCGTCCGCGCCGGCGTCAGTTTTTGAGGTGTCAGACACGTGTCTGACACCAGTCTGACACCGTAGTGATTGATAAAGAAACGGACGTCGCGTGAGCGGCGTAAGACCATGATGATGTTGAAGAAAACCGGCCTTCTGCTCGCAGTGGTCCTGACCGCGGGCTTGCTGACGTCGGCCCAGGGTCCCCGACCCTTCGGCGCTGCTCAGGGCAGGCGGGTGGCTCTCGGCGACTGGCCCGAAGCGCGCGGGCCGAATCGCGACGGCGTGTCGCAGGAAACCGGCCTCGCCGACAAGTGGGCGCTGAACGGCCAGAACTTCCTGTGGCGCGTGCCGTACGGCGGACGCTCCGCCCCGATCGTGATGGGCAATCGCGTCTACGTGCAGAACCCGGCCGGCCGGGGCCCGACGCTGCAGGAACGGGTGATGGCGCTCGACAGCGACACCGGCAAGGTCGTCTGGGAATACAAGTTCAACATCTTTCAAAGCGACATCCCCGCGCATCGCGTGGGGTGGGCATCGCCCGCCGCCGATCCCGAGACCGGTAACATCTTCGCGCTCAGCGGCGGCGCGCTGGTCGTCGCATTGACCAAGGACGGCAAGCTGCTGTGGGAACGATCGATCGGCGAGGAGTTCGCCGCGTTCACCACGCACGGCGGCCGCACCATGTCGCCGCTCGTCGACGGCGATCTGGTGATCATCAACTCGGCCGTGTCCAACTGGGGCGCGCTCGGGAACCGGTCGCTGCGATTCATCGCGCTCGACAAACGGACGGGCGACATCGTCTACATCGCGACGCCCGGCGGACGCCCGTACGACACGGCGTATCCGGCGCCGGTCATCGCGACGATCAACGGCCTGCGTCTGCTCATCTGCGGCAACGGCGACGGCGGATTCCAGGCGATCAAGCCGCAGACGGGCGAAAAGGTCTGGAACTTCGTCGCGTCCAAGCGCGCGATCAACACGGGCGTCGTGGTCAAAGACAGCACCGTGATCGTGTCGCACGGCGATGAGAACCTCGACTCGCCGGAGCTCGGGATGATTGCGGCGATCGACGGATCGCAGATCGGCGACATCAAGCAGACGAAGTGGGCCGTCAAAGGCATGCAGTTCGGATTCTCGTCGCCGGTGCTCGACGGGAGTCGCGTGTACCAGATCGAAAACGGATCGCGGATGCGCGCGTTCGACGTCGCCACGGGCCGCGAGTTGTGGAAACAGGATTTGGGGACCGTGCAGAAGGCGCCGCCCGTGCTGGCCGATGGAAAGATCTACGTCGGGACCGAAAGCGGCAAGTTCTTCATCCTGCGGCCGCAAGCGGACCGCGCCGACGTCCTCAGCGTCGTCGAGCTCCCTCTGAGTAAGAACAGCGCGCAACAAGAGGAAGGAACGCCCGAGCCGATTCTGGGCGGTGCCGCCGTGTCGCACGGACGCGTGTTCTTCGTGTCGAGCGACGCGGTGTACGCGATTGGACCGAAGACCGCGAAGCCGGTCACCGGCCTGGCGGTCGACGCGCCTGCGGAAAAGGGCGAAGGCGCACCCGCGTACGTGCAGGTCACACCAACGGAGATGGTGCTGAAGCCGGGCCAGACGGTGCAACTGCACGCGCGGCTGTTCGACGCGAAGGGACGATTTCTGCGCGAGGAACCGGACGCGACCTGGACGCTGCAGGGGCTCAAAGGCAACGTCGCCAACGGATCGTTCACGGTCGCGAGCGATCCCGTCGAGCAGGCGGGGACCATCAAGGCGACCGCCGGCGCGATTTCCGGCGAGGCGCGCGCGCGCGTCGTGCATCCGCTGCCGTGGACCGAGACGTTCGATTCGTACGCGGATGGCGCCGTCCCGCCTGGCTGGGTGAATGCGACCGCAGGCAAGTTCTCGGTCGCGACGCTCGACGGACAGAAGGTGCTGCAGAAGGCGCCGGACGAGAGCATCTTTCAACGGCTGCGCATGTTCATCGGCCCGGTGGACTGGTCGAACTACACCTTCGAGGCCGACGTCCGCGTGGCGACCAGACGAAGGCAGATGGGCGATGTCGGGATCACGGCGCAGCGCTACACGCTGGTCTTGTACGGCAACAATCAGCAGTTGAAGCTGGAGCCGTGGGAGCCGGAGATTCAGCGCACGGTTACCATCCCGTTCACCTGGAAGCCCGACGCGTGGTACCACCTGAAGCTGCGCGTCGAGAACCAGCCGGACGGCACGGTCCGGGCGCGCGGCAAAGCGTGGCCGACCGGTGAAGCGGAGCCGGCTGTCTGGTCGATCGACAAAGTGGATCCGATTGGCAACCGGCACGGTGCGCCCGGCATCTTCGCGTTCGCCCAGTTCGGCGCCTACGTGGACAACATCAAGATCGTGGCAAACCAATGAGAACTTTTCTTCTGACGTTCGCGCTGGCCCTCTCGACCGCGTGGTCGATCCCCGGTTGCCTGCGCGTGGCGGCGTCCGATCCCGGCAGCGGCGACTGGCCGATGTGGGGCGGCACGCCCGATCGCAACATGGTGTCGAACATGAAGGGGCTGCCGCTCGACTGGGACATCAAGACGAAGAAGAACGTGAGGTGGGTCGCGGAGCTCGGATCGCAAAGCTACGGCAATGCCGTCGTCGCCGGCGGCATGGTGTTCGTCGGCACGAACAACGAAGGGGTGCGCGATCCGAAGCAGGGCGGCGACCGCGGCGTGCTGATGGCGTTCAAGGAATCGACCGGCGAGTTCATGTGGCAGCAGACGCACGAGAAGCTCGCGGCCGGCCGTGCGAACGACTGGCCGTATCAGGGCGTCGCCGCTTCCCCGCTCGTCGAGGGAACACATCTTTACTACACGAGCAACCGCGGGGTCGTCTGGTGTCTCGACATCAACGGCTTCCGCGACGGGAAGAACAACGGTCCGGTGACCGACGAGAAACTGACGGGTCAGTTCGACGCCGACGTGATCTGGTCGTTCGACATGATGGAAGAAGTGGGCTCGTACCCGCACAACATGTCGAACTCGTCGCCGGTCATCCTCGGCGATCTCGTGTTCGTCAGCACGTCGAACGGTCAGGATGAAAGCCACGTGCACATCCCGTCGCCGAAGGCGCCCGCGATCATCGCGCTGAACAAGAACACCGGCAAGCTCGTGTGGGAGGACAACTCGGTCGAGGACCGCATTCTGCACGGGCAGTGGTCCACGCCGTCGGTCGGAAAAATCGGCGGCGTCGATCAAGTCGTCAGCGCGCAGGGTGACGGCTGGGTTCGCGGCTACGAAGCGGCGACCGGCAAGAAGCTGTGGGAGTTCGACACGAATCCGAAGGACTCGGTGTGGCCGAAGACGCGCAACGAGCTGATCGCAACGCCGGTGATCTATCAGGACAAGGTGTTCATCGGCAACGGGCAGGATCCCGAGCACGGCGAGGGCGTCGGCCACTTCTACTGCATCGACGCCACCAAGCGCGGCGACATCACGCAGAACGGCAAGGTGTGGCAGTTCGACAAGATCCGCCGATCGATCTCGACCGCGTCGATTGCGGACGGTCTTCTGTACATCGCAGACTTCAGCGGCTTCCTGCACTGTCTGGACGTGAAATCGGGTCAGGAGTACTGGACGCACGACATGTTCGCCGCCGTCTGGGGCTCGACGCTGGTCGTCGATGGCCGCGTGTATCTCGGCGACGAGGACGGCGACATCACCGTGCTGCAGGCGGGCAAAGTGAAGAAGGTGCTGGCCGAGATGAACATGGGCAGTGCTGTCTACGCGACGCCGGTGCCCGCCCATGGCGCGTTGTTCATCAACAATCGGAATCAGCTCTTCGCGCTCGCGGCCAATGCGGGAACCAAGTAGCCGCGCTCGTCACATGCAGACACGAAAGCACGAAAACACGAAAACATGGTTCGACAAGCTCACCACAGGCGCCTGCCCTGAGCGTGTCGAAGGGTGGTTTCGCGGTTTCGTGGTTTCGTGGTTTCGTGGTTTCGCGGTTTCGTGGTTTCGTGTTTTCGTGGTTTCGTGGTTGCGTTTTGGGTTGTGTCTGTCGCCGCTATGGGCGCTATCGCTGTCGGCGCAGACACCATCCGCCAACTGGAACCAGTTCCGCGGCAACGCGCGCCTGACCGGCGTAGCGACCACGGCCCCGCCTGACGCGCTCAAGCTGCGCTGGACCTACGAGGCCGGTGAATCGATCGAGTCCTCCGCGGCCATCGTCGACGGTGCGGTGTACGTCGGATCGTCGAAGGGCGAGCTCCTCGCGATCGATCTCGAGACCGGGAAGCTGCGCTGGAAGTACGCGACCGGCGAGGCGGGATTCATCGGCGAATCGTCTCCTGCCGTCAGCGCCGACGCCGTGTTCATCGGCGATCTCGCCGGCGTGTTTCACGCCGTCGGCATCCGCGACGGCAAAAAGATCTGGACGTTCAAGGCCGACGACGAGATCCGATCGTCGCCGGTCCTCGTCGACGATGTGGTGCTGATCGGATCGTACGACACGCATCTCTACGCGCTCGACAGCAAGACGGGAAAAGTCCGCTGGAAGCTGCAAACCGACGGTCCGGTCCACGCGACGCCGGCGATTCACAACGGCGTCATCTACATCGGCGGCTGCGACGAGCAGTTCCGCGCGGTCCGCGTCGCCGACGGCAAGACGCTGTTCGCGCTGCCGCTCGGATCCAACATGGGCTCGTCGGCGGTCCTCGACGGCGATCGTGCGTACGTCGGCACGTTCGGCGCCGACGTCTTCGCGATCGATCTCAAGGCACGCAAGGTCGCATGGCGATACCGCGATCCGGATCGCGAGTTTCCGTACTACTCGTCGGCGGCGATCGCGGGCGGCCGTGTCTTCGTCGGCGGCCGCGACAAAGCGCTCCATGCACTCGACGCCGCCAGCGGGAAGAGCGTCTGGAAGTTTGTCACGCGCGCGCGCGTCGATTCCTCGCCGGTCGTCGCCGGCGGGCGCGTCTTCGTCGGATCCAGCGACGGCAAGCTGTACGTGCTCGACGCGGCGACGGGTCAGAAGAAATGGGAGTTCGACGCGGGCGACGCGATCACCGCGTCGCCTTCGATTGCTTCGGGACGCGTCGTGATTGGATCCACCGATGGACGTATCTATTGTTTCGGGTAGGATCGAGGTACCGTTCCAACTCTCCACCACAGAGGACACGGGGGACACGGAGGAACGAACAGTACGTTCTTCCTCTGTGTCCTCCGTGTCCTCCGTGGTGGAGAGGTTCTGGACGTGGAGAGGTTCTGGACCTGGTGGAGACCCTGAACGTAATGAGCGAAGAATCCCGTCCGGCGCTCGCCGATCAAACCGACGTCGGCAGTTATTTCGTCGCGACCTATCCCCCGTTTTCGGTGTGGTCCCGTGAAGCCGTCGATCGCGATGCGCGGCCGGCGCTCGCCAAACCGGCGGATGCCTCAGTCCCGCTCGGGCTGTACCTTCACATTCCGTTCTGCCGGAAGCGGTGCCACTTCTGCTACTTCCGCGTCTACACCGACAAGAACGCGCAGGAGGTGTCGCATTACCTCGACATCCTCGCGCGCGAATGGGAGCTCTACGCGCAGCAGAAGGCGATCGCCGGGCGTCCGCTGAACTTCGTGTACTTCGGCGGCGGCACGCCGTCGTTTCTCTCGACGCAGCAGCTGAAGTCGCTGGTCAAGCGGCTCTCAGCGACCGCGTCGTGGAAAGACGCTGAAGAGATCACCTTCGAGTGCGAGCCGGGGACGTTGACCGAACCAAAGATCGCGGCCATCCGCGACATGGGCGTCACGCGGCTCAGCCTCGGCGTCGAGAACTTCGACGACCGGATCCTCGAGCTGAATGGCCGCGCGCATCGCTCGCCGGAGATCGGTCAGGCGTTCCGCTACGCGCGGAAGATGGACTTTCCGCAAATCAACATCGACCTCATCGCCGGCATGCTCGGCGAGACGGAAGAGAACTGGCGCGTGTGCGTGGAAAAGACGCTGGAGCTCGATCCAGACAGCGTGACGATCTATCAGATGGAGCTCCCCTACAACACAACCATCAGCAAGGACCTGCTGAAAGGCACGCGGCTGTTCGAGGAACCGGTGGTCAACTGGTCCACCAAGCGACGCTGGGTCGCGGAAGCGTTCGAGGCGTTGGAGCGTGCGGGCTACACCGTGCGGAGCGCGTACACGGCCGTGAAAGATCCGTCACGAACGAAGTTCATCTACACCGATCGCCTATGGCAGGGCGCCGACATGGTGGGGCTCGGCGTCGCGTCGTTCGGTCACGTCAACGGCGTCCACATGCAGAACTACGACACGTGGGAGACGTACAGCGAGGCGGTCGGCGGCGGCGAGATTCCGTTGAGCCGCGCGTACCGGCCGACCGGTGACGAACGGATGATTCGCGAGCTCGTGCTGCAGCTCAAGCTTGGAAGCGTGCGGCCGGAGTACTTCACGAACAAGTACGGTGTCGACATCCTGCGGCGGTTCCATGACGAGCTCACGTCGCTGAAACACGAAGGCTATCTCAAAGAGGCCAGCGAGCGGATCGTGTCGCTCACGCGCGACGGCCTGCTCCGCGTCGACGTGCTGCTGCCCCGCTTCTTCCACCCCGAACATGTGGGCATCCGATACACGTAGGCCAAACGTCCGAACACGACGTTGAACGCAGAGCTCGCAGAGACCGCAGAGTAGATTTGCTCTGCGTGCTCTGCGGGCTCCGCGTTGATCGTCTTCGTGTTTTCGTGCTTTCGTGCTTTCGTGGTTTCGTGGTTCGACAGACGTCGGTGTGCAACGATGGCGCTGAGCGAGTACCGGTTCCGCCGCCGCGTGCAGTTCTACGAGACCGACGTGGCCGGCATCGTCCACTTCAGCTGGTTCTTCCGCTACATGGAGGAAGCCGAGCACGCGCTGTGGCGAGAGGCGGGACTGAGCATCCATCCACCGGACAGCGACATCGGGTGGCCGCGCATCGCGACATCGTTTGAGTTTGTTCGTCCGCTGCGGTTCGAGGACGAGTTCGACGTGCACCTGCGCGTCGCCGAGATGACGAAGAAGACGATCCGCTACGAGTGCACGCTCACGAAGAACGACGAAAAAATCGCGAGCGGTTCGATGACGATCGCGTGCGTACGCAAGAAACCGACGATGCAGGGGATCGAGATACCTCAGGAGATCGCGGACCGTATCAGGGCTGGGCGCTAACAGCCCATGGTGAAAGTCTGGCGTCGCACCGAGACGGGCGAGGCGCCCCGACGACCACCCCAGCGCGGCTGCCGCGCTGGGGACCCCGGTATCGAACGGCGCGACGTATTTGAGCGAGGAGCAACGCAGCCGGCGGGGATGCATCGCCCGTCGAATGCAGCCAGACTCTCACCACGGGCTGTTAAGGGCTGATCTCAGGAGATTGCAGATTTCAGACTGCAGATTTCAGATTGGAATGAACGTGCGAAGCTGATTCCGCAAATCTGAAATCAATCTGAAATCTGAAATCTGAACTCTGAAATCTCGTGGGCAAATGGGGTGGGGCCCCGCAGTGACGTTCTGTTCTGGATACGCGCGAGCGCGACGGCGCGAGCGCGTCAGGCGTGGGGGTGGGGCCCCACGCAAAATAAAAAAAGATGACTGATGTCGTTGTGATCGGTGGCGGTCCCGCGGGATCGACGTGTTCGACGTTGTTGGCGCAGCAGGGCGTGAGCGTCGAGCTCTTCGAGCGCGAGCAGTTTCCGCGCTTTCACATCGGCGAATCGCTGATTCCCGAAACCTACTGGGTGCTGCGGCGGCTGAACATGCTGCCGAAAATGCAGCAGAGCCGCTTCGTCAAGAAGTACAGCGTGCAGTTCGTCAACGCGAGCGGCAAGCTGTCGGCGCCGTTCTACTTCTGGAACAACAAGCCGCACGAGTGTTCGCAGACCTGGCAAGTGGTGCGCAGCGAGTTCGACAAAATGATGCTCGACAACGCGCGCGAGCATGGCGTCACGGTCCACGAAGGCGTCCGCGTCGTTGATGTCATCTTCGAGAACGACCCTTCGACTCCGCTCAGGGCAGGCGCTTCGACTCCGCTCAGCGCCGGCCGCGCGGTCGGTGTCACGATTCAGGAGGACGGCGGCAGGCGCCGTGACGTCCGCGCCAAGGTCGTCGTCGACGCCAGCGGGCAGGCCGGGCTGATTCAGAATCGTCTCCGCTTGCGTGTCTGGGATCCGGTGCTGAACAAGGGCGCCATCTGGACGTACTGGGAAGGCGCGTATCGCGACACCGGCCGCGACGAAGGCGCGACCATGGTGCTGCAGACGGCGAGGACCGGGGGGCAGGGGCCCCCGGATGCGAAGAGCCACGGCTGGTTCTGGTACATCCCCTTGCACGACAACATCGTGTCGGTCGGCGTCGTGGCGCCGTTCGATTACCTGTTCAAGAATCGCGCCGGTTACGAGGAGACGTATCGGGAAGAAGTGGACCGCTGCTCCGCCGTCAAGGAGCGCATCGCATCCGCGACGCGAGTCACCGGCTACTTCGCGACGAAAGATTATTCGTATCGCGCGACGAAAGTGGCCGGCGACGGCTGGGTGATGATTGGCGACGCGTGGGGCTTCCTCGATCCGCTCTACTCGTCCGGCGTGCTGCTCGCGCTGCGGTCCGGCGAGATGGCCGCCGACGCCATCGTCGAGGGCTTTGCGAAGGACGACACCTCGGCCGCGCAGCTCGGCAAGTGGGGACCCGTGTTCAACCAGGGTGTCGATCGCATGCGGCGTCTCGTGTGCGAGTACTACGACGGCTTCAGCTTCGGCAACTTCGTCCGCCACTATCCCGGTCTGCAGGGCACCATCACGGATCTCCTGATCGGCGATCTCTTCACCGATCGCGTCGACACAGTGTGGCAGCCGATGGAATCGCTGTATCCGCCCGGTAAGACGCCGATTCCGTCGTGGAACGCCGGCACGCCGCAGGACGCCGCGCCGCAGAAGGCGAACGAGCTGGTGCTGCCCGATGGACGCAAGCCGTAGGAGACGAATCGAAATCCGCTGAGCGACGACCTGGTGTAGCATGCGCGCACTGGAGGGACTGATGCGTATGAAGGTGCTGGGACTCGTGGTACTTGGTGTGTGTCTGGCGGCGAGCGCGCGCGTCATGACGGTCACGAACGGTCAGCCCGATGGCAATCGGCATCCGTACGTCGGCGTCGTCATTCAATTTATCCCCGACATGCCCGGCTTCGTCACTGTCTGCTCGGGATCCGCGCTCTCATCCACGAAGTTCCTGACGGCGGCTCACTGCGCCGACCCGAGCCGGCCGGTCTTCGTCTCGTACAAGTCAGGACCTCCGTTCAGCCTGTCCAAGGATTTCACGCCGGGGACATTTCATCCGAATCCGAACTGGTGCATCGCCTGCGGCCCTGGCTTGCCGGGATTCGATACGCACGACGTGGCCGTCGTGACGTTGGGCAAGCCAGTGAATCCCGGTGACTTCGCGACGCTGCCGGCGGCCGGCTTGGTAGACACGTTACCGATGGGAACGTTCGTGGATATCGTCGGCTACGGTGTGCAGGGCTTCATCCCTGGAGGCGGCCCAAAGCAACAAATCTTCCTGTTCACGCGCTATTTCGCGCCGAGCCAGTTGATTCAGAGCAACAACGTCGCGTCGGTCGAATTCATCAAGCTGACGGCCAATCCGTCGCAAGGCACCGGCGGCGTCTGCTTCGGCGACTCCGGCGGCCCCGACGTGCTGAGCGGCACCGACATCGTGCTCGCGGTGAACTCGTACGTGACCAACGGCAACTGCGCGGGCGTCACCTATTCCAACCGCGTCGACTTGCCGGACATTCTGAGTTTCATCAACAGCTTCTGACGGGTATGACGCGGGACAGCCCGCCGGCGATCCTGCAGATCCATCGCGACACCTTGAAGCCGGGTTGCGCGGCGGCGTTCACATCGATCGAAGTGGACGCCGCCCGCTTCTGCGCCGATCTGAAAGCCCCGCATCCGCATCTCGCGATCGAGGCGCTCACCGGGCAAGGAGAAGTCTGGTGGTTGAACGGATTCGAATCGGAGGCTGAAAAGCAGCGGGTCTACGATGCCTACGCGAACAATCGTCCGCTCATGGCGGCGCTCGCCGGCATCGGCAAGCGCAGACAGGATGTGATTGCCACCGACGTGGACATCTTCGCGAGCTACAGAGCGGATCTGAGTCGCGGCGCACCATGGACGATCGCGGGGGCGCGCTTCTTCGTCGTGACCGTCACCAAAGACGATGATCGGATAGAGGGCTCGGTGTTTGAAGCGCCCGACGGCACGCGCTTCGTCTTCAACGCGGCTCGCACGCGCGACGAAGCGGAGGCTCTCGCCGCCAACGCTCACCCGCAGACGACGGTCTTTGCCGTGCGTCCGTACTGGGGCCTGCCCGCGAAAGAATGGATCGCCGCCGATCCGGAGTTCTGGAAGCGCCTGCGGCCACACCGAGCCTAAGGATCTCGTGAAAGACTGGACATGGGTGTCAGACACGTGTCAGACACGTGTCTGACACCCAGTCCGCAAATCTGAAATCTGAAATTCATTATGAAACACCTGCTGTCGTCGGCGGTCATCGTCCTGGCGCTCTCGTCGGCGCAGATCGTTCGTGCAGACCAAGTCACGCTCATTGCGCCCGGCGGCATCAGGGCCGCGATTGAGAAACTGATTCCGGACTTCGAACACCGAACCGGCCACAAGGTCAAAGCGACGTTCGGATCCGGCGGCGGAACCAAGCAACAGGTCGTGCGCGGCGAGCTGTTCGACGTCCCGATCGTGCAGCCGCCGTATCCGGAGGTGCTCGCCTCCGGCCACGTCGTCGCAAGCAGCGAGACGCCGCTCGCCACCGTGGCGGTGGCCGTCGCGGTGCGAAAAGGCGATCGCAAGCCGGACATCTCGACGCCTGAAGCGGTCAAGCGGATGCTGCTCGCCGCGAAATCGATCGCCTATCCGGACAGCGCGTCCGGCGCGGCGGCCGGCGTCAGCTTCGACGCGACGCTGAAGAAGCTCGGCATCGCGGACCAGATGCGGCCGAAGATCAAGCGCGCGCAGGGCGGCGCCGGCGCGATGGCCTTGCTCACGAAAGGCGACGTCGACATCGGTCTCACCTTCCTCAGCGAAATCACCGATCCCGGCGTCGAGGTCGTCGGCGAGTTGCCGCGCGACATTTCGACGCCGACCTCGCTCGTC
This sequence comes from Acidobacteria bacterium 13_1_40CM_65_14, assembly GCA_001917905.1. Lineage (GTDB taxonomy): Bacteria > Acidobacteriota > Vicinamibacteria > Vicinamibacterales > CAVVIG01 > QHWF01. The sequence continues at coordinate 16,917 of MNEX01000042.1, forward strand.
GGCTTCGTGTCGACGCACGCGAAATCGCCCGACGCGGCGACCGCGCTCTTGCGATATCTCTCGTCGTCCGATGCCGCCGCCGTGTATCGAGCGTGCGGCATGCAGCCAGGCGCCAATCGTTGAGGGGAGAACGACATCCTGTGCAGGAGCTCGACGCCGGCCGGTGCGGGCCCGTGTTAGCATCCGGATTCTCGAAACAACCAAGCGGGGTGATGTCATGAAGCGATGCGTCGTAGCGCTCGTGCTCGGAGCGGCACTTGTTGCAGCGGCCTGTGGCGGCAGCAACACGGCAAGTCCGACAAGCGCAGCAAGTGCCCCTGTGATCAGCTTCTTCGTCAGCAGCGCGAAGAGCACGACCGGCAACCTTGGCGGATTGCGCGGCGCCGACGCGCTGTGTCAAAGCCTCGCCGCGGCCGCAGGCGCCGGGGCGAAGACGTGGCGAGCCTACTTGAGCGTCGAGCGCGACGCCGACAACAGCAACCGGCCGACCGATGCGCGCAGCCGGATCGGCAACGGACCGTGGGCCAACGTCAACGGTGTCGTGGTCGCCAGGGATCTCGCTGAGCTGCACGCGCGCAAAGGCGACGCCGCCGTGTTCGTCGACGAGCGCGGTCAGCGGATCAACGGTCAATGGACCGGTTCGCCGAGCCCGGTCGAGCACGACATCCTCACGGGGTCGAACAGCGACGGCGCCCTCATGACTGGATTCACGTGCAACGACTGGACGTCCGACGCGACGAGCGCGGTCGCGCAGGTCGGTCACTCGGACGGTCTGGGGCCGAACGGCGACACGTCCGGCGCGCTCTCGTCATGGAACTCGGCGCACGCGAATCAGAACTGCGCGAACACCGCTCCACGCGGAGGCGCGGGACGCATCTACTGCTTCGCGCGATGACACAGCAAGAGAAAACATGGCAGCGATCGCCCGAAGCGTTCTCGCCGTGTTGACTGGCATGGTCGTGGCGGCGCTCGTCGTCGCCATCGTCGAAGCCATCAGCAGTCAGATCTATCCGCTGCCGCGCGGCCTCAACGCCGCCGATCCCGTCGCCATGCGCGAGTACATCAAAACGCTGCCGGCCGGCGCGTTCGTGTTCGTGTTGATCGGCTGGGCGCTCGGGACGCTGGCGGGCGCGTGGACGGCGGCGCGGCTCGCCGGCCACTCGCCGCAGCTTCACGGCAACATCGTCGGCACGCTGCTGCTCGGAACGGGCGTGGCGAACATGCTGATGCTGCCGCATCCCGCGTGGGTCTGGATTCTCGGCGTGATCACGTTCGTTGCGTGCGGGTATGGCGGCGGCCGGCTGGCGGCGCGTGCCCGGCCCTCGGTGTAGCCATGACGGCATTCACACCCGCGTCCGTCAAGCCGATCGCGGACTTCTCAGTCGTCGAATCCCTCGACATCCGCTTGGGAACCATCCGGGCGGTAGACGCTGTCGCTGATTCGAAAAAGCTGGTGCGGCTCACCGTGAGCTTCGGCGATCACACACGACAGATTCTCGCCGGCATGAAACAGGAGCGTCCGAATCCCTTGGAGCTCGTCGGGCGCCAGGCGCTGTTCGTGTTGAATCTGCCACCGAAGCGGATGGCTGGTCACGTATCGGAGGGCATGCTCTTCGACATCGGCTATGCCGACGGCTTGACGCCCGCGCTCGCCGTCCCCGAGCGATCGCTTCCGGACGGCGCCCGGGCCGGTTGACAGGAGCGCGCAAGCCGTTGCTCCGGCTGGTCGCGTGGCGATGACGAGGTTCGACGAAGCATGCGCAATGCTCGAGACGGCGTTGACGGGAACGTTCCGCCGGGACATCGTCGCTGACGTCGCAAACGCGAAGGACTTTCGGGCGGCGTTGCTGCGGCTCCGCGACAGCATGCGCTCGCATACGTGGAAGGCCGGCGAACATCAGATCAGTCTCGGCCGGATCATCAAGACGTTCGACAGCCTCACGCGCGACGACGGGTTTCACGTGCTGCACGACTGGGACGGCAAGGCCGACACGGTCAACGAAGACATCATTCCGGTCGACGTCCTCCACTATCTGATCGACACGCGGGGCGACGACGCGGTGGATCGAACCGCGCTAGCGATCCTGCTCGACTACTACGTCCTGCACCTGCTCGCGCTGCTCTCGCTCAGAATCTGGGACAACGGCGACGCCGACGCCAATCTCGACCGACTCAATCAGCTCCTCTGCGAGCTCCAAGGATCGAACGGCAGCGGCCAACGGTTCGTCGACAACGCCGAGACGCTCATCCTGATCGCTACGTCGCACTTCGAGCTGCACGAACGGGGCTACGAGAAGCTGCTCGAGCGGACCCGGACGCTGAACGGCGCGCATCGAACGAACATCGCGCTGGGCCACGCGCCGAGCATCGGCAGCCATCTGCGCTTTGGCTTCGAGGCGACGTACGCGCGCGACACCATGGTCATGCGCAACGACAACGTCGCCGACTACCCGTGGCTCTGCTTCGCGCTGGCGACGCTGATGCGCGAGTACGCGCGCATGCAGGATGAGGGCGTCACCGGACATGGCCGCGACATGCTCGTCGAGGCGATGCTCAACGGGCTGACGCCGGACGCCAGAGCATTCGTCGGAGAGCCGCCGGCCTTGTTGTCGTCCTGCGACGCGGAGCGATCGGAATTCCGCGAGCGGTTTCACCGATACCGCGAGGACCTGATCGACGCGTTCGAGCGCCACCGGCCGTCGGAGCAGGCCTACTCGCCGATCGCCTTCTTCTTCAACTTCTCGCACAACATTCTCAAGGGCACGGTGGTCGACGCGCTGCTGCGATCGGAAGTCTGGGACGTGAGCTTCAACGATCTGCTCAGCGGCATTCCGCGCGGCGAGCCAATCGCGCAGTCGAAGGAGCGCCTGGCGAAAACGCTGATGGGATATGCCCGGTCGAATCCCGACACCATCCGCGGCCGGTTGATGCCGGTCATCGTGTACGACCCGCAGGCAGGCCACCAGGCGTTCGCCGTGACGATGCGCAAAATCCGCGAGTAGCGCCTGCGGCCACGCCGAGCCGAGGACAGCGCCTGCGGCTCGCGCGAAGAGGCGGGGTCCCCAACGCGGCTCCCGCGTTGGGGGGCTGGTAGCGAGTCTTCGAGCGCCGGAGCGCGAAGCGAGCGGGGGTGGGGCCCCGCGAGCATTGATAGACGAATCCGCGGCGAGGTGTCGGCGTCAGTTCGCGGCGGGGGGGGGGCCCCGCCGCAAGTGAATGAAAGTAAAATGCCGGCGACGCAAATGACGACTGTCAGCACAAGTCCACAGACGAGGAAACGTATGGGATGGGTGATCTTCGTGGCGGGAGCCGTGTTGTCGTGGGGCGCCTATGGCGCGCTGCTCTACCTCGGACAGACGCAGCTCGGAAACCCGCTCAAGGCGTTGTTGTGCGTCGGCGTCGCCTACTTCCTGATTGGCGTCATCGTTCCCGTGATCGGGTTGTCGTCGCAGGGCGCGCTCTCGGGATTCAACACCAACGGCTTGATTACGGCGACCATCGCGGGCGCGCTCGGCGCCGCCGGCGCGGCGTGCATCATCTGGGCCTTCAAGGCGGGAGGCCTGCCCTTCTACGTCATGCCGCTCGTGTTCGGCGGCGCGCCGATCGTGAACGTGCTGATCGGGATGATCATCCATCCGCCGAAGTCGGCGATCAATCCGATGCTCTACGTCGGATTCCTGTTCGCGTCGCTTGGCGCCGCGATGGTTCTGTACTTCCGGCCCACCGCGTAGCCGGATTACGCCACGACGAAACCATTCTCTTGTGGTGTCCGGCTTTAGCCGGACCAGAGGCGCGCATGGATCTCACGAGAAGCAACCGCGGAGCCCGGAGAGCACGCAGAGAAAACCTTCTTTGCGTACTCTGCGGTTCCCTGTTGGTCGGATCGATCGCGCTGAGCGCTCAGACGACGAGCGACAAAGCGGACGCGCTCTCCGAGGCCGCGCGCAAGGGCGACGCGGCGGCCGTCAAGAAGCTGTTGGACGAGGGCGTCGACGTCAACACCAAGTTCCGCTACAACCGGACCGCACTCTCCTTCGCCGCCGACCGCGGCCACGTCGAGGTGGTCAAGCTCCTGCTGGATCGTGGCGCCGACGTCAACGCGAAGGACACGTTCTACAGTGCGACCGCGCTCACGTGGGCGGTGAATCCGGCGATGGATCGCACGCCGCACCACGCCGAAGTCGTCCGGCTGCTGCTGCAGCACGGCGCGCAAGGGAAAGAGACGGCGCTCATGGGCGCCGTGTCGAGCGGCGAAGCGGAGACGACAACAGTCATCCTCGACATCGGCGGACTCACACCAGCGACGCTGTCCGACGCGCTCGAAGCCGCGACCAAGGGCAAGCACGCGGACATCGTGTCGCTCCTCGAGAAGGCCGGCGCGAAGCCGCGCGTCGAGATGAAGCTGGATCCGGCGCAGCTCGCGCGATACGTCGGCACGTACAAGGACGGCCCGCAGATTCCGGTCAACCTCGTCGTGACCGCCGCCGACGGCCGGCTCGCCGCCACGCTCGGCGGACAGCGGATGACGCTGGTCGCGCGCGACGAGACGACGTTCGGCGTCGCCGAGCAGCCCGGGTCGACGGTGACGTTCAAGATCGAAGGAGACAAGGCGGCGGCAGTCACGCTTACCGCGTTTGGCAATTCGATCGCCTTCACGCGAGTCGAGGACAAGTAAGGAGCGTACGGCACCCTAAGCGGATCGTCGCGACTAATCACCGCCGCGAGCGTGAGCGAGCGGTGGCAGGCGCTGGGGGTGGGGCCCCAGCGCAAAGTGAAAAAAGATGACGCGTTTCCTGTCTTTGATAGCTGTCGTTCTTTCGCTGGCGGCCAGCCCGATCGTGTCCGCCCAGAACTGGCCGATGTTCCGCGGACCCGCCGCGTCGGGCGTCGCCGACGGATCGCCGACGCCCGTGAAGTGGGATGCGGCGACCGGCGAGAACGTCGTGTGGAAGACGCCGGTGCCCGGCGTGTCGGTCTCGAGCCCGATCGTGTGGGGCGATCGCGTGTTCGTGTCGACGGCGGTCAGCAGCGACGCGAGCGCCGGCATCCGCACCGGCCTCTACGGCGACGTCGAACCGGCGAAGGATGTGTCGAAGCACTCGTGGAAGCTCGTCGCGCTCGACAAGCGCACGGGCAAAGTCCTGTGGGAGCGCGTCGCGCACGAAGGCATCCCGAAGACGAAGCGTCATCCGAAATCGAGTCAGGCCACGGCGACGCCGGTCACCGATGGACGCCGCGTCATCGTGTCGTTCGGATCCGAAGGGCTCTACGCGTACGACGTCGACGGCAAGCTGCTCTGGACCAAAGATCTCGGCGTGCTGAACGCCGGCTGGTTCTACGATCCCGACTACGAGTGGGGCATCGGCAGCTCGCCGATCATCTGGAAGAACCTCGTCATCATCCAGTGCGATATCCAGAAGAACTCATTTCTCGCCGCGTTCGACGTCGCGACCGGTCGGCCGGCGTGGCGCACCGCGCGCGAGGAGATCCCGTCGTGGTCCACGCCGGCGATTTTCGAGAGCAACGGCAAGACCGAACTGGTCACGCAAGCGACGACCTTCATCCGCGGGTACGATCCGGAGAACGGCAGAGAGCTGTGGCGCCTCTCGGGCAACTCCGAGATCACGATCCCCACGCCCATCGTCGGACCCGGCATCATCATCGTCACCAACGGCTATCGCGGTGTGCAGCCGATTTACGCGATCAAACCGGGCGCGAGCGGTGACATCACGCTGGCAAAGGATCAAACGCAGAGCGCGTCCATCGCGTGGAGCACGAACCGCGGCGGCCCGTACATCCCGACGCCGGTCATCTACGGCGATCATCTGTACGTGCTGCAGATCAACGGCGTGCTCGCCGCCTACACTGTCCGCACCGGCGAGCGGCTGTATCAGGAGCGCGTCGGGCCGGGCGGATCGTTCAGCGCATCACCGGTCGCGGGCGACGGCAAGATTTATCTCACGAGCGAGGACGGCGACGTCTTCGTCGTCAAGGCGGGACCGAAGTACGAGCTGCTGGCGACCAATCACATG
>MNEX01000014.1:0-3658 GCA_001917905.1 Acidobacteria bacterium 13_1_40CM_65_14
AGCTTCGTACCTTTGATAATGTCGCGCACCTCCGGCACGGCGAGGTGACCGTGAACGTCCACGACCTTCACGCGGCGGCGTCCCACGAACACCTGTCGCCGTGCGGGCGGCGCCTGCACGAAGAATCCGGCGGTCGCGGTGGCGGTGGTTTTGACGAATTCTCTACGAGTCGGCATCTTGCGCCTCCACGTGTTACGGAGTCAGCGACGCGAGGTACGCCGACATCGCCAGGATGTCGTCCGTCGGTCAGCTGCGCGACCGGCTTTTTCATCAACTGCGCGTCGACGCCGTTTCGTCTACCGTCCTTGAACAGATACAGAAAAGAAAAAGACGACGAGCGCCCACGCGGAATGCTTCACGAGAATCCTCCTGATACAACGCGGGCCGGGCGGACAAGTGGCGTGTCTCACCTGAATCAGTGACGGCTCGCCGAGTACGATGAACGCAAAGGACGCAAAGAGCGCAAAGAAGACCAGCCTGAAATCTATTCTTTGCGGTCTTCGCGGTCTTTGCGTTCGACGTCGTCCCGGTACTGTTTCGATGAAGACACTCCACTAGCTAGTTAGTTAGCTAGCGGCCCGGCGCTCGTGATGCTCGCACGCGTGTCGATCAGAACGTGACGCGGAATCCCAACTGCAACGTGCGCGGCGCGTACGACAGGTTCGTGCTCGGCTGCGGCTGGCCGTACTGCGCGTTGGTTTCTCTGGTCTCGTAAGCCCCATAGTTCGCGCGATTGAAGACGTTGAAGAGCTCCAGGTAGCCGCCGACGGTCGCATGACCGTGCATCGGCACGCGTTCCTGCAGCCGCATGTCGACGCGGTGGATCGGATCGAACACGAACGCCTCGCGCGGGATGATCGTCCCGTCCTGCCGCAGGCGATCGACGCTCGTGATCTGCAGTCCGCGCGCGTCGCATCCGCAGGTCGCCTGCGTGCGCTGGCCGGACCCGTAGAAGTAGATGCCGCTCAGTTGCAGGCCGTAGCCGATTTGCCAGATGCCGTTGAACACGAGCCGATGGCGCTGGTCGGTTTCCGCAAACGATCGCTCGCCGCCGACATCGTTTGCGACGGGGAACGGCGCTTCGGCGAGACCGCTGATGGGCGCAGGATCCCGATCCCAGAGGGCCGACAGTGTGTAGGTGAGCGAACCCTGCCAGCGATGGCTCATGCGCTTGGTGAAGCTGGTCTGCAGACCGTGATAGTCAGCCTTGCCCGTCATGGGAAACATCCCGATGACGCCGTAGAGCGGAAACGCGCGGCGGCTGACATTCGAGTACGGATACGGAACGCCGGTGTCCGGATTGAACGTCACGTTGACGTTGTCCTGAATCGACTTCTCGCGCCGGCTCCTCGTGTTCACGTAGTCGGCTTCGAACGCCATGTCGTTCGCCAGCTGCCGCGCGATGCCGATCGAGCTCTGCCAACTATGCGGCACGTGCGCGTAGGCCGGCGGCGGCGCCTGCTCCTGCAGATCGCGCAACAGACAGCCAGGCGTGTTGTTCACGTAACAGAAGCGCCGCAGCGCCTGCTCGTACGTCGGTAAGGCTCCGTTGAACGGGTTCGCCGCGAAATCGGATCGCGTGCGGTCGTTGTCGGCCGCGATCACCGCGATCGTCAACGGACTCATCGGCCACAACACGTTCGTGTTGAGGATGTCGTTGTAGTAGAGTCCCGCTCCACCGCGCAGGACGGTCCGTTCGTTGAACGAATACGCAAAGCCGACTCTCGGCTGAACGTTGTTCGAGTCCTGCGGCCGATTGGCCTTTTCGAACGGCTCGAAGGTGACGTTCTGCGCGAACGCGTTCCAGATCAGATCGTAACGGATGCCGAGATTCAGCGTGAGGTGGTTGCTGACCTTCCAGTCGTCCTGCGCCCACGCGCCGTACTTCCACAAACGGACCGGCGTCAGGAAGTTGGTCGCGTCGGACACGCCGACGGTATAGCGCGTGGTGATCGACGAGATGGCGGCAAGGTTCCATGTGTCGGCGTTGAACGCATCCGGGAACAGATCCTCGATGTTGGCCGGCACCGGCCCGCCGTTGGCGGTGATGACGCCGCCGCACCGGTTGCAGTTGCGGGTGCTGTCGAGGAGGTGCAGATACTCGCCGCCGGCCTTCAGGTCGTGGCGGCCCGCCGCGTCGTACGACAGCGTGAAATCGTCGTGGAAGGTGTACACGTCCTGGTTCCGGTAGCGCGGCAGGTTGTTGTTGCGGTTGAACGAGAACCCGCGGAAGGTGATGACCGGCCCGTCGGTCGTGATGCCGTTAGGCGCCTGCCAGTGCTTCGACCACGACGTGAGACTCCGCTGGTCGATGCCGTAGGACGCATAGCCGAATCGGACCTCGTTCACCGCCCGGTTGCTGATCACCTGCGTGAACTGGCCGATGACGTCGGTGTTGTGCTCCTGGTTGCTGCTGGTCGCCGACGGATGGTTGCCGGTGCCGGGTCCGAACGGCTCGAACAATCCTGAGTGCGAGATCTTCCCCATGAGGCGCATCTTCGACGACAGTTGCTGGTCGAGCCGGGCGCCGCCCAGCTTCACGTTTCTGATGCCGTTCAACTGAATGTTGAATCGCGGGTACGGCGTGTTCCAAATCGACGTCAGCGGCTGCCGCTCGTATTCGTAGTTGCCGAAGAAGTGCAGTTTGTTCTTGACGATCGGCCCGCCAACCGTGCCGCTGATCTGCTGATTCTTGTACGGCAGGACGCGTTTCAACACCGGGTCCGCGGCGTTCCACGCGCTGTTGCGGAAGTTGCCGAGCAGCGATCCCGCCAGCGTATTGGTCCCCGACTTGGTGACGACGTTCACCTGCACGCCCGTTGACCGGCCCTGGGTCGCGTCGAACCGGTTCGAGATGAACTGAAATTCCGCGATCGAGTCGTTGCTGTACCGCGACTGGTTGCCCGTGCCGAGATTCGACGTGACCTGCTGACCGTCGACGTTGAGCTGAAATTCGCGGACGTCGACGCGGTCCTGCACGGGCAGCGCGCCCTGTGCGTTGGTCCGGTTGCCCGGCGCGAGCAGCGCGAGCGACAAGAAGTTGCGGCCCTGCGACGGCAGCTCCTGCACCTGACGCTCATCGATGTTGCCGCCCAGACTCGACGTCGCGGTTTCGATGAGCGGCGATTGGGCGGTGACGGTGACCGACTCCTGCACCGACGCGGGCGCCATCTGCAGATTGATGACCGCGGTCTGCCCGACGAGCAGCTCGAGGCCGGTCCGCGTGACCGTGGTGAATCCGGGGACTTCCGCGCTCAGTTTGTAGACGCCGATGCGGACGGGCAGCCGGTAGGCGCCGCGCTGATCGGTGACGGCTTCGAAGCTGTTGCCTGAGGCCTCGTGGACCGCTTTCACGGTGACGCCAGGCAGCATCGCGCCCGTGGAATCGGTCACCGTCCCGCTGAACACCGCCTCCTGTGCATAGCCGGCGACGGGCATCGCCAGCATCGTGCAGAGCACGATCAATCGTCTCACCACGAACCATCGCATTGGGAACCTCCCGGGCAACCCGAGTTGGAACGCTACGGACGCTCACAAGGACAAAGACGACGATCCGATTCAGATACAGCGTGCAACACGAGAGGACGCGGCACTGTTGTTCGAAGTGGCGCAATTCTAGGACCCGTCACGGGACCTGTCAAACAACGTGCGCCGCGGC
>MNEX01000014.1:3668-17959 GCA_001917905.1 Acidobacteria bacterium 13_1_40CM_65_14
GGCCGGCGCGGCCGGAAGGACTCGCGGACACGCTCCCGGTCACAGGGCGCGTGCGAGGGTTCACGCGTGTCGCGCCTCCATGAATTTCCGTCACGTCTTGACATTCGCCTGATATTTCTGTATTTTCTGTCTTGACAGAAATAACTGACAAACATGAACAAACTGTCACCCGTCCAACGCAAATTCATCCTCCACTGGGGCGAGATGGGGACGCGCTGGGGCGTGAACCGCACCGTCGCCCAAGTGCACGCGCTCCTGTATCTCTCGCCCGAGCCGCTCAATGCCGACGACATCGTGGACGCCCTCGACGTGGCCCGCTCCAACGTCAGCACCAGCCTCAAGGAACTGCAAGGCTGGGGCATCGTGACGCTCGTGCACGTCGCCGGCGACAAGCGAGACCATTTCGAGAGCATGAAAGACGTGTGGGAAATGTTCCGCGTCGTCCTCGACGAGCGCAAGAAGCGGGAATGCGATCCCACGATGCGCCTGCTTCGCGATTGCATCGTCGAAGCCGAGAAGGACAAGGCGACCGACGAGTACACCGAGGAACGCCTGCGCGACCTGTACAAGTTTTTCGAGGCCACGACGGAGTGGTACGGCCAGGTCCGCCGCTGGCCGACCACCACGATCGTCAAGTTCGTGAAGCGCGGGGACAAAGTCCTGAAAGTCCTGGGGCTCGCCGGCTGATCCCTATTGGTGGAGCACGTCATGGTTGGCATTCTGCCGCTGCTCACGCTGCCGGTCGTCGTCCTGCTCCTCGCGTTGTGGATGCCGCGTTGGGCGTTCATGTGCGCGATGGCGTTTGCGATCGACGCGGGCTGCAAGTGGCTGACGTAAGACAGATGGAAGCAGGTTCGACGTGTATAGGCTGAACGACAAGGCGGTGTTGTTTCTGCCGCCAAATACCGTCGAGGCGTCGGCGCTGCGACAAATCGAGAACACCGCGTCCATGGGTTTCATCTTCAAGCACGTCGCGGTCATGCCCGACTGTCACTTCGGCCGCGGCGCGACGGTGGGTACGGTCCTCGCCACACAGGGCGCAATTATCCCGGCAGCGGTCGGCGTCGATATCGGTTGCGGGATGGTCGCCGTCAAGACGCCTCTCGGACGTGGGGACATCGCCGATCCGGCTCGCATTCGCCAGGAGATCGAGCGTCGGATTCCCATGAGTGCCGGTCACAACAACAACAAGCTTTCAGAGACGGCCGCGGATCGCGTCGCCCATTTAGAGGCGATCGCCAAGAAGGATTACGAGTCGATCGATCGCTCGTGGAAATTGGCGCTGGGAACGTTGGGCGGCGGCAACCACTTCATCGAGCTCGCGACCGACGAGAGTGGCACCGTGTGGCTCACGCTGCATTCGGGTTCACGCGGCGTCGGCAACAAGATTGGAAACCTCCATATCAAGAAGGCCCAGCAACACGCGGCCACGAAGAACATCTCCCTGCCCGACAGGGACCTCGCGTATCTGACCGAGCACACGCCCGAGTTCGACGACTACGTCGCGGATCTGCGCTGGGCACAGGAATTCGCGCGGCTGAATCGCGAAGAGATGATGGACCGCGTGATGATGGTGGTGAGCCACGCGATCTACGGCACACCGGACCGCACGCGTGAGCTCGAAGTCCAGCGGATCAATTGCCACCACAACTTCAGCCAGGTTGAAACGCACTTCGGCCAACAGGTCTGGATTACGCGGAAAGGCGCCATTCAGGCGAAGCGCGATATGTGGGCGATGATTCCCGGTTCGATGGGCACGCGAAGCTACATCGTCACCGGACTGGAGAATCCGATGGCGTTCCATTCGGCTCCCCATGGCGCCGGCCGGCGATACTCCCGCACGGCAGCGAGGAAGTTGTTCACGATGAACGATCTTGAAACGGCGATGACCGGGATCGAGTTTCGACACTCGCACGTGCTGCTCGACGAGATTCCGTCGGCGTACAAAGACATCGACGAAGTCATCGAGAACGCGAAGTCACTGATCGAGGTGAAGCATACGCTCCGGCAGTTCATCAACATCAAAGGCGACTGACTGAGCGCTCTGATCATGTTCCTCGCTAGAATCGGTCTAGGTTGACTGTCCGGCGCAAGAAATCAACGCGCAAAAGCCACCGCGCCACGCCGGCTCGCCGCCGGCTGTCGCAGACGCGCGCGCTCCATATCCTCAAGGAAGTGGCCGAGGCGCTCAACAGCGCACCGACCGAGCAGCAAGCGGTCAGCGAAGCGCTCAGCCGCGTGGCGGATCTTCTTGGCGTCGAGACCGGTTGGGTCTGGTTACGCGATCCCTCCTCTGGCCGGTTTTACAGCGCGGCGGTCCAGCATCTGCCGCCGTACCTGCAGGAACCGGTCCGCATGACCGGCCGATCGTGCTGGTGCCTCGAGCTGTTTCAAAGCGGCCGGCTCACTGCGCGCAACATCGACGTCGTCGAGTGCAGCCGGCTCGCACCAGCCGTCCAGTCAGGACAAGCGGCGCTCACCGGCGGACTGCGCTATCACGCGAGCGTGCCGCTGTACGCCGGCGACCGCCCGCTCGGCGTGATCAATCTCGCGACGCGTGGATGGCGACGCCTCACGCGACAGGAGCTCGATCTGTTGACGACGATCGCGGATCAAGTCGGGATGGCGATCGAGCGCGCGCGGTTCAGCGAGCAGTCGGTCGAACTGGCGCGATCCGACGAGCGGTCGCGCATGACGCGCGAGATCCACGACACGCTCGCGCAAGGACTCACCGCCGTCGCGCTGCAGATCGAAGCCGGACTTTCACATCTCGATTCGCAACACGAGGCGCGGCGACCGTTGAATCGCGCGCTCGACGTCGCCCGTCTGAGCCTCGACGAAGCCAGACGATCGATCAGCGCGTTGAGCCCTTCGTCATTGGAGAAGGGCTCGCTCGCCGAAGCGCTTGGAGCGCTGTCGCGCGGCTTCACGGCCGACACCGGCGTTCGCATCCGCACAGACATCGCCGACGTCGGCACGCTGCCCGCCGACATGGAAGCGGAGCTCTTTCGCATTGCGAGCGAAGCATTGACCAACATCCACAAGCACGCGAAGGCCCGCGAGGCGTCGCTTCACCTCGACGCGACGCGGCGTCGCGTGCGGCTGCGTGTCGCGGACACGGGCGTCGGCTTCAGACCGCGAGAAGCTCGGCGTCGCGGGCTCGGACTGATCGGCATCGAAGAGCGAGCGCGGCGTGTTGGCGGTCAGGCGACGATCCGCAGCGTGCCGGGCCGCGGCACGACCATCACGGTCACGGTCCCTCGCCGCTCATCATGATCCGCGTCCTGATCGTCGACGATCACCCGATCGTGCGCGAGGGCGTCAGCGCGGTGCTCGAGCGCGAGCGTGACATCGAGGTCGTCGGTACGGCCGGCACGACAGACGAGGGGCTGCGGCTGGCGGCGACGCTCCATCCGGACGTCGTCCTCCTGGATCTCAAGCTGCCCGGCGCCGAAGCCGGCGAGAGCGTCACGACCTTCGTGCGTCAGAGTCCGGGCGTCGTTGTCTTCACGGCGTACGATGCAGACGATGATGTCTTCCGCGCGATCCGAGACGGTGCGCGAGGGTATCTCCTGAAAGGCTCGGCGGCCGCGGACATCGTCGACGCGATCCGCCAGGTCCACGCGGGCAACTCCTATCTGAGTCCACGGGTCGCGGCAAAGCTCGTGAGCGACGTCGCTCATCCGCGCAGTCGCGGCGGCTTGCTCAGCGCGCGCGAACGCGGCGTCTTGCGGCTCGTCGCCGCGGGTCTCTCCAATCGTCAGATCGCGGAGACGCTTTCGCTGTCGGAGCGGACGATCAAGTTCCACGTGACCGCCATCCTCAACAAGCTCGGCGCCGACAATCGTGCGCAGGCGGTCGCGCTCGCCGCCGAGCGAGGTTTGCTACCCAGTCGGTAACCGGGTGAAAAATGCAACCACGAAGACACGAAGACACGAAGAACGTCCAGTACAAGAAAGTCTTCTTCGTGCCTTCGCGCCTTCGTGGTTGCGTGTTGGTTGACGCTTACGAGACAACATCCGCGCCTGTCCGATCGGACAGGTGCGGCGCTGTCCTGCGGACCGAAGTCTCCAACGTGGGCCAGCGTCTACCATCGCGACATGGAACTTCAAGGTCTGCGAATCGCCATCACCGGTGGCACGTCTGGATTAGGGCTCGCACTCGTGCGCGAGCTGCTCCATCGCGGTGCGCACGTCGCGTTCGTCGCGCGCACGCGTGAACACGTCGAGCGCGTCGCGCGCGAGCATCCCGGCGCATTCGGCATCGTCGGCGACGTGGCACAAAAAGACGACATCTATCCCATCGCCCTCCAGATCACTGGACGTCTCGGCGGCCTCGACGTGCTCGTCAACAACGCGTCCAGTCTGGGACCCACGCCGCTCGCACGGCTCGGCGACACCGAATGCGAGGACGTCGAGCTCGCGCTTGCCACCAATCTGCTCGGTCCGTTTCGCTTGACCAAAGCGCTGCTCGGCGCGCTCAGCGCATCGGCGCGCGAAGGCCGCGGCGCGGTGGTGCTCAACGTGTCGAGCGACGCCGCGATCAACGCCTATCCGTCTTGGGGCGCGTACGGGGCGAGCAAAGCGGCCTTGCACCACATGAGTCGAATCTGGAACGAGGAACTGTCGGCAGAAGGCGTCCGCTTTCTCTCGCTCGATCCGGGCGACATGGACACGCCGCTGCACGCGTTGGCCGTGCCGGACGCCGATCCGGCGACGCTCGAGCGGCCGGAAACCTCCGCGCGCGAGTTCGCAGATGCGATTGCGGCCGCGCTGGGCGACCGCGTCGCTGTCATTGAGCACAGGGAGCACAGCACATGATCGCGGCCAACCGTCCCGTCCAGCGGCCGCGGCACGCCAAGCTCCTCGTCGTCGACGCGCGAGGGTGCGTCGCTCACCGAGCGCGATCGGGTTTCGCGGATCTCCTGCAGCCCGGCGATCTGGTGATTGCCAACGATGCGGCAACGCTCCCGGCCAGCCTGCACGGCGTGCATCTGCCGAGCGGCGCCGACCTCGAGGTGCGGCTCGCCGGCCGTGGTTCGCTGGCGGCGGACGACGTCCATGAATTCGTGGCGGTCGTGTTCGGCGCCGGCGACTTTCGCGCACGCACCGAGGATCCGACCACCCGCGTCTGGTGTCGCTGCGATTCGACGGCACGCCCAGCGCGATCTGGGATGGTCTCGCCCGTCATGGCCGGCCAATTCAGTACGCGCATGTGCCGATGCCGCTCGCGTTGTGGGATGTCTGGACGCCGATTGCGAGTCTGCCGGCCGCCTTCGAGCCGCCGTCAGCCGGCTTCGCGCTGGACTGGCGATCGATTCGTGCGATGTGCGAGCGCGGCATCACGTTCGTCACCATCACGCACGCCGCAGGGATCTCGTCCACCGGCGACGCCGAGCTCGATCGCCGCCTGCCGTTCGACGAGCCGTACCGTATTCCCGAGGCGACTGCTGCCGCCATCTGGCGAACGAGAGCCGCAGGCGGACGCATCGTCGCCGTCGGCACGACGGTCGTTCGCGCGCTCGAGCACGCGGCCGCGTACGACGGGGTGGTGCGTGCGGGCGACGCGGTGGCCACCACACGGATCGGCCCGAACAGCCGACTTCGCGTGGTCGACGCGATCCTGTCGGGCACGCACGAACCCGGCAGCAGCCACTACGAATTGCTGCTAGCGTTTGTGAGCGACGCGACGCTGCAACGCGCGAGCGCGGCGCTCGAGGCGCGCGGCTATCGCACTCACGAGTTCGGCGACTCGGTCTTCATCATGAAGCCAACGTACACCAACGCGCTCTTTCCACCGCGGGCGCGAGTCTTGAAAGACGCACAGGGCCTCCGCATCGTGCCCTCCGTTGTCGCCGGCTCCGACTATCAGACGAGCTCCGCGCCGTGAGAAATGCGCGCAGCTTTCGTCGTTGGGACCAAGTGATAGGCGTATAGTTGGCCCGGCGCCCGGGAGACGACGATGCCTGAGCTCGATCTGGGAACGGAACAACTGCTCGACGAAGATCGCATCTACGAGGGCTCCCGCTTTCGAGATGTCGTCGACGCGTTGTTCGCAAACCCTTATCAGCGCGTGTGGGGCCGTGAAGGCGAGCCGCCGCTGCCCGTGCACGAGGTCTCGCTCGGAAGCTTTCTGCCGCGGATTTTTCCGTTCGGCGCACCGCAGCCGTTTGTGAAGGCCGCGGAACGAGCCGTTGATTCGGGCGCCGACTTGCGGTGGGGTCCCGATCGCAAAGGCTTTCGTCGCCTCCTGCATCCGAACGGCGTCTGCCTGATCGGCCAGTGGCGGATCAAGGAGGAAACGCAGTACTCGGGCTATTTCGCCAAGGGCAGCGCGGCGCTCACCATCGGCCGGTACTCGACGTGCTGCACCGAGACGCGTCGCGGCCATACACGATCGCTGTCGCTGGTCGGCAAGCTGTTTCCGACCATGGACCCGAACCACACGACTCCGCTCCGAACCGCGAACTTCATCACGCAGGAGGACATCGGCGGGGCCAACACCGACTCGATCAACGCGGCCGAATTGCGCAACGCGCCGGACACGACCGCGTCGCGCCGCGGCGGCGGCGCGTCGATCCTGTTGATATCAGGGCTGGTGTTCGGTCGCGTCGACAAGCAGCCGACGATCCGTCAGTTGTATACCATCGCGGAGCTCGCGAAACCGGCGGGCCAGCCGACGCGGGCGCCCGAGTTCATGCGATTGCTCGTGAAGCCCGGCCAGCCAATCATAAAGGGCGAGGCGCTCGATCTCCGGGACGAAGTCATGGCGCACATCTTCGATCGGGGCGATCCGGTGCCGAAGCGCACGCTCACGTTCACCATCGAGGTCACCGACGAAGGCACGACGACCGGTTCCGCGCTGCGTCAGCGGCGCACGTTCCGGAACTGGCGGCCGATTGGCGAATTGACCTTCGACAACGCCGTTGTGTCCTACAACGGCGATGCGGTCATCCACTTCAACCATCCTACGTGGCGCGCCGACCGTAACGATCCGGCCACCGCGACGCGAGTCGACTTTCGGAAAGTCCGCTGATCCGGAGAGTGGCGATGCACGTCAGATTCGGATTCCTCACGCTGGTCGCATGCGTGACGGTCCTGCTCGCACCCGTCTCACCGCCTTCGCTCCTCGCGCAAAGTCAGCATGCGGCCTTGACCGGGCAGGTCACGTCTTCCGACGAAGGCCCGATGGAAGGCGTGCTCGTCAGCGCGAAGAAGGCCGGCTCCACGCAAACGATAACCGGTGTCAGCGATCAGCAGGGACGTTATCGCTTTCCACAAGCGAGGCTCGAACCGGGCGAGTACACGCTGCGCATCCGGGCGATCGGGTACGAGCTCGAGAGCGCGGCCACGGTGTCGGTCGTCGCGCAGAAAACGGCGACGGCCGATCTGCAGCTTCGCAAGGCGAGCGATCTCGCGTCGCAGCTCACGAATGCCGAGTGGCTCGCGAGCTTTCCGGGCAGTGATGAGCAAAAGGCCTCCGTGCGCGGCTGCGCGCACTGCCACACGCTGGAACTGGTGACGCGATCGCGCCACGACGCCGTCAAGCTCGCCGGCGTCATCGGCCGCATGTCCGGATACCCGCCGCTCGCCTTCCCGTTGATGGTTCAGAAAACCCCGGCGCCGCGGATTGGCGGCGGACCTGTAGGTCCTGTAGGTACTGTCCAGTCCGAACGGCAACAGCAGGCCTGGCGGCGTCAGGCCGAGTACCTGAGCGGCGTGAATCTCAGCTCTGCCCCGCAGTGGAGTTACGCGTTCAAGACGCTGCCGCGGCCGAAAGGCCGCGCCACGCAGGTGATCTACACGGAATACGATTTGCCGCAACGGACACGACAGCCGCATGACGTCATCGTCGATTCAGCAGGGATCGTGTGGTACGCCGCCTTCGGCGAACAGATCCTCGGCAAGCTGGATCCGAAGACTGGAAAGATCACGGAATACCCGGTGCCGTTGCTGAAGCCCGGCGCGCCGACAGGCATCCTCGGGATGCGGTTCGACGAGGATGAAAACCCCTGGCTCGCGATGCAATTTCAGGGAGGCATCGCCAAGTTCGACAAGAAGACCGAGAAGTTTCAGACGTGGAGTTTGCCGCCGGAGCTGAACGGCGACCACGTGCAGATTAACGAAGTAAGCCCCGAACGGCAACGCGTGGACGGCAAGGTATGGCTGCAGGACGCGGGGACGTACACACTTCTTCGTCTCGACGTGCGGTCAGGCAAGTTCGAAGTCTTCGAGCCGTACAAGATTCCACGGCCGAACGTCTACGACGTGATTCCGGACTCGCGGAACAACGGATATTTTCTCCCGCTCGGCAGCGAAGAGATCGGCCGGATCGACGCGAAGACCGGCGCCATCACGATGTACAAAACGCCCACGCCCGGCTCAGGACCTCGGCGCGGCATGATGGACGGGCAAGAGCGTCTCTGGTTTGGTGAGAATCGCGCCGATCGTATCGGCATGTTCGACACGAGGACCCAGCGCTTCCAGGAATGGCCGGCGCCGACGCCCGGAGCGTGGCCGTACGACGTGACCGCGGACAAGAACGGCGACGTCTGGTCGGGCGGCGAGTACAACGATCGTATTCTTCGCCTCAATCCGAGGACGGGCGAGTTCCTCGAGTATCTCCTGCCGCAGCATACGAACGTGCGCCGCGTCTTCGTCGACAACGCGACGAGTCCGGTCACGTTCTGGGTGGGCAGCAATCATGGAGCGTCGATCGTCAAGCTGGAGCCGCTCGACGCGCCGGCCCTGACGCGCAGTCGTTAGGCGCGCGTGACGGCGCTGACGCGCACATCGTCGAAGAACTGCAGCGTCTCGTTGATGGCACGCGACGCCCCATCCCCCTCGATCACTGCAATATCAAGGAGTCCGAAGCCTGCTCGCCGTGCCGCCGCCGCGCTCACGCGCCACTCGTCCAGGTAAACCGCGAGCTGCGGATCCTGCGCGCCGAAGAACCACCGCACCGGGACGCGCTCGCCGTTCACGTGCGTCGCGTCCAGCGCCGATGCGAGTTGGGCCGTCGGTGACACCAACGCGACCGCGGCCGTCACGGCACACTCCCGCAGCACCAGCGACATGGCGACTGCCGACGCGTCGCAGCGTCCGCAAACGAAGTACGAACCGCCACCGCCGCACTCGTCGCTGATTTCGCCGATCCATTCGACCAACGAGTCCGTCGAGTGCACGGCAATGTTCGGCGCCAGAATCACCTGCGGCCGTCCGGCGGATGCGTTTCTGAACAACTGACCGGTCGCCCGCCAGTCCGGCGCGTCGTCCATCGCAATCAGGAGCGGGCACCGCGGCGTCGGCGTCCAGTCGCGCGGGAGCCACACACAGCCGGCAGTCGAATCGCGTCGTCGCCGTCGGCCACGACTGAAATCGCGACGGTCAGCCCTCCAGCGCCGCTCGGTCATCGCGTCACCGCTTGGGGTCAGGAGCGACAACGGTGCCACGTCCGGGTTTCAAATTCCCTGCCGGTTCGCCGGCTTTCGACCAACGAGCTTACGGATCGCGCAACGTGTTACGCGGGACGTAATCGTGCACAGGGCGCGGGCCGTGGTACGGTTCTCGTCTATGCCTACGATGCTCGAACGCGCGCGCCAGATCATTGCCGGCGATCTGCCGCCGGCGCCTTTTCCGGCTCTCGTCGGCATGCGGCTCACCACGATCGAGCCGGGGCGCGCCCGCATGGAAATGACGGTTGACGCGCGTCACGCGAACCCGATGGGCACGCTTCACGGCGGTGTGGCCTGTACGCTCGCCGACTCCGCGATGGGCCTGGCCTACGCGGCGACTTTGGAGGAAGGCGAAAGCTTCGCGACGCTCGATCTGAAGATCAATTTTCTCCGCCCGTTCTGGTCCGGGCTGCTCGTCGCGGAAGGCGTCGTCGTTCAGCGCGGGCGCACGGTGGGCCTCACCGAGTGCAGCATTACGGACGACCAGGGACGGCTGATCGCGCGCGCGATGAGCACGTGCATGACGCTGCGCGACGATCAGGCCAAGGGGCGCTAGTGGAGTGTCTTGTCAGATTCAGTACCGAGTCGCAGACGCTCCGTTGGAGCGGCTTCCGATTCGGTGTCGCGGCGCTGAATCAACACAACAGACCAGTTCATTTCCCTTTGTGTCCTTTGTGTCCACTGTGTTTGATCGGCGTCGCCGATCAAGCACGCCAACGACGAGAAAAGGCGATGAGAATGTTTTGAAGGCTTCAGCCGAGCGAGAGATCGTGGCGGCCGTTTCAGTCGACGCCGAAGGCCAGCAGGACGTTGCCGGGCCGCAGACCGAACGTCCCGTAGCCGGAGCTCACGTACACCATTCCGCCGGCGACGATCGGCGCGGGGCCATTCATCGATCCGCCTTTCGCCTTCACGCGGTTGACCGTCTTGAACTCGCGGTTGGTGTCAAAGGTCCAGACGATGGATCCGTCTTTCGTCGAGTACGCGCGGACGGCGCCGTCGTTGGACGGCGAGAAGACGACGCCGGGAATCGCGGTGACGGCGGAGAACTGCGCGCCGCTGCAGGCGCGCGTCGGTTTGCCGCATGCCGGAGGCGGCGGCGGCACGTACCATGCGCGCTTCCCCGTCGCGAGCGACACAGCGTGCAGTCCGCCCGGTTCGGGATTGTAGATGTCCGCGACGGGAATGTACGCCTGCTCGCCGTCGACCGCGAGGCCCCACTGAATGCCGCCGAGCCCGCTGCCGCCCCCTGCGCGGTAGTGCCACACGTCGGCGCCCTGCTTGTCCGGATCGAGCGCGTACGCAACGCCGGATTTCTGGCCCGCGACGATCAGCTCGCGGCCGTTCGGCAACTTCGCGAGCACCGGCGAGGCGCCGAAGTCGAAGTCGGGTCCCGGACGCTCGCCGCAGTTGATTTCTCCCGGCGTGCAGCCGAACACGTCGCGCGGTCCCGGATTCATCTGACGCGACCATCGCATCTGTCCCGTGTTCAGATCGAACGCGATCACGGAATCGGTGGTCGGTTGCGGCGCGCCGCTGTACGTGTTGCCCACGCCGACGTAGATCGCATTCCGCTTGACGTCGATCGTGGGCGCCGACCAGACGGCGCCGCCCGCGGGTCCCCATGCCGCGGTGCCGTCCGCGTACGTCCGAATCAGCACCGGCGGCTGCGCGATCGTGTACGCGCGCCACACGATGTCGCCGGTCCGCGCGTCGAGCGCGATCACGCCACCGCGAAACGTGCAGCATGCGTAGCCGGGCGGCCTTCCGCCTTCTTCGTACGACGAGATCGGCACGAAGACGCGGCCGCCGTGCACAACCGGTGTGCCCGTCAGTCGCACGAGCGGATGCGCGTCGACCTTTCGACTCCACAACTGGCGGCCGTTCGCTGCATCGACCGCGTACGCGTAGCCCTGCTGATCGGCGACGTACGCCGGATACACCGCCGCGCGACCGGCGCCAAGCCGTGGACCGATCGTGATCGACGCGCGCACGCCGGCGTGCGCCGCGAACGTCCATGCGATGCACCCGGTCTTCGCCTCGAGTGAGTACACGGTCCCATTCTGACTGCTGACGAACACGCGTCCGCCCGCTACGGTCGGTTGCGCCCATGCGGCGGTCGTGTCGGGAAATCCGAACGCCCACTTCAACGTCAGATGCGGCACCTGCGCCGCTGTCAGACCAGCCTGACCAGCGCGCTGAAAATGCGTGTTCTCGATCCCCGCGCCCCAGCCGTTCCACATGGGACCCGCGAACGGATCGCCGAGTGGCGGCACGCGCGCGCAACGGCCGACCGTGGCGCCGACCGGCGTGCCGCGCAGTTTTCGTCCGCTGAGGAACTCCGCGATCGCGCGGCGCTCGGCGCCGGTGAACGCGAGGCCCTGGTAGCGCATGGAGCCGGAGGTGAGCGCCTCGACAATCGCCTGCGGCGATCGGGCGCGGAGCGTCCCGGTCGTCGGCGCGCGCGGGTCGTCGCCGTTGTGGCAACTCGCGCACGCGGCCTCGAAGAGCTTGGCCCCGTCCGGAGGTGCAGGGTCGGCAGGATGCGCCAGACCAGCGGAAAGAACAATCGCGGCGGCCGACATTGTCCCCAGGGCGCTCAAAGTTTTCAGGTGCAGCGGTCGCGCGGCTCGGCTACTATTTTCTGTCAAAGCTCTTGTGGCGCGTCTCTTCCGAATTACTACCGGGCCGCTCCGCTCGCACCCCACCGCGCAAGCGTGCGCAGGGACCCCGCCACGGCACCCCAACGCGGCTGCCGCGTTGGGGACCCCGCGTTGTCGCGGCCCGAGAATCGCCGTCGATGGCTCGTTGTGACTAGTACTCCTTCAGCGCATACGGTCCATTAGGAGGCCCCGTGAAACGTCTTGCTCTCATTCTGCTCGTAGGCGGCGCGCTGATTTCCGGCGCCACCGTCTACGCGCACCACTCCTTCGCCGCGACCTACATCGTCGACAAGGAGATCAAGATCGAAGGCGAGATGGTGTCGTTCATGTTCCGCAATCCGCATTCCTTCGTGCAGGTCGAGGCGCCCGACGACAAGGGCGTGGTGCAGCGCTGGGCCATCGAGTGGGCCGCGGCCGGACAGTTGAGCGGCGTCAAGCGCGACACGCTCAGGTTCGGCGACCACGTGATCGTCACCGGCAACCCAGGCCGTACGGTGGAAGATCATCGCATCCGCATGCGCAGCATCTTCCGTCCCAAGGACGGCTGGAAATGGTCGGGGGACTTTCAGTAAGCCGAATTGGGTAATTGGATAATCGGGTAATCGGGTAATTGATTGTTCGATTGGCGAATTCGAATCCGACTACCCGATTTCCAGATCACCAGATTACCCAATTACCCAATTACCCAATTACCAGATTCAGCGTCAGAAAGCGTTTCCGATGAACGGCAACATGCGGCCCCAGTACATCACACCGATCCACAGAAACAACGACGCCGCCGCGGCCACCTTGGCCGCGGCCGGCACGTCGTGTCCCGCGCCGACGCTGTCCACCCGCCGATAGAGTCCCGTGACGTAGAACAAAATCACGTTCACGCCGGCGAGGCCGATGAACAGCAGCTTGAAGCCGAACGCGACGTTGTGGATGTACTGCGTCGGGTCGCCAGTGAAAAAGAGAAGTCCGGTGACGAGATTGATGGTGAATCCGAGAATCGCAAACGGCATCAGGCGTTGAAGCGGGCCGAGCGGCAGCTCTTTCGCCATCCCGAGCATCCGCAGATCGAGCACCGAGACGATCCCCATCAGCAGCGCGAGGCCGATGAAGTGCAGCGTCTCGCACATCGGCCACAGCCACGGCACGCCGCCCGCCATCGCCCATGACAGCCTCGTGCTGTGCAGCCATGTTGACGTGATTCCTTCACAAGCTCTAAAGCCCTGCGCTACGGGAGGCCGGCGATCATTAAGGGATTCTGTTTTTCAGTCCTGGCGCACCCGACACGGGACCGAAATACGCCATCAGGCGACCCGCCGTGATCGCGCCGGTCCAGAAAATCAGCGACGTGATCGCCAGCAGCTTTGCACCGCCGGTCACCGGACTGAGATCAAGCGACGGATTCCCGAACACGCGCCGCCGGAGAAGAATCATGTTGATCACCGCGAACGCGACGAACCCCATCTTGATGAAGAAGACCGGGTTTGTCATCTTCGTCGTCGCGTCGGCCGCGAGAAGCGCGGTGCCCGACAGCGCGTTGATCCAGAACCCCATCCACATCACGCGATAGAACTTCACCATCGGCGCGAGCGGCATGCGCGGCGCGAAGCCGAGGATCCGGAAGTCGATCGCCGCGTTGAGTCCCACCAGAAATCCGAGACCCACCGTGTGCAGAAAGAGGATCGCCGGATACGCCCAGAGCGAGCTCGACTCGCGGATCCAGGACGCAAACGCGGTGTTCTCGATCGACGTGAGAAACTGCATCACGCGACCTGCGGATACGGACAGAGCGGACGTGTGCGATCCACGGCGCCGTTGGTCGCATGCGACGCGAGGATCTGATCGGGCGCCTTCCCCTGCTCCACCCACTGCTCGAGCGCGCTCACCATGTCGAACGTGTTCGGTCCTTCGCCGCCGCCGCAGTGGCCCATGCCCGGCACCATGAACAGCCGCACCGACGCCATCGTCTTCGACGGACCGCCGAGAGCTTTGGTGACGCTCTTGTAGTAGTTGACGCTCGTGCCCGGACCGACCAGCTGATCGCTCCAGCCGTGATACATGAGTAGCTTCCCTCCGCGCGTCATGAACGGTTTCAGATTCGGATCGATGGCGTTGATGGTGCCGTTGTCCACCTTGTCGGCAATCGCGACGTCACGCTCGAGATCGAACGTTCGCCAATCCCA
>MNEX01000049.1 GCA_001917905.1 Acidobacteria bacterium 13_1_40CM_65_14
ATCCGTCACGATTTCGACGTCGTACGTCCGGCCGTCCTGAAAGAGAACCGACACGCGCGTCGTGCCGATCTCGTGCGCGCGAACCGATGCGCCGCAAAGGAAAGCGACGGCGGCGCACACCACGGGGACGACAAGCCGCGGGCGCCTAAGATTCATTGCCTTCGGCATTCGTGGTTCGCATTTCGAACGTGAGCGACGCCCAAAAGCTTGCCCACTCGGCGTTGGCGCCGGCGGGCGCCGGAACCATGTGTACGGCTTTGATCAACCACATCCCGCCCCGCGGCAACCGCAACCGCACACGGCCATCGTTGTCAGTGCGAGCCGCCAGCTTCTCGGAAGGGTTCTGACGGTTCATGGCCACGACGAGCGCGCCCGCGAGCGGGCGGTTCTCGTACGTCAAGCGAACGGGAAGGTCCTGACCGGCGCGGATTGCGTACGGATTCCGCTCGGCCACGAGCTCGAGCGCAAATCCGAGTCGCCGATCGCTCTGCGCTTCGCTCGGCGATCCCGAAAGCACCAGGCTTTTCGCACAGCGTGAAAAGAGCTCGCGGGCACTGGCGCCAGTTTCGTTGCGACGGACTCTCAGGGCCGCGACCGCATCGAGCCCTTCTTCCTTCACATACTGATTGAATTTTTCCGCCGCCAGCTCGATTGCGCTCGGGTTGCTGTGATAGCCGATGACGAGCAAGCCGGGCGTGGCCACGCGCAAGAAGCCCGCCGGATCGGCACCGTCGCGGCCGATGACTGGCTTGCGGCCAGCCGCATCCTCGAAGACGAACTGATGGATGAGCGTGGGATCGCGCGGCAGTGGATCGCCGAGGAGGTCCTGTCCGACACGCAGACGCACCCCGACGATCTGGCCGGATTCCGGAGAGAAGGTTGTCGGATCGATCCACATGTCGTGGGCGAAGAGCGACGGGCGGCTCAACGCGATGGCCACGACCACCAGCCACCCCCGGCGACGAAACATCGACGAACAAGACGGTTGCGACGTCATGGTGTCCTCGCTGCGATCAAAGAGGTTCGGGACTGGGGATCCCGTGATCTCCAATCCCTGGTCCCTGGTGCTACATTCGATCGTTTACGCATGCTACGGCGTGCCCCCCGGCGGAGGGATGTTCGGTTGGGTAGGAACGTTGACCCCACCGTGTCCCTGGTACAGACCCTGGTGAGCAGGTGCCAAGAACGGGAACCTATCGAGATAGTCCTTGTCGTTGACCTCAACGCCTTTGGCGAGGCCGGCAGCCGGGTCACCCGCAACGATCAGGCTAATCAGCACACTGTTCACATTCACCTGATTCCGGTTCGGCGCAGACCCACCGCCAAGACGGCGGCCGTTGGGAAAGCTCGAATCGATGGCCGCGTCCAAAGTGATGACATCACCCGTGAAGCCGTCGGCGACCGGGATGGGCCGACCCAAGTTGATTGCATTGATGATGTCGAAGCGCGGACCCTTGAGCGTGGCAACGGCAGCGTCAGGGACGCCCAACGCCTTGTAGATACCGAGCGCCTCGGCGTCGCGCACCAGCACCGGGAACAAGACGTCGGCGCCGAAGTTGGTCACGTCGTGGAGGGGGCTGGTACGCAGGTAGAGTGTCTGACGTTGGGTTCCCACGAGGCCCGCGTTGAAGAGCGGCAGGGCGTTTCGACCAACCTGCACGAAGTCGCCGGACCCCTTGAGGCCAGTGATGATGTTGTTGGCATCGACGGTCTGCGTTTCTCGACGGCTGATGCGCGCCCACACCCGGAGCAGACTGTCGGTCGAGTCTGCTCTGAGCTGCCGGTTGTGTGGGATGCCTTGCGCGAAGATTTCGCTCATCGGAACCTCGAGAGCGATTGAGAAGAGATTGAAGCCCGTGAACACGTCCTTGGCCGGCGGGCGCCGCGCGCCGGGGATTCCGCCGAGATCGTCTCGGTTCAAGTTGACGAGGTCAAAGATCCCCTTCTCATCGAGCTGATAGGGGTCGTCGAACTGGCCGGCGATGATCCGGCCGCCGTTTGCAAGCGGGTGGATGAAGGTGTCGACGAACGGCTGATCGTAGAGACCTACCTCACGGCTCGTGGGATCCCCGGAGTCGTAACCCTTGAAATCGCCAAGATGGTAGATGAGCCGATCGGTCTGCGGGCCGTGGTTGTTCGGCAGAACAGGGAGATTCCTGCCAAGAACGACAGCGTCGTCGTCGCGCCAATCGTCGCCGTCGTCCGAACCCTCGATGCGCGTGACCTTCATGGTCTCGGTGCCGCCGGTGAGCTGCCAGAGTAGCTCGTTGCCGCCGCCCAGCGGATCCGTAGGGCTCGGAGGTGCTTCACGCTCGAGTGTGTTCTTGAACTCGACGCGGTAGACCACCCGGTCCTTCAGGCTCGCGCCCTTTGCAATGTGGAACTCATAGCGATAGCCGTTGCATGCACGCAAGCCCTGGTTGCCCTGACCCGGCTCGTGGAGCGGGTTGAAGTCCATAATCAAGTAGAGCTTGTCGTGCGAGCCGTTCGACACCCAAGCGTAGGTGTCGGTGTTGTCGGCACAGGGCTCGTTGAGGATGGCCAGCGCCTCGCGGTGGCTCGACCCGCGCACCGTGATTCCGGCCGCGGTGAGCAAGGTCGCGGCGATCAACCCTTTGGACACTCGTTTCATATCACTCTCCTTGCGAGACCCGCAGTTGTGTCGAATCCAATGTCGTCACTATCTACGGCTGCTGGGATGAATTGGATTGACGTCGACGAATTGCGCCTTTATTCGTCCGAACGTAGCCGGCCAGAGCGCCGCCAGTTCAGTTCGATTTAGCGGTCGCCTCGCGCAAGTTCTTTTCCTCGGAGCAAGTGGCCCGCAGCAACGAATAGCCAACAGGTGTCCGTCACCGGGACGCGGAACACCGGTTCACCTTTCAAAGACAGGGGCGTGTGCGAGCGCCCCGGGCGGGGTGCGCGAGGCAGCGATACCCCGAGCCGTGCGAGGCACAGTGCGGCGATCGTCATGATGAATCAACGGTACGGCGTTAGAACGAAGCCGCTGGCGCTGGCTTGACTTTCCGACAACGTCGGGCTATCGCGATGGGCAGTCACCCACGGCCGGGCGCCAGCCCTCGACGTCGATTAGGATCTGGCTGGCGATCGGGGTGGCCGACAGGCTACCGCCCGCAGGCGCCGGACCCGGCGTAATCCGTACGCCACCACCAATACCTACACCGCCCGGACTGTACTGGCCTTTTTTGATGAGACCGGTGATCTCGATCATCGAAGCCTCGTGAGCCTTGATCTCCGCCAGCATTTTTTTCGGCCCGTTCATCCGCAAATGCATGCCTTCTGGAACGTCGACGCTGCCCGGCTGATCTGGGGTGCGGCGGCCGGCAGTGAAGACATAACCCTTGGTGCATCCGGGAATAGACACGCGTACGGAGTCTTTCGGCACGGGCTTTTCTTCCTGTGCAACCACCGGCCCGCTCAACACGGCGACAGCGACGATAATGCCGACGATGGTTTTCATGAAGAACTCCACCTTGATTGTGCCCCTTTCAATCACACGAATCCAGGGCGAGTCGTCTCCATCTGTTCTGGTGATCTCCTTGAGCACCTCGGGCTCGATATCGAGGTCGGCGACCGAGGCGCCATGCTCTCACGCTTCAGCCGGTCCGAAAATCAATGACGGATGATCCTGCGCGCCGACGGATTGCGCGGCATCACACGGCCGGCGCGGTGAATCACGGCCGCTTCAGCTTCGCCTGCCAGTTGACGAGCACGGTCAGGGGCTCGACTGAAATGCGATCGGTTCCACCGTCAGGAAGCGCTTGCCGGCGGGGACTGGCACGGTTCGTATCGCGTGCTCATCTTCATCGACTTGGTCCGACCGATCGACTGTGCGAAACTCTCGTCTCATGGCGGCTCGTTATGCAGGGAGGTTGAAATGGAGGGACGGAATTTCGCTGGAATTGTCGCTCTGGCGCTCGGAATCATTCTTAGCGGGACGCTGGGAATCTCCGAATCTCAGCCGCCAACAGAGGGGCCGGCTGTCGGGGGGACACCAGCCTGGTTTCTGCAGGGATCATTCCCCGATCCAACTGGACGAACGATCGTCGATCCGAGTGGACATGTCACGGTACCGCCCCGCAGTGGCGGTGGTGGCCGCGGCACGGCTGGCAACACCGCGGTTGCGGCGCCTCCTGCGCCGGCAGTCGGGGAGACGCCGGGATGCAGGCGGTCGCCCCTTTGCGGCAACCGGCTTGGCCGCGCGCGCCAGTCATTGCAGCGTGTGCAGTGGAAACAAACGATGGGGTACACGTTCACGTACCCATATGTGTTGCCTCCCGGCTTTGGCGGTGTCCCCGCGGTCGCCCTCGACTCGAAAGGAAATCTCTGGGCCTTTCAGCGCGCAGACGCCGGGAAACCGCAGCTGTTCAAGTTCGATCCGAATGACAAGCTGATCCTTCAGGTCGGCCAGGACGTGACCGGCTACCAGGACAAGGCGCACGGGATGGCCGTCGATGCCGAGGACAATGTCTGGATTACCGCCGCGAATGGCGCCACCGTGATGAAAATCAGTCCCGAGGGCAAGCTTCTCTTCACAATCGGCGAGCGGGGACGCAGAGGGGATTGGAATGAAGCCAAAGAACAACGACTTCTATGGCAGCCGGTGATGATCGCCTTCGCTCCGGACGGTGATGTCTATATCGGCGAGGGTCATGCGAACGAGAGCCCCAATGACACTGATTCCGACGACCCGGCCAACAATCTCGGCGCCGCACGGATCATCCACCTCGATAAGAACGGCAAATTCATCAATCAGTGGTACGGCAACGAGGTCGGGCAGGGGAAATTCAGCTCGGCCCACGGGCTTGCCATCGATCCCACAAACGGCGATGTCTGGATCGGCGACCGTGAGGAATATCGTATCGTCGTCTATTCTGGAGACGGCAAGTTCCTCAAAACGATGCAAATGAGAAACCTCGTTTGCGCACTCTATTTTGACTCGCACGGCCAGCCATGGATGGCGAGCGGTCAGGATGGCCAGTTCTTAAAGCTGGACCGGAATGGCAAGGTACTCGGTGCGATCGGAAACGGAATGGGTATAGGGACCGGTCAGTTCATCGAAGCCAGCTACTGGGTCATGGACAAGCAAGACAACCTGTATGCAGGCGACACGAGCGTTGGCCGCATCACCAAAATGGTTGCGCCGAAAAATAGAAGTGATCATCGGTGAATCCGCCCGCAGCGAAATGGAGATGACGAGATAACGCGGCGCCTCGTTCCACAGGAACGCCTTGCGGAGCTGTTGCGCCGTCCACGCTGAGGTCGGATGGTCGCTGACGCCCGCGTGCACGACGCGCCGGAGGTCGTGCGCAGGAATCACCTTAACAGCCCGTGGTGAAAGTCTGGCTGCATTCGACGGGCGATGCATCCCCGGCGGCTGCGTTGCTCCTCGCTCAAATACTCCCGGTATTGCACCCCACCGTGCACAACACGCACGGTGGGGGCCCCGCCGGTCGGTCGTCGCGCCGTTCGATACCGGGGTCCCCAGCGCGGCAGCCGCGCTGGGGTGGTCGTCGGGGCGCCTCGCCCGTCTCGGTGCGACGCCAGACTTTCACCACGGGCTGTTAAAGGATGGAAACCCTTTTCTGGCTGCGCATCAGCGGGTTCATGAAGTCATCAAGCTGACCGACGCGCAACCATATCCGACCCCACGCAAGCAGACGCGGTGCTCGCGACGATCAGAAACCCGGCCCCGCTTCTACTTGTATGAGGAGCGTTCCACGGAGGCGCCGCGCAGGTACACAGACGAGATCCTCCGCGTGTTGGTGATGTCGTCCAGCGGGTTCGCGTCCAGCACGAGGAAGTCGGCGCTCTTGTTTGCTTCGATCGTGCCAGCGTCGGTCAGTCTGAGAAACTGCGCGCCGTTACGCGTGGCGGCCACGATCACCTGCATCGGCGTCATCCCGGCCGCCACCATGTCCGCCATTTCCACGTGCGGGGCATACGGCGTATTCCCATCGGTCCCGACGACGATGCGCACGCCTGCGGCGCTCATCTTCGCGAGGTTGTGCGCTTGGATGCTCCAGAATGCGTGGGCGTCCTGCCGATTGATGTTGCCCTTCTGAAGCGTTTCGAACTCCGCTGCGGGAAGGCTCTGCCGCAGCCAGTCGATATTTGCCACCACGCCGCGATCGGGCATGTTCGGACCGAAGACCAGATCTCGATGCCGTTTCACGAGCGTCATGAACTCGTCATCGAGATCCTTGTCTCGCACGCCGTGCGCGAACGCGTCGAGGCCGGCGCGCAGCGTTGCCTTCGCGTCCTCGAGCGTGTAGATGTGAGCGATGACGCGAAGGCCATTCTTGTGCGCTTCATCGATGACCGCGCTATAGAGCTCAGGAGAAAGCTTCTTCACCGTGCCCATGCGATCGTCGACCCAGATCTTGATGATGTCGACCTTCTTGGCCGCGTCTTCCTGCACGGCCTTACGCGCTTCCGCGGTCGTCGTAACCCAGTACGGAGCGGTCGTACGCCCTGGTTCCGGCGCCGTGATCCCGCGCCCGGCCGTAAAGAACCTCGCGAGGCCCGGTATCGTCTGTGCGCGAACCTGGAATGACACGTCCGTCGTGTCCTGACCAAGACTCAGCGCTGCGCCGATCCCGAAGTACGCTCTCCGGCGCAGGTCGTCGATGAGCATCTCGCGCGTCTGGCTCAGGTGGGTGTGCGTGTCGATAATCGCAGGCATCACCGTCTTGCCGGCCAGGTTCACGCGTGTCGCACCTGCAGGCACGCGCACGTCGGCAGCCCTGCCGACCTGCGCGAAGCGCGCGCCGTTCACGACGAACGACGCGTTCTCGATCGGCGTGCGCCCATCGCCGACGACCACGCGTACGCCTTCGAAGACGGTGACCGCGGGTGTCGGCGCCTGCCCGAGCACTGTCATCGACCACGCCGCAACCACTACCAGAACAGACCATGTCAGTCGTTGCATGGGCCACCTCTACGAGGCGAACTGTATCAGAGGTCAGTGCAACTGCGGGCGATTCGTAGATAAACCCGACCAACTCCAACCGCACAATCCCATCAACGACCCGAAATAACAAAACCGGTAATATACAATTTGGCCGTAACCAGTAAAGCACGGATCCGTCGTTCCTCAGATGACGTAGCTTCGGTGACTCCTGATCAAGCCATTGCTGTCAAATTGCACCATGACCCAACAGACCGCGAAAAGCAGTTGGCATTAGCGACCTAGAAGACCAGCTTCAACCCAAACTGCAATTGGCGCATGTCGGTACGCGTCGAATTGATCCTGCCGAAGGCAACGCTCGAAAGAGTGGTATTGGGGTCTCCCCAATTCGGATGATTCAAGAAATTAAAAGCCTCGAAACGGAACTGCAAATAGTGCTGCCCGGTGAAGTGAAAGTCCTTGGACGTGGAGAAGTCCCAGTTCACGATTCCGGGGCCGATCACCACGCTGCGGCCCGAGTTGCCGAAGGTACCGTTCGGCGCCCTGGAGAAGGCGGCTGTGTTGAACCACTGACTTATCGTCGGATGATCGAGTTTCGGGCTGACACCGGGGACACGATTGGGTCGACAGCAGTTGCCAATATTGGCGGTGTCTTCGCCGGCCGCGATGGTCAGCGGGAATCCCGAAGCGAGCGTGACAATCGATGTGAGCTTCCACCCCCCGATCACTTTGCTCAGCGCTCCTTGATTGAGATACTTCCGGCCTGGGCCAAAAGGCAGATCGTATACTGCCGACGTCACGAATCGGTGTCGCTGATCGAAGACCGACAGGCCGCGCTCGCAGGACAAGCAGTAGGAGTCTTGCGGGTTCAAGGGGTCTGTTCCAAGAGTTCGAATTCCGCTGCCGTTATCGATAGACTTCGACAACGTGTAGCTGCCAAGAATCGTCAGGCCGCTGGCGTAGCGCCGGGTCAGCTTGACTCCAAGAGAGTTGTAGTTGGAGTAACCGACGTTGCTTGCACCCTGGAACAAGCCGAACTCTGGAAAGGGAGAGCGCGACGCGATCGGCGTCGTACCGGGAACCGGCTGGTTCGCCAAGTTGATCCAGCGCTGGAGCCGGTGACCCTGTGATCCTAAATAGCTCACCTCCACGGCTGTTGTGTTCGTGAGCTGCCGCTGGACGCTGGTTTCGTATTGATAGACATAGGGAGTCTTGCGGTCGATATTATCCGTCAGCACCAGAGGCCTCACCACACAAAGCACTCCAGCAGGGGTGTTGCATGGATTCCCGCCAGCGAAGTTGAACGGATCTTGCCAAGTCGAAATGAGATTGCTGGTGGTTGATTGCACTGTAAGGCGTCCCTGAAGGTTCCGGCTCTTGTCGAACACAATATTTCCAATGTCCTGGACGTAGAACCTCCCGGCGCCCGCGCGCACGACCCATCTCGGCGTAGGGCTCCAGGCGATCCCGAGACGCGGCGCGAAATTTGTGTAGTCCGCCTGAATCAGCCGGTCGCCCAAACGGCCATCCCGCGCGACCTGGATGTCCGGGGAGAACCGGATACCCGCATCTTCATAGAAGTCACCTGTGCCTGTGCGAACCAGCACGGGATGAAGACTCAGGTCAGCAACCTGAGGTTGTGGCGTATTCAAGGGTATATACGCGACAATTTGCCTCCCCGCCACGTCGGTCCATGGTGGCGTGAATTCGTAGCGCAGGCCGGCAGTGATGGTCACCTTGGGCCGGACTTTCCACGTATCGCTGATGTAATAAGCCTGACTAAAGGCACGGAGTCTCGCGACAGCCAAACCAGACGCGTCTGACCACGTCCCCAGGTAGCCGAGCATAAAATCGGCGAAGCCGTACCCGGTCGCAATGTTGTTGTTGAAACCCGCGGAGCCGCGCGCAAATTGATTTCCATCTTGATTGTAGTGATCGAGGCGGAGCTCAGCGCCAAACTTAACAAAGTGCGAGCCGCGGGTCCAGGAAACGTTGTCGATGAACTGCCAATTTTCGTTGCGGTTGATGAAGGGCGAATTGGAATCGTCGCCAAATCCGGAAAATCCTGCAATACCGATTTCCGGTAGTCCCCATGCATCGGGCGGCACCTGGGTTGGAAGGCGAATACCAACCTGAGTGGTTGCATCCAGAACGTTGTTCAGTTCTCCACCAGCGTGATTGAAAAACCGGTTATAGCCGACGCGCAATTCATTGACCAGCGTCGGGGTCAGGATCCGTGCATTATCGATGACGGCTTGTTGAGCTCTGGTGGCAACGATCGAGCCGTTGAGCCGAAGTCCTCCAGTAAAAGCCGATTCATGGGTCCAGCTATAGCGGCCGTACCAACTCGATTTAGCGTTTTGCACGAAATCAACCCGGCTGGTAAATTGGTCCTTGTCCGTCCTGTTCTGGTTCACCGCCAGATAGTTGTTTGCCAGACTCGAGGTAGGTTGGTTAGGAAGCGGGTAATAATTGAGCAACGCTCGAGAAACCGGATTCAGTCGCGCTGCAGGGATAATGTTCCCTGCAAACGGCGCGTTGGTGAGAGGATCTCTGATAGTCGCGCTCAGTTCCGAAAAATTACCACTCCGCATCGCGACGGACGGCACGCTATATAGCGTCTGCCTTTGATTACGCAAACGGAAGCCCTCGTAATTCGCCATAAAGAAGAGCTTGTCCTTGCCGTTGATCACCTTAGGAATTTGGACTGGACCGCCGAGCGTGAAACCAAACTGGTTCCACTTGAAGGGGGCGGAGGTGGGTACGCTACCCGCGAAGGCGTAGGGGAGCGCGTCCAGCTTGTTATCGCGAAGGAACTCCCACACCGCGCCGTGATACGCGTTGGTGCCACTCTTCGTCGTCACGCTCACCTGACCGAGTTCGCGGCCAAATTCCGCCGAATAAACGCCGGTCACAACTTTAAACTCCTGTAAGGCGTCGATCGAGGGCAGGAATATGTAGGAGTTGAAGTTCACATCGGTATTGTTTATGCCATCCAAGGTGTAATAGTTCCACTCGCGGCGGCCGCCACTGATGGAGAGTTGCTGTTCGGACCGATTGCCGCCCTGACGAGGGGCGGATGCGCCTGGATTAGCAAAACTTGCCGAGACGTTGGGGGTCAGAGCCACCATCTGCAGAAAATTCCGGCCATTGAGAGGCAGATCCAGGATGCGCCGGTTTTCGATCACCGTGCCAATCGTGGCGTCTTCGGTGTTGAGCAGCGGAGCGGTTGTCTCCACAGTCTCCGTGACAGAGCCAACTTCCAACGAGAAATCCAGACGGACCGTCTGCTGTACCTGCAGCTCAACTCCGTTGCGGGCTCCACTCCGAAAGCCCTCCATCTCCACTCTTACGTTGTACGCACCCGGGAGCAGGTTAGGAAAAACGTAAATACCCGCGCTGTTGGCCTGGTCCGTGCGCGTCAAGCCGATTTGCGTATTCGTGACAGTGACGGAAGCCCCAATCAGTACGCCTCCGGTTGTGTCTGCCACTATGCCGGTGATTTGCCCAAAGGTCTGGCCAAACGATGGCCATGCCGGTGCAAGCAATAAGCTAAGAACCAAGATCCCATCGAATGTTCGACGCATTGGAATCTCTCCTTTGCAGTTCCTGCAGTCGGTTCAAAAACACCCCGCTGCACCGAGAGTTCCTAAAAAATGCTAGGGGACGGCCTTCAAGACCATCAGCCGATGGAGTTATGCGGAATTGCCGATTTGACGTCCAAACTCGGCGCCATCCTACACCTGTACACGGCTGTGATCCGCAAGAAGAGTAATCATCCCCTAATCCACGCGCGCCGTCAGCTTCTATCGCCAGCTCCGGCTGCCCGAAGACGTCGACCTCGAAAAGATCGAGGCGTCTTGCGACAACAGGGTGCTCTCCATCCGGATCCCTCGCCGCGGTCAACGCGAGAACGTGAGACAGATTCCGGTGAACGCGTCATCGCGCGGTCAACAGCAAGTGACGGATCGGGCGTCGGAAAAGGCCGCGTGAGCCTTCGCCGGCCCTGCGGGTGACATCCGTCGCGATCGTCGGGTGGCGTCACGTGCAGAACCGGTGTATGCTCGGTGGCTCGGTCGGTAGGGAGTGCCGCGAGCAGTTCATCCCGCGGGAGATCACTCACCTATGACGAATTTCCTTCTCTCACCTCGAGCGGCTGTTCCCGGGCGATAGCGAAATGGCCGGCCGCATGCGCGCGTTCGACTGGTCGGCCAGTGCGTTGGGTTCGACACATGACTGGCCGGAAAACCTCCGCGTAGCGATCCGGTTGTGCTTGACGTCGCGGTTTCCGATCTGTCTCTGGTGGGCGCGGCCCCTGCGTTTTCTCTACAACGACGCGTTCCTGCCCTGGCTGTCCGACACGAAGCACCCGCGCGCGCTCATGCAGCTCGGACGCGAGGTCTGGAGCGAAGACTGGGACACGATCGACCCGATGCTGGATTTGAGCGACAATCCGGTGGCCAGCTTTTGTGGTCAGATCGCCGTTGGCGAGGAGTTCCGTCGCGCGGGCAAATGTAGAATAGATGTGCCCCCGCATCGCGGAGAACGGAGTACATCCGTGTTCACGAGACATCGTCGCTGGATGACGGGCGCGAGCCTCGGCATCGTGGCGAGTTGGGCCGTCGCCGCCGGCGCGCAGCGCCCTCAGACCAACCTGCCGCTCGATCCGCCGCGCGAGCGCGGCGCCAGCATCACGCCCGCCTACGAAGGCTGGTACGCGAATCCCGACGGCACCTTCAGCATGCTCATCGGCTACTACAACCGGAATACCAAGGAAGCGCTCGACGTCCCTGTAGGGCCGAACAACCGCGTCGAACCAGGCGGCCCCGATCAAGGGCAGCCGACGCATTTTGAGATCGGACGGCAGTGGGGAGTCTTCGTCGTCAAGGTGCCGAAGGATTTCGGTACCAAGGCAGTCACCTGGACGATCGTGTCGAACGGCGAGACACAGTCGGTACCGTTCACGTTGAACAAGGGCTATCCGATCAGTCCGTTCAAGGAACTGGGCATGGGCAACCAGCCGCCGGTGCTCGCCTTTTCACAGGGCGGCGCGAAAGTGACGGGTCCGCCGACGGGCGTCTCCGCCAGCTTGACGGGAACCGTGAACCAGCCAGTCGCGATCAGCGCCTGGGTGGAAGATCCAAAGGCTCCGGGAGAGGCGGAGGCGCCGCCGGCGGGGTTCGGGCTGCCGCCGGGCTCCGTCGCGACGGTTTCGCTCCACAAGTTCCGCGGGCCCGGGAAGGTGACCTTCGACAAAGCGCGCGTTCCTGTGCCGAAGCAGGGCGCCATGGTCACCTGTTTGGCGACCTTCTCAGCTCCTGGCGAATACCTGCTGCGCGTCCAGGCCAATGACGAATCTGGCGAGGGCGGCTTCGGGTTTCAGTGCTGCTGGACCAACACCTACGTGAAAGTGACCGTGCAGTAGAATTGGAACGGGAGCGCGAACATGATGGAACTGAAGTCTCGACAGGCGCGGAACGTGGCGGTCGGGGTGTATGTGCTGAGCGCCGCGCTCGTCGTGCCAGGGTCGGCTGCAGCCGCCGACACCGCGAAGGCGCCGACGTTCACCAAGGACATCGCGCCGATCTTCCAGGAGAAGTGCGAGGCATGTCACCGGCCCGACTCGATCGCGCCGATGTCGCTCATGACCTTTGCCGAGGCGCGGCCGTGGGCGCGCTCGATCAAGGCGCGAGTCACCGACCGCCAGATGCCGCCGTGGCAGATCGATCGGACCGTCGGTATTCAGAAGTTCAAGAACGACCGATCGCTCACCGACGACCAGGTCGAGACCATCGTCCGCTGGATAGACGCCGGTGCGCCGCAAGGCGATCCCAAGGACATGCCCCCCGCCAAGCAGTGGCCTGACGGTCAGGGCTGGAACTTCGCCGCGGCGTTCGGGCAGAAAGAGCCGGACCTGATCATCAAGTCGTACGACTTCACGATGCCGGCCGTCTCGCAGGACATCTGGGACAAGCGCGTCACGCCGTCGGGGATTACCGAGCCGCGATGGGTTCGCGCGATCGAGATCCGGCCTGAGACGATGAAGGGCCGCAAGATCACGCATCATGCGATTGCGTATCTCGAACAGACCGAGGCGGGCGTCGCGGCGGTGCCTGGCCTGCCCACGCCGTTCATGGAATGGGCCGTCGGCAAGCAAGGCGAAATGATGCGTCCGGACACCGGCAAGCTCCTCCTGCCCGGTTCCAAGTTCCGCTGGGATATTCACTACTCCCAGGCCGGTGAGGAGATCACCAACAAAGTGGAAATGGGCATCTACTTCTACCCGAAGGGGCAGGAGCCGAAGTACCGCACGACGCTGTCACTCGTCCCGGCCGCGCTCGGCACGCTGGACATCCGTCCGAACAGCGTCGCCGTGGAAGAGGGCTTCACGACCCTCCGCGAGGCAGCCCGGATCGAAAGCTTCCAGGCCCATATGCATCTGCGCGGCAAGGCGATGATGCTGGAAGCGATCCTGCCGAGCGGCCAGAAACAGGTGATCAGCCTGGTCAGCGACTTCAACTTCAACTGGATGACCACTTACGTCTACGCGGACGACGCTGCGCCGCTGCTGCCCAAGGGGACGATCCTCAAGGTGACGGCGTGGCACGACAACACGAGCGCCAAGAAGAGCAATCCCGACCCGAATCAATGGGTGGGCTGGGGCGATCGCACGGTGGACGAAATGGCGCACGCGTGGATCAACATCGTGTACATGAAAGACGACGACTTCAAGATCGAGCAGGACAAGCGCCGCGCGATGCAGACGACGGTGACCGCGCAGCAGTATCTCCATTCGACGAGCCGTCGCAAGCGATGCCCAGAAGATCGGTGCCGTGTTCGATGCTGCCGTTTGCGAGGGGTGGACGTACCTCGGAGACCTCGCTCGGGAACCGATGTTTCCTCCTGACGAGTGGGACAAGCTCGTGGCCGAACAGGCGCCGCCGAACGTATTGCTTGTCGCCATCGATGAACCGGGCGATGTCGTCGGTTTCACCGCCGTCCATCCGCGAGAAGGCGAGATGTTCTTGTTGTTCGTTCACCCAACGCACGCCGGCCGCGGTGTAGGCCGCGCACTACTCGACGCCGCGCATGGGGCGTTGCGAGACGCAGGCTGCCGCGAGGCGTTTCTGTACACGCACGCAGAAAACGAAAGAGCGCTAGCCGTGTATGAGGCAGCCGGGTATCGACGCGATGGCTCGGTGCGCGAATCGGATTTTCGCGGCGTTCACTTGCGGGAGCCGCGGTTGGTGAAACCGCTGTGATCAGCTGCAGTGCCCGCCCGAGCAACTCCCCTCGCGTCGCCTGGATTCCCGCGCTCCGAGGCGGCAGATACGCTCAACTGTCCTGATCCGCAAATCGGCGCACGCGCAACGACCCGTTTCGGTTGCGTGTCGCGGCAGTCGCGTTGGTAAACCAAACGGCGTTGATCGTGACTCACATTGCGCGAACGGCGCCGGCCGCGGTGCTTGATCGACCGTGTGTGATGCGCGGTCAGCTGCTCCCGTCATCGGACGGTCATCGGGTCTATCAGCCAATGGCGATGGTGCCGAGGGACCGCTTGGGATTCATGGCTGCCGTCCGCCCTGCTCGGCGAGGATCGCGCGGAACATCGTCTCTGAGATCTCCGCCTCGAGCTTGCAGCTGTCAGGATCGATGAAAGGGTTCGGACCGCCGCTCCGGAGCTTGGCGTATTTCGCCTGCATGTTGTACTGAGCCCCGTGATCGCCGAGTTGCACGTCGCACGGCAACGCGCGCACGAGCGCAAACGAGCGGTTGAACTCGTCGACATGCTGAGGCGTGAGCTTCTCGGGCGCACGCAGGCTGCAGCCGAACATCACGTCGTACGTTTTTCCAGCGTCCTCTGCCTTCATCGTCCACGTCGTTCCACCGCGGGTGTGGCCCGGCGTGAGATGAGCGACGAGCGTGGTGCCGCCGAGCGTCACGTGATCGCCGTCGTGGAGAATTCTGTCAATCGGATGCGCTTTGCCACCCGGCTTCATCGCCTGGAGCGCGGGGACGTCCTCGGCCATCGCCATCACTTGGGCGCCGGTCAGTTGCTTGACCAGCGCATCGCCTTCCTGATGATCGCCGTGAGCGTGGTTGCCAAGCACGATCTTGATGTCGGAGAACTTGAAGCCAAGTTGCTCGACCGACTTCTGAATCACCGGCACGTTCCGCTCGTACGTGCTGTTGATGAGGATGGCACCCTGTGGCGTCGTGACGAGAAAGGACGTCAGGGTCCTCGTGCCGACGTAATAGATGTTGCCAATGATCTTGTGAGGAGGAAAAGCGGTGCTCTGGTCTTCTGGCGTGCCCATGTTGCGCGCCAGAATCGATCGCGGCGTATAGGTCTGGCCCCGGACTGTGATTGCCGGATGATCCGGCGGCGGCTGGCCCTGTGCATGGACCGTGTGAGGGCCGGCACCGACAATCACCACAGCGACGAGACACGTGGACAGATTCAACGTAAACGTCCGTTTCATCGTGGCCTCCGCGACCTGTTGTATTGCCTGGCAGTGGCAGAGTCAGAGAGCAACCGAGCGGATTCTAGCGCGAATGGCGCTCCAACGATGTGACGAGACGACCTCCTTTAACCGTCGTCGACAACCACACTGAATCTTCATCCCTGCGGCGTTATCGTGGTCTAACACACCGGCAGTCAGCCGCGAGCCGCGCTCGCCGCTGTCGGTACTTCTTCAGCGCTACTTCGATAGCACTGTCGCCGATCTCATCGTGAACGTGCGTTCAAAGAGGTTACTGGCCGGGCAGAACACCAGCTCGGCTCCCTCGATGGGACTCCGCAGCAAGTGCTCGTCGATCTGCGCGAAGGACTCCGGTTGATAGTCGCCCAAACATTGCCGCACCTCGTAGCGCCTTCGTCATCCTTCGATGCAATCGCTCGGAGGACGGAAGCAGGAATCCGTAGTGCAGATACGCACTCGTGAAACGCAGGCTGGTAGGACCGGGTGTTCTCTGATCTGCAGTGATATTGCATACGATATGATATGGATGTGCTCGGCCGGACGGTGCTCGAGCCTGATGTCCTGGTTGCGGCCGTCCGCAGCGACCGTGGTGCGTCCAGAGTGCTCCTGACTGCGGCCCTCGACCGGCGCTATGCAGTGCTGGCGTCAGTGCCGCTGATGCTCCAGTACGAGTCGGTCCTGACTCGGTATCCGACCATCTACAACCGGGAATGGCTGAAGCCTCGGCGGTATTTCGGCGCTGCCGAAGCTCAAAAAGTAAGTTGCGGACCTGCTCGAGCGGTTGGAAAATCTGGAGAACGAGGTTCGCGCGCGGAGGTAAGGAACTATGAGCCGCAGGTTCTTCGCTTGCGCTCTGCTTCTTGCTCTCGTCGGGTGCGGTTCTGAGACCCCCACGAATACCACTTCGCCAACGCCGGTCCCGCAGCACGGCCCATACACGCTTTCCGGAGCCGTGCGCGACGAGGCTGGTGCGCCGCTGCAGGGCGCGGAAGTGTACGTCGGCTACGATCCGCGACGGCCGGGGTTCGGCGAGGCGACAACGGATCTGCAGGGTCACTACCTCGTGTCAGGCCTGTTCGCAGGAAGGCAACCCGTGTACGTCTCCAAACCGGGGTATCTGAGAATCTCCGAAATGATCGAGATCGCCGAAGGGGCGGTGAAGGACTTCACGCTTCGCCCCGGTGTGATCGTTAGCGGCAGGACCGTGGAGGCCGGAGTCGGACCGTTGAACGGGGTCACGATCACCGTGACCTCCGGTCCGAATGCGGGCGTGCAGACCACGTCGGGCGGACCCCTCGGCGGCTTCTCGCTGCCGCCAGTGCTGCCAGGCGATTTCACGATCCGCGCGAGCAAGGCGAGCTACGACAGCGTCGATCGGGCGGTTCACGCGACGGCCGACACACACCTCGAGGACATCACCTTGAAGTGGGCGTACGGCTCGTGCCTGACCTCCGTCGGGCCCGTCCTATTCGATCGCGTACCTGCGGCAGGCGCGACGGCCAGCGTGGCCGTTGAAACCCAGGGGGCCCACAACTGGACCGCGAAGCCGAATGTGCCGTGGGTCAACGTGGTCTCCAACGCGAGCACGAGCGGATCCGCGACGCTGCAGTTCCAGGTGCAGCCGAATCCGATCGGTGCGCTCGACATTCGCAGCGGTGCGATCGAGATCCGTTGCAGGGAAACGGAAGGGCAGAACATCTGGATAACTCAGATGGTCAACTGTCAGACGACCGTCGAGCCGGACGCGAAAACACCGCGCGTCTTTCCCGCACAGGGAGGGATCGGACGCCTTCTGGTGCGCTTCGGCGTGCCCGGCTGCCACTCGCGCGACTACAGTGAGGTGGACTGGATGTTCCTTGCGGGCGTGAGCAGCTATCTTTCAGGCGAACTCAACTTCGGCGTGCTGCGGAACCCGACAAGCGTCGAGCGCACCGGTGCCATCGTCGTCGGCGAGACCCGGTGGACGGTAAAACAGGACTACTAGGCGGTGCGGAACAGCACCGCCGGCATCGAGTAAGGTCGTAGTGCGCATTCTCCCGCGCTGATTCGCGATGCGCGCGCACATTGATCTGAAAATCCGCCGTTCAGTGCGTCGCCGGCTCGGTGCGGAGCAGCTCCTCAGGCCGATAGACTGTCCCTCCTTTGATTACAGTGTCAATCCACTCGACCGAATCGCTGAGCAGCCTCGGGTTCTTCCGTAGACTCGGAACCCCTGCTTTTTCCGTGATTTGCAGTTGGCGGAGGATCGAGGGATTCCGACCTTCGGCGTCATGTTCGTGGGAGTGGTGAACGGACTGGCCGGCGGGTTGCTCCGCGATGTCGTCGTGCGCGACGTGCCGGCCCTGCTGCGACTCGGTCAGTTCGTCGCGCCGATGCTGGTGCTGGCGTGTGGACTGTTCCTCGTCGCGACCGGTCACTACGGAGCCAACGCCACGCGCGCCGCTGGCGGCACGATCGCCGCGTTTTTCGTCCTGCGTGCCCTCGCGGTGAGTTTCAGCTCGAAGACCCGGTCGATTCTCCCTGAGCTCGAGGCGCCAAAGGACAGCGACGTCACATCACGACAAGCGAATCGCGCCGATTCTCGATCTTCTTGAAGTCGAGGCCCGGTACATTCTTCAAATCGTCGAGGGTCTTGAACCGGCCGTGCTGCTCGCGGTAGCGGATCACGGCAGCCGCTTCGCGGCGCAGCAGGCCGCCGGCAGCCTCGAGATCGATCTGAGACGCGGTGTTCAGGTTGAGCGGCTGCAGCGCCTCACCCAGGAAGTGCGTAGTCAGGTAATCGAGGATGACTGGGAACTCCTGCTCCGACACCTTGGCACCGCGCTGCTGCATGTCTTCAATCACCGCGGCCCACCCGTCACGCGTGAGCCGGACCGAGGCGGCGCGTCGCCCCTCATGGCACGTGCCGCAGGCTCTCACCGTGACGTCCTTGCCCGGTCCATCCGGCAGCCCTTCCCCTGACGGGCGGGACACCTGACTCTCCTGCCCTGCAGCGAGCGCGACAGCAGCGGCCAGGATCAAACCCAGCGCGCCAGACATTCGAAACGTCCACGAGCACATTGATGCAATCCTCCCCTCGCACGATGGCCCCGACCCAACGCACCGATCATACGAGTCGCCAGCGCTCGCTGCGCGGTTGTTTTTCACGGCGAAACGCCGGTCCATTCCCGTGGGATCGATCGCTCACCGCGATTGAGGCGGCACAAACAATTCCGCCCGGCAATTCCGTGCACGACGGCCGCGCTGCACGGTTCGCGCTACGAGACGCCGGCGCCACTGCGCCTCCGCCTTGCCCGCGATGCAGTTCAGTGCCTAAGATCCGCTTCGTGATGCACACGAAGCGGCGAGCGCGCTGGTGTTGTGGAGGCGTGGCGATGCTCGCCCTGGCAGCGGGCGTGACGACCATCGCATCCGACTTTCTGACCGAGGGCGTCGACAACGCGCGGACAGGATGGGTCCGCGACGAGAAGATCTTCACGACCGCGAACGTGGGCCGGACGACGCTGCTGTGGAAGGTGAAGCTCGAGAGCACACCACGTGCGATGCACAACCTCTTCGCGCCGCTGGTGGCCGAGCGCGTCACGACGCCGCAAGGCCCGCGCGAGATCGCCGTCGTCACAGGCGTCTCCGACGATTTGTTCGGCATCGACGTGGCGACGGGGAAACAGATTTGGCACCGGCGTTTCGACAGCGCCCTGGCGCAACCAGGGGGCACGAACGACACGCTCTGTCCCGGCGGCCAGACGGCGGTGCCGACCATGGCGCAGACATCGCCCGGGAAGTACACGGTGTACGCGGTGTCGTGGGACGGACGGCTCCGACAGGTAAATCTCTCGGACGGCGTGGACGTCGCCGCACCCGAGAAGTTCATTCCGGGCGGCGGCAAACCGTATGCGCTCAACCTGCACGACGGAGTGATCTACACCGCGACGGCGCAGGGCTGTGGCGGTCTCACGAATGCGTTCTACTCATTCGACCTCGCCACTCGGCGCGCGAGCGCGTTCATCCCGGCCGGCGGCGGTCTCTGGGGCCGTCGCGGCGCCGCCATCGATCCAGAAGGCAGGGTCTTTCTCGGGACGGGCGACGCGCAGTTCGATCCGCTGACCCGACGGCTCGGCAACGGGATCGTCGCGGTGAAGCTTGACGCCAAGAAGCAGCTGCAACTCGTCGACTTTTTCGGGGCGCCCAACGCGAACTGGCTCTGGCGTCGCGATCTCGACGTGAACACCACGCCGGTCGCGTTCGACGCGCAGGGGCGTAAGTTCCTGGTGGGCACGAGCAAGGAGTGCCGGCTGTGGCTGCTCGATCGCGACGCGCTCGGCGGAGAGGATCATCGAACCACGCTGCACACGACGCCGCTCATCTGCAACGACGCGCAGGCGTTCGACGCCAAAGGCATCTGGGGCGCGCTCGGCGCGTGGCCGGACGAGAACGGCACGCAGTGGGTGCTCGCACCGTTCTGGGGCCCGGTCAGCAAACAGTTCAAAGCGCCGATCGAGCATGCGCGGCCGACGGGCGGAGGCGTTGCCGCATTCAAGCTACAGCCGCTTGATGGAGGCTGGCAGCTGGCGCCGGCCTGGTTGTCGCGCGACATGGATCTCGCCGAGGAGGCGGTGATTGCGAACGGCGTCGTCTTCGCCTACGCGGCAGGCGAGGATGGGTCGCAGACCGTGCCTGACGTGGCGTGGGACGAACCGAGAGGCCCCGTTTACGGCGGTGGACTGAGCTCGGGTCCGGTGCGCCGGATCCCGACCTCGCGTCGCGCCGCTCTGTATGCGCTCGACGCGCAGACCGGGAAGGAGCTGTGGGCGAGCGGCGGCGCGATCGAGTCATGGAACCACTTCAGCGGACTGACCGTCGCAAACGGACGCGTTTACATCGCGACCTTCGATGGCGTCCTCTATTGCTTCGGCATCCCACGGTAGGGTGGAGAAACGTGATGCGCGCGCAGCCTTTGATGATCGTCGGTATGACG
Source organism: Acidobacteria bacterium 13_1_40CM_65_14 (assembly GCA_001917905.1). Classification (GTDB taxonomy): domain Bacteria; phylum Acidobacteriota; class Vicinamibacteria; order Vicinamibacterales; family CAVVIG01; genus QHWF01. Next base: position 20,390 of record MNEX01000049.1, read on the forward strand.
TCCATGCTGGCCGGAAGCCTCGCGTTCGCCCAGGTTGGCCGCGGCGGCTCGCAGTGGCTGACGGCGCTCGGGGATGCGCAGCGCACGTCGTGGGTGCGCACCGATGACACGGTCTCGGTGCAGGCGTTGTCGAAGCCCGGTTTCGAGCTGCAGTGGCAAGTGAAGCTCGATAATCAGCCGCGCGGCGTGCACGGTCTCGGACAGGGCGTGACGGCGAGCGGCGTGACGCTGTTCGTGCCGATGTCGCTCGTGACTGGCAGCTCGAACACTGTGTACGGGATCGACAATGACATCGGTTACGTCGTCTGGCAGCGGCGGTTCGACGTCGCGCTGCCCGCACCGACGGCGCGCTGTCCAGGCGGTATCAGCGCTGGCGCGACGCGCATCGTGAGGCTCGACGGAACGGTCTCGAGCTTTCCAGGGTTCGGCGGCGGACGTGGCGCGGTGGGCTATCGCAGCGTGCTCGGCGAGCCCGGGCAAGGCGTGCCGCTCGAAGGACGGGCAGGCGGCCCGGGACGATTTGGTGGCGATCCGTCGCCCGCACCGAACAACGCCGGGCCCGGTGCCCGCGGCGGCGGTCGCGGTGCGGCAGCC
>MNEX01000284.1 GCA_001917905.1 Acidobacteria bacterium 13_1_40CM_65_14
ATCGGGTCTGCCGGGGCGAAGTCAATGCGTGCACGGCCGCCGGCGATGGCGCGATCGACAGGAGACGACGCCGTCGAAGGCGAGGTGTGTTACGTGCCCTCGCGGTACGCATCGGGCACCGCGTCTCTCTTCGACACACCGGAGGCGGCTCGCGGCGGCACGCAGGCTTCGGATCCGGTCACGGGCCGGATCGTTCTCACCGAAGGGTTTTCGATGCCCGGCACCGTGCAGGCGTTCGAACGTCGTGGTGCGCTCGCGCAGATCTACATCCATCCTGGCGAGCGCATTCATGAAGGCATCTGCACGCCGATCTGGGGCGCGCCAACGATCGAGTCGCTCGCGCGCAAGCCGACGACGCCCGTGGTCTGCGTCAATCATCCGGACGGCGAATCGTTGATCGCGGAGGTGCAGCGTGGAACGGTTCGCGCCACGGTGCAGACGTGGCTTCGCGAGGGCTGGATGCGCTGCCTGCTTCCGGTCGCCGAGATTCGCGGGCAGGAGGATCCCGACGAGTTCCTCCTGGTGCACGGTCACTACGATTCGTGGTACGAGGGCATCGGCGACAACGCGACCGGGGATGCGGCGCTGCTGGAGTTGGCGCGCGTGCTGTGGAAACTGCGCGACAGCTTGAAGCGCAGCGTACGAATTGCATGGTGGCCCGGACACTCGACGGGCCGCTATGCCGGGTCGACGTGGTACGCCGACACGTTTGCCGACGCGCTCGATGAATACTGCATCGCCCAGCTCGATATCGATTCGCCGGGGTGTGCCAACGCCACCGCCTACGAGGAAGTGATGTGGATGGCGGAGGCGGACGCGCTGTGCCGGAGCTCGATTCGCGATGCGCTTGGCCTGCCGTCCGAGCGGGTCCGCCCGCTGCGCGCCGGCGATTACTCGTTCAATCAGATCGGCCCGACCGGTCTGTACATGCTCCTCTCGAACATTCCGATCGACGAGCGCAAGCGCCGCGGCTACTACGCGGTCGGGGGCTGCGGCGGCAACACGGCGTGGCACACGCCCGACGATCTGATGCCGGTCGCGGACCTCGACATCCTGCGCCGCGACCTCGCAGTGTATCTGACCACCATCGTTCGCATCCTGAACGCGCCGCTGCATCCGTTCGACTACACCGCCACGCTCGAAGAAATTCGCGCAACGGTTGCTCAGTACCAACAGGCCGCCGGCGGGGAAGTCGACTTCGGGCCGATTCTCGACTTGCTGTCACGGCTCGGCGACGACCTCCGCGCGTGGCGGACGCAGGCGGAGCTGCAGGTCGCGAAGGCGCGCGACAACGCCCACGAGCGGCGGCGGCTGAATGGCATGCTTCGACGGATGGCGCGACTCCTCGTGCCGCTCAACTATGCGCGCGGCGAGCGATTCGATCACGATCCGGCCCTGAAGTTTGGCGCCGTGCCGCGACTCGAAGCCGCGACGACCATCGCGTCGACCCGTCCGGAGCTCAAGCCTTTTGTGAAGGTTGAACTCGTGCGCGAGTCGAACAAGGTGCGCGCGATCCTCCGTGACGCGCGTCGAGAACTCTCGCGCCAAGCGGGTCCGTTCGGAGCCGACTGAACACAGCCGGATCCGTGGTGTCTAACTGTGCGGAGCTGACGGACTCGTGGAATTCAAGCACTTCGTTCAGTTGATCGCGATCGGCTTGCAGGCGCGCATCCCGATGCACATGACGGGGTTTCCCGGCGTCGGCAAGACCGAGTTCACCAAGAGTCTCGAGGCCGGATTCGCACGCGCGGGGCTCAAATGCAAAGTCTTCATCCTTGTCGGGTCGATTCGAGAGCCGCAGGACTTCGGCGGCTTTCCGGTCTCGACGCCGGACGGCGTGCGTCTGCTGCCGATGGCATGGGCCCGCGACGCGCGACATCTCGCCGAGGATGGCTACATGGTGATCATGTTTCTCGATGAACTCACCACCGTGCCACCCACGACGCAAGCGGCGATGCTGCGTCTGCTCACCGAGAACGTCTGCGGTGAGCTCACGCTGCCGAACTACGAACCGGGGAAGGGCGGCGTCGTCTATCTCTGCGCCAGCAACGCCGTCGAGTGGGCCGCCGGCGGACAGGAGATCCAGCCGCCGATGGCAAATCGGTTGTGGCACGGCGAGTTCCCGATGGACCATGAAACGTGGTGCGAGATGATGGTGAGCGACTTTCCGGCGCCCACCGACTTGCCGGTCCTGCCGCCTGACTATCTGCACACACACCATTACCGGCAGCGGGCGATGATTGCCGCGTATGTCAAGGCCGCAGGGCGCGACGCCTGGATGGCGCCGCCCGACGATCCGGCTCGACGCAGCGGTCCATGGCCATCGGGCCGCACCTGGTATCTGGCATCGCGACTCCTGGCGGCAATCGAAGCCGTGGCTCCGGACCATCGCCTGTTGCAAGGTGCGGCGCTCGTCGGCCTCGTGGGCGACCAGGCATTGCCGTTCCTCGAGTATCGAGAGACCTTGAACCTCCCGGATCCCGAGGACATCCTGAAGGATCCCCGCGGGTTCGTGCTGCCCGAGCGCGTCGATCGCGCATATGCGGTGTGCTACAACGACGCCTGGCTGGCCACGCACACCGTCGAGGAGAACGCAACTCTGCTCATTCACGAGGTGAGTCATCTGCTGCGCGATCACGAAGCGCGCAAGAAGGCCGCGGGCATCAAGGACCACCGACGCTGGAATACGGCCGGCGACTGTGAAATCAACGACGATCTCCACGACGAGGGACTGCCGCTGCCAGGCGATCCGCCGTTGCCCGGCACGTATGGACTCCAGAGTGGGAAGAGCGCGGAGGTTTACTACAACCAGTTGCCGACGCCGCGAGCGGCCGGGCACGAGTCGATCCGACGAGGGCAGCAGACGTCGCAGGACTGCGGGTCGGGCGCACACGGCGAGCGGCGATTCTGGGAGCTGCCAGCTGACGATGGACGCGACACAGGAGTACCGGGTGTCGACAGGCTCAAGGCCGAACTCGTGCGACGAGACGTCGCACGGCGCATCGACGAGATGTCGCCCTACTCTGGCGACGTCTCGCTTGCCTGGCGTCGCTGGGCCCGCGCGACGCTTGCGCCGAAGGTCGACTACATGGCGACCATCCGTTACGCTGTGCGCAGAGCATTGCGCGACAGCACGCTCGGCCGGTATGACCGCACGTACCGGCGGCCGCATCGGCGGCAGGCCTGCTACGGCGAGTTCATCATGGCCAGCTTCTACCAGCCGCGGCCGCGGCCGGGCTTTCTGATCGACACATCCAGTTCGATGGACGATTCGCAGTTGGCGAGAGCCGTCACCGAACTGGGCGGCCTCACGCGTCAGCTCGGGTACGGCGCGGAAGTGGTCGTCGCGTGCTGCGATGCGGCCGTGCACACCGTGAAGAAGGTTTTCTCGGCGACGCAGGTCGAGTTATATGGCGGCGGCGGCACGGACATCGGTGTCGGGATTCGCGCGTTCATCGAACGCACGAGCGATCCGATCGACCTGCTGGTCATCGTGAGCGACTGCCGCACGCCGTGGCCGGAGAAGGCTCCGCCTTTTCCGGTCATCACCATCCGCGTCGGCGATGGCAGGCCGCCGGACTGGGGAACCCGAGGCACCAACAAAGTGATTACGATCGAGGAGCCGGGCGCGACACGGCCGATTTGAAAGAGGCTGGCGCGCTCCTCGAGAGTTTCCGCATCGACTGGCACTGACCGTGGCATGGCAACGCAGCGCTACAAACCAAGAAGCGAGAGCACACGAAAGTTCGAGGAGAATTCACGATGAGCAGAAACCCATTCGCTCAATTCCTGGCTGCCGGCGCGGTTGGCTGCATAGCGGCCGCCTCACTTGCCGTCAGCGCGCAGCAACGGGAAGCCTGCGGAGGACGCAGCGATCAGCCGCAGGTGCCCTGTGCAGACGATGTCGCGAAGATGAGGGAGGTGCTGCCGGCCAAATCACCGGCCGTGCCGAGGCAGCCGCGCAGAGTGCTCGTCTATGGCCGCGCGATGGGGTATCAGCATTCGTCGATCCCGCTGGCGGCGAGAATGATCGACGAAATGGGCAGCAAGACAGGAGCGTGGACGACCAACATTTCGTACGATCCCGCTGTGATGTCCGCCGAGACCCTCAAACAGTACGACGCAGTGTTTCTGTCGAGCACCACCGGGACATTCCTCGACGATCCCGGCAATCAAGGCGTCACCGACGCACGCCGGGCGGCGCTGCTCGCGTTCGTGCGCGGCGGCAAAGGCCTGGCCGGCATTCACGCGGCGGCCGACTCGTATCACGGCGGAGGAGCCGGTCGCGGAGCCGCGGGGGCCGCCGGACGCGCACCTGTTCCGCCGTGCAGCGCGCCGCCCGGCAACGGCGGCGGTGCTCCCCTTTGGCCCGATTTCAACAAGATGATCGGCGGCTACTTCAAGTTCCACTGGGTGTATCCGACGCCGATCACCGTCAAAATCGACGACCCGAAGAGTCCGATCAACGCGGCATTCAAAGGCCGCTCGTTCAACACCATCGACGAGGTCTACACGTTCAACCAGGACTCATGGTCGCGTGAGAACCTGCATGTGCTCACCAGCATCGACTATTCGCTGATGACGGATTGCCAGAAGGGACTCGAAGCCAGTCCTCGCACCGATCACGATTTCGGCCTCAGCTGGATTCGACGCGAAGGAAACGGGCGTGTGTTCTACGAAGCGCTGGGTCACAGCGAGACGATCTATTACAACAACCCGGCGATGCTCGAGCACGTTCTCGCCGGAATGCAGTATGTGTTTGGCGATCTGGCGGCGGACGACAGTCCCAGCGTGAAGCCGTCGAAGAAGACGATTTTCTGGTGAGCCCGTGGGCTAGCAGCCCTGCCATCGGGCCGCGCGTTTTTGTAGAAACGCATTCATGCCTTCGGCGGCATCCTCCAGGAGCAGCGTGGACGTCATCGTCTCGCTCGCGACGTCGTAGGCCGCGGCGAGCGCTCGATCGATCTGTCGATAGAACGCCTCTTTGCCCAGACGAATCACAGCGGCGCTTCGCGCCACGATGATGTCGGTGAACGTTCGCACGGCGGCGTCGAGATCGTCGGCGGGAACGACGCGGTTGACGAGTCCCCAGTCGAGGGCGGTCCGTGCGTCAATCGGCTCGCCGGTCAGCAGCATCTCCATCGCGCGCTTGCGACCGACGTTGCGCGCGACACCGACCGCGGGCGTCGAGCAGAACACGCCGATGTTGATGCCGGGCATGGCGAACGTCGCGGTGTCGGCCGCGACCGCGAGGTCGCACATCGACACGAGCTGGCAGCCGGCAGCCGTCGCGATGCCGTGCACGCGGGCGATGACCGGCTGCGGCAACGTCGTGAGCGTCACCATCATGCGGCTGCACTCGGCGAACAATCCGCGCTGCCACGTCTCGTCGCCGGCATGGTCCCTCATCTCCTTCAAATCGTGGCCCGCGCAGAAGCCTCGACCTTCGGCCGTCAGCGTCACCACGCGCACCGATGCATCTCGAGCGATCGCGTCCAGTTCCGCTTGGATGGCCGCAATCATCGCCGAAGAGAGCGGATTGAACCGCTCCGGGCGATTGAGGGTGATTACGGCGACGCCACCGTTCCTGCGACTCCGGACCAACGGCTGCTCGGGAGCGGTCATGACATCAACGCTCATCACGTGGCCTCCCTTCATCTCGGTGACTTCGCGCAGTTGCCGGATTGCTGGCCCCGCGCTGAAACGGAATTGTTGAATCGCGCCGCCGATCGCCTGATCGCAGATTATTTGAGGCACCCCCCAGACATCAGACCGGCTTGAAAAGAGTAATATCTGCGCCATGGCTGAAACGGCGCAACAGTACATCGCACGCATCACGGGGATGGTTGGCGATCGAGATCCATGGACGGTCCTCGCCGAATCGCCGGATCGGCTGCGATCGCTCGTCGGCAGCGCCACGCCCGCCGAGCTCTCCTGGACGACATCGCCGGCGCGTTGGTCGATCGGCCAGATCGCGGCGCACCTGGCCGATGCAGAGATCGTCGGCGCATGGCGGATTCGTTCGGTGCTCGCTCGGGATCGCGTCACGCTGCAGGCCTACGATCAAAACGTGTGGGCGTCGGCCTTTCGCTATGAACAAGTCGACGCCGCCGAATCGGTCGCGGTGTTCGAGGCGCTTCGCAGGGCCACGCTGCGTCTGCTCCGCACGGCAGACCCGGCGCGCCTCGCGCACGTAGGGCAGCACGACGAGCGGGGACAGGAATCGATCGCCCACATTGTCCGCATGTGTGCCGGCCACGATCTCAACCATCTGACGCAGATCGAACGCCTGCTGAACGAGGCACGACAACTCCAGGTCTGAGCGGCGCTCTGTTATTTTCGAGGCGTATCGCGTCCGCCGCGGGCACCGACACTACGGCCTTGAAATCATCCCCTGAAAATGCATCGCGCGTCTTTACGGCCTTTGACCTTCCCGCGGGAGCGGCGATGCGCAGGGCCGTATCGCGTCTCCGCTTCACCGGATCACGGGCTGCGTCCAGGCGACGCGGCCGTTCGATTCGAGGATTTTGGCGCGGACGTACTTCTCGTCACCGGTGAACGCGTAGGTCGCAGGGCTCGACGTGGCTTCTTTCAACAGGCGGCCCTTCGCGCCGATGAACTGCACGCGATACTTGCTGGAGGGCTGTTCCTTGATCGCGATCGTGATGGTCTTGTCCGTCACCTGATAGTCGGTCAGTTCCACGCCGGTTGATGCGTAGAAGTCGCCGCGCTCGAGGGCGTCGACGATCGACCTCGGCGCCAGGCGCTCCGCGCGCACGACGACCCAGGCGCGACCCGGGCCGGGGACGTCGGGATTGCCAGGCTGCTTGAACACGTGCGCGTCATCGTCTGCGACGCCGTACATGACCCTGCCGTTCGAGAGGAGACGATCCCAGACTTCCTCCATGCCCGGGACGCCGCCGCCGCCAAGGTTGTTCACCTTGTGATGGCCGTTGTAGACCTCGAAGAGCTTGACGCGCTCGAGTCGCTGAAGATCGTCGCCCGAGATCGCCCATTCGTAGTTCGGGTGGTTCACGTGCGGCACACCGCCCGCCTTGCGAATGGCGTCGATGTTTCGCTGAGTGACGTCAACGATCGTGCGGCCGCGCTGCGGATCGACTTTTCCGGACACGTCGAGGCCGTTGATGTGGACGGGTTTGTCCTCGAGCCTGTCGGAGACTTCTTCGCCCTTGATCACCAGGAATTGTTCGTCGGCGCCGTGCAAGGCGTTGAGCCCGTCGACGCTCGTCACGAAGTTGTGATCGCTCAACACCAGAAATCGATACCCGTGCTCGCGGTACCAGCGCACGACATCGTCAGGCGTCGAATCACCGTCGCTGTTGAGCGTGTGTGTATGCGTATTGCCTTTGTACCAGTGATACGTCGCAGCCGGCGGCTGCACGCGAACAGAGGCGGGAAGAGTCCGAAAGCCCCAGGTAACGCCGTACAGCGCAAGAACAGCGACAAAGACGGCGGGCCTCGACCACACTCGCGCTCGTCTCATGTCGTCAGCCTCGGGCACGGCCGTCATCCGTTGGTCGCTGATGTGTGCGCGAGCGCTATGGGCAGCCGGACATGCTGTCTCCATCGAGGCGATGGTATACGAGCTTCAGCGCTACCGGTCGTCGTCGTCCAGATTCTTTTGGCCGCCAAGATTCTTGTACAAGTGCTGACGGCATGCCTTTGACAGCTGCACGACCGCCTGAACCAGCGCCTGAAGCTGGGTTTGTGGAGTGCCGCCGGGAATCGTGAACGACGGATCGTCGAACGACGCTCTCAGGTTCGCCTGGATTGTGCTCACGGCATCGGCGATAGTCTGCTGCGAGGCAGCGAGCTCCTGCTGGAGCTGCTGATTCTGAGCCGTCAGTGATGCGTTCTCCGCCGCCAGCCCGGCTATCAGCGCGTGGAGCGGAGCCGTCGCGTCTTGCACGTCCACGGCAACCGTCGCGGTCGACACGCCACCGAAACCGTCGTCGACCGTCAGCGTGATGTTGTGGACGCCGACCGCAAGGCCCACCGTTGACGTGCGTGTCGGATCGACGGTCCTGGCCAGCGTGTTCGTGCCCTCGGTCCAGGTAAACGTGAGCGGATCGTTTTCCGGATCGCCCGAACCGGCGGCGGACAACGTCACCGCAGCCGGCGAACCTGGAACGCCCTCGATCGCCGGCGGGTCGGCGCTCAACATCTCGAACGGCTCGCGTTTGGCGAGCCCGCCAGCCACGACGAAACGGTCGCCAACGACCGCGCCTGCTATCGCCGCACGTGGCGCGCTCAACGACTGAGCTATCCAGATGTCACGTTGCGAATCGTACAGCTCGGCGGTTTGCAGTATTTCGAAATCGGGGCCCAGACCGCCTGCAACGATGACCGAGCCGTCAACTAACAGGCCTCCAGCGAAATACACTCGCGCGATCGACATCGGGTTGGCTGGATGCCAACTGTTGGTGATCGGGTCGTAGATATCCGCGCGGGCCAGCAGTGTGGGGTTGGCATTGGCGTCGGCGCCGCCGGCGACCAGCACGCGTCCATCCTGCAAACGCTTCGCGATGCCGAGGGTGTGGCCGATCGACGCTTCGCGAGCCGAGCTCCACGAATTGGTGCGTGGATCGAACAATTCGGCGGATGCGACTGAGGTTTGCTGGTCGTCGTTTGTGAATCCGCCGGTGACGAGGACTCGTCCGTCGGCAAGCGTCGTTGCGTCAGGCAGGACGCGCACGAATGACATTGGGGGACCGGAGGTCCAGGCGGCGGTCGCCGGATCGTAGAACGCGGTCGAGTTTGTGTATCCGTCGCTTGTAAACCCGCCAATCACGAACACGCGACCATCGCCGAGCGTGACGGCCCTGGGGGCGAACGTTGGCAACGGCAAG
>MNEX01000005.1 GCA_001917905.1 Acidobacteria bacterium 13_1_40CM_65_14
GACGACTCCACCCAACATCCCGAAGATGGCGAATTCGGGTATGACGATGGGGACGGCGACCATGGCGAGCAATATCAGCACCGCGGCGGCCACGCCGGGCCACAGCCGGAGCGGCTTCCGAGGAGTCGGTTCGTTGGACTGGTTCGTCATTTCAGATTGCCTCAGCTGCGCTGACGCTCACGATGCCGCGAAGGGACCGTCTGACGCGGAGGCGCCACAGCCAATACAACATGGCCACGATCGGCACTAGCACCGGAATCGGGAGAAGCGCAGGGATGCGGATCACCTCAGGGACTCTGCCTGGCGGGCCGAAAAAGAACGAGGCGGCGGCAACCCACATGGCGAAACACATGCGCCACAAGTGCCTGGCAATGCGACGGGGCCCCTGAGTGCCCCCGGCGCGAATCATGCGCATGTCGCCGGCCGCGGCTACCAGCCCCACGGCGCCAAAGATGAACATCGGAATCCTCTCGGGCCTGCCGCTGTTCAACAGCTCAAAGCCGGTCTTGAAACCGAGAATGGCGACCGCGATCGCGAACAGCATGGCGGCGGCATCGATCCAGTGAGATTCCTCAAGGCGGCGTCTAACCGTGAGGAGCGCGGTCGTCACGAAATAAAAGGTCAGCAAGCCCGCAACCACCGAGATCGACGAAGCTCTCAGGAACGCCACTAACGCGCCCGTGAGCGACAGCGTCACCATCGCAAAGACGAACAGCAGCCCGCTCTTGCGATGCAGCGTGGCCCCCTTCGCCGCAAAAAGCGCGACGTAGCCGAACACAAGTGCCAGCACGCCCGCGAGGATGTGGAACGGCAAGATCATCGGGACGATTCCCGTCATGCGGATTGCCTCTGCGCCGGTATGGCGACGCCTTTGGTGATCAGCCACACGGCGAGCGTCAGTTCGAACACCAACAGTGGCAACCACACGGCCCAGGTGACCGGTGACGACCAGGCGCTGGGACCGCCGAAAAATCCGGCGATTTGGAGGGGAAGAAGCATGACGAGAAGGACCGACGCAATCACGCCAAGCCAGGCCAAGGCGACGGGAATCATCCGGCCGCGGAGGAGAAGCCACGAGAAGAGCGTGCTGCCCACGGCGAAGTAGATTTCGCCGTGGCCGGGGACGGCCTCGATGACGCGACAGGTCAGGCCCAGCATGGCGAGATCCGGATCCTGCTCGCGCGTGATCGCGTAGAGCGTCACGCCCAGCACCAGGGCCGCGAAGGAGGTGATCAGGGAGAGGATGTCTGTCGCGTGCGCCCGGCCGGACAGGACGAGACTGGCAATGCCGGCTGCGATGTAGATGAGGAATGTGACGCCGGCGATCCGTGCGTTCGTCGTACGAGTCATGTATGCATCTACTCCGACCGCAGCGCTTGCAGCACGTCCACGCGCGAGGCGCGCGCGGCCGGCATGAGCGACGCCACGACCGCAGCGCCGATGAGTACCGCCGCCGCGCCCATCACGGGCAAGGCGCCCGGCAGTTGCACGTGCCCGAAAAAGCTCGCCGCCACGCGCGCGAGCCCATAGCCACCCGCCGCGCCGGCCGCGATCCCAATTGCGGCAATCTGCGCTCCCTCCGAGAGCACACGGCCCAGCAGCTGCCGAGGCGCGGACCCGACCGCCAGCCGTATGCCAAACTCGCGCGTGCGCGCGCTGACCGAAAACGCCAGCACACCGGCGACGCCGACGACGGCGATCAGCAGCGCGATGCCGGCGAATCCGGAGAACACGAACGCGTTCAGCCGCTCCGGCGACAGTACCTCCGCGCGCACGTCCTCGAGCGTCGCGGCGCGCTCCACGGGCTGGTCCGCGGAAATCTCGCGGATGACGCGCGTCACCGCCGGCACGAGCGCGTACGGATCGCCTGTCGCATGCACGAACAGGCGGCCGGCAACGCCGATCTGCCACGCCGGTTGATAGACCGTCAGCGCCGGTCCCGGCACGACGTTCTCGTCGTCCACATCGGCGACGACGCCGACAATCCGCGACGGCACGGGCTTCCCGAAGATCGCGAAGACCGGATCGGTCCACGTCAGGTGCCGGTTCACCGCGTCGCCGTTCGGGAACAGCCGCTGTGCGATGCTCTGGCTGACGATGGTCACCGGTTCGGTTCCGCGACGGTCATCGTCGGTGAAGTCGCGGCCCGCCAGCAGCGGGACGCCGAGCACGGCGAAGAAGCGAGGCGCGACCATTCGCATCCGCGCGCGCGGATTCTCTTCCCCGTCCGCGGGCTTGTAGCCCTCGACAGTGAACTGGAACCCGGGACCTAAACTGCCGGCATCGCGCCAGGGCACGAAGCTTCCCACCGCGACGCCTTCGACGCCAGGCAGGCGGCTGATGCCCCGCGTCGCTTCCTGATAGAAGTTGATCGCCTTCGCATCGCCGAGACTCGTCACTGACGCCGGGATGTCGAATGCGAGCACCTGCCGCATGTTGTAACCGGTGCTCGCCGTCTGCATGGCGACGAGCGTGGCGAGGAGCATGCCCGCGCCAGCAAGGAGCACGAATGAGAACGCAATCTGCGTCGTCGCGAACATCCGCAATCGGCGGTTGGTGCCCGGCGTGATCCGGACACTGCCGCTCGTCAGTCCGAGACCGGCAGGGGCGTGCGGCGACGGTAGACGCGGGACGTACGCGAGCAGGACGGCAGCCGCCATCGCCAGGCCGGCGCCAATCCAGAGCACGCTGGGATCAACGGTGACTTCGAGCGCGCGTACGGAGAAGCGGGCGGCATAGCGCGCGACCATGGCGACGAGCGGCCGCGCCAGCACGACGCCCAGCACCGCGCCGGCGCCGCAGAGCACCAGGCTCTCGGCCAGCAGCGTGCGCCGAAGCGCGCCGGAGCCGGCGCCGAGTGCGGCGCGCACGGCGAGCTCGCCCTCGCGGCGCACGGAGCGCGCCAGGATCAGATTGGCGACGTTCGAGCACGCAATGACGAACACGACCGCTGCTGCGGCAAGCAGCACGAGCAGGATCGTTCGCGCCGGCGACGCGATCTGATCGCGCAGCTTCGTCACCCTCAGTTGGACGTCGGCCTTTGCCGAATACGCCTCGGGGTGCTCGCGCATCATGCCCGCGTGCACCGCCGTCAGCTCGGCGCGTGCCGCTTCGAGGGACGCCCCAGGCGCCAGGCGGCCGAACAGCTCCGTCATGCGATGCACGCGGCTCGTGACCATCGTGGCCCCGAGGTGATGCGGGCTGGTCACCACGTTTGCGATGATCTCGGTGTCGGCCGGATAGGGTACCGATGGCTCGAGGACGCCGACCACGGTGGCGGTGCGCGGACCGAGGCGGACGGTCTTGCCGATCACGGTCGGGTCGCTGTTGAGCGAGGTGGTCCAGAACCGGTACGTGAGGACCGCCGCGCCCGCCGCCTTTGGACCATCGTCGTGCTCGTTCAGCAGGCGGCCGAGCACGGGGCGAAGGCCCATCACATCGAAGAACGACCCGCCGACGACGCCCGCTTTCACCATGCGGGGCTCGCCACCGAGACCAACCATCGCGAAGTCGACCGTGGAGAAATCACCGAAGGCGCTGATGGTGGTGACGCGCGACTTGAGATCGTTGAGCTCGGGTACCGAGAACGTCGTGTTCTCGGCGCCGAGGCCCGGCGCGCTCTGGCGGATGTAGATCAGGCGATCTTCGTCGCGATTGACGAGAGGTCGGAGGAGCACGCCGCGGACCACGCTGAAGATCGCGGCGTTGGCGCCGATGCCGAGCGCGAGCGTCACGACAACCGTGGCGGCCAGGCCCTTGGCATGCAGGAGGGCGCGCAGGGCGAACCGGATGTCGCGTGCGAGCGCTTCGGCCGCGTCGAGCCAGCGATGACGCCAGACGCCTCGCATCGAATCGCGTGTGAGCGTGACGTTGCCGAATTCCTTCAGCGCCGCCAGGCGAGCGGAGGTTGGATCCTCGCCCCGCTCGATCCGTTCCTTGATGCTGAGAGCCAGATGGCCGCGAATTTCCTCGTCGAGGTCGTGTTGGTCGGGCCGCATCGGCCCTACTCCTTGCTCGCCGGCGCCGGGTTCATGATGCGTCCGATCGCGTCCACGAGCTGCGACCACCGATCCTGCTCACGCGACAACTGCGCTTTTCCCGCCGTCGTCAGCCGGTAGTACTTGGCCCGCTGGTTGGCCTCGCTCACGCCCCATTCGGGTTTCAGCCATCCGCGCTTCACGAGGCGGTGCAGCGCCGGGTAAAGGGAGCCGGTTTCGACTTTGAGCAACTCGTCGGACCGCGCGCGAATAGCCTGGCCGATGCCGTGGCCGTGCTGTGGCCCCCACTGCAGGGTCCGCAGGATCAGCATATCGAGGGTGCCTTGAAGGAGCTCCAGGCGCTGTTCGTCGGGGTGTTTGGTCATAGTCGTAGACGATCTACGGCTTTGACGTAGGACGTCTACGGCTTGTTCCGGGCCGCGGGGCGCATCAGCGGCAACCCGGCCGCTTCGTGATGCGGCATGTCGCGTTAAGAAAGTTCGATCCCCGTAGCCCGCTCCAACCTTCGCTCATGAGCGAACGCGAAGGGGGTCCACCGTAGCCGCGAAAGCGCCGAAGGTGGACTTCACGCGAGCGACGGTTGGCAAGCCACTAACCGCTTACTAAGGATCTCGCGCGACCGGACGCCACGCGAGACGAGCAGCTCATACCTCGTCAGGGACGACAAACGGCGCCCGATACCCGCGGTCCCGGCCAGACAAGAGACGATTGGCCTCTTCATCGCCGACCACCTGTTCCGTGTCCGGATCAACGCGTAACGCCCTGCCGAGGCGATATGAGGTATTCGCCAAATGAACCAACGCGCACGAGATGTGTCCTTCCTCGATGGGCGCTCTCAGTTCTTCCCGCTTTCGGCTCCGCACGCACGTGATGAAATTGGCGAAATGATCGTCTCCCGAATGGCCGCGAGGACCGGGCTTCTGGTCGCGTCCCACCCAGCTCTCATAGCTGAACGCGTCTTCGTTGCCCGCGGCGAGGTATCCGTTCGATCCGTAAAAGATGGTGCCGATGGTATTGCGGCGATTGAACACACCGCCGCGGATGCCGGCTTCATCGTTCGTGATCCAATGCCGAACTTCGAACTCCATCATCTTGCGGCGGCCATTCGGCTGATCGAATTCGAAGACGCAGGTGAGCGTGTTCGGCGTTTCCTGGTCGTCATCGAACATGAAGTGGCCGCCGGCCGCGGAGACGCGGTTCGGGAGCGCGACACCGAGCCCCCACCGTGCGTCATCCACCTGATGGATCCCCTGGTTGCCGAGGTCCCCGTTTCCGGTATCCCAGATCCAGTGCCAGTTGTAATGAAAGCGATTGTGTGTGAACGGTTTCAGCGGTGCGGGACCGGTCCAGAGGTCATAGTCGACCCCCGTGGGAACGGGTTCGGACGGCGCTCGGCCAATTGTGTCGCGCCGCTTGAAGCACAGCCCGCGCGCCAGATAGATCTCGCCGAAGGTGCCGCCGTGCAGGTGATTGATCGCCTCGATCAGCGCGCGGGCCGAGCGGCTCTGCGTGCCGTGTTGCACGATGCGGCCGTACTTGTTGGCCGCCCGAACGAGTTGACGTCCCTCCCACATGTTGTGTGAGCACGGCTTTTCGACGTACACGTCCTTGCCCGCCTGGCATGCCCAGATCGCCATCAGCGCGTGCCAATGGTTGGGCGTGGCGATTGAAATCGCATCGAGGGACTGATCCTCGAGCAGCCGGCGGATATCCGTAAACGTTCGCGGGCTGCCTCCGATCTCCGCGCGGCGCTTGGTGAGCACCGTGTCGTCGACATCACAGAGGGCGGCCACCTCGACGTTCGGGACGCGCGAAAACGCGTTCACGTGATCCTTCCCGCGACTCTTGAGGCCACACACGGCGACGCGTACGCGATCGTTGGCGCCAAAGACGCGCTCCGGTCGGGTCAGGAAGGTGATGCCGCTCAAGGCACTCGCACTCGCCGTCGTCCTTGCCGCGGTTTTGAGAAAGTCTCGTCGCGTCACATCTGATTCGGACGACATCGGTCACCTACTGGAGTGTCTGCTCGAATTTACTACCGGGCCGCTCCGTGGTCGCGGCCCGAAAATCGCGGCGAATGCCTGTTGTCACTAGTACTCAAACAGCTCATACGGTCCATTAGTCTGCGCCGCGAAGCGCCGGTATGCCTCGGCGACCTGGGCCTGCAGCGGGTCGCCGTGATGAATGAACACGCGGTAGCGGAACACGAGCGCTTCACCGGCGGGAATCGCATGCTTCCCGTTTTGACGCCGGTCGCCGGTAAACTGTTTGACGCCGAACGGGTTCGCCGCGAGCAGACCGTACGCGCGAGCGTGCCAGTATGTCGGAGCGCGCAGGTTGCGCGGGTGATCGAAGACGGCGATGCCGACATCCTCATCCGCTACGCGTCCGTAATAGTCGACCCATTCGGCGCGCTTCCCCCAGATGCCCTTCTCTCCGCTGGCGCCGTTTGCATTCACCATGCGGCCCGGGGGTGAGTCCAGCGCCTTGACGACACGGATGGCAAACGTGCCCTCCTTGGTGTCACCCATCGTCACCGGACCGTGGCTAGCATGAATCGCAAACTCGCAGTCGATGATCCTCGACTGCTCGTCCCCGCTGAAGTCGTACGTCTGAGTCTCCTGGGCGATCGTGCCCGCCGGCGTAACGAGGTCGAGGGTGGCCCGAAGACGGCCACCTTCGGACCCGCCGCGGATCTCGTCGAGCGTGCGGAACACGGTGCGACCGAACGTCGAGGCTGGGTGATCGCTCCACCGTGGAAACGCGGCTTCTCCCCAGAAGTCGAACCCGTTGACGTCGCCGTGCGCGAAGTACATCGCACGCTGATGCGGCTCGTCGTGGTCTTCACCCGCGATGTCGGGCGTCATCGGAAACCCGCGCGTCACGACGGTACCGTGTGCGCTACGAAGGGGGAAGAAATAGGGTTTCGCGACCGCCGGATCAAAGTAATACGTGGTAAAGGGGTGCCCTCCAATCAGCACGTCGACGTGGCTCCCCTCGCGTATCAACTCGACCGGCTCGAGCGGGCGAAGGGCCGCCAGGCCGGTGCCGCCGACGGCGAGCGACAGGAGGACCAATGGAAGAAGGCGTCGTATGGTCATGCTACCTGCAGGGCCTGCGCAGCATCTTCAGCACGTGCCGGTTTGCTGCTCCTCGTACGGTCAGGGCCAACGCGCAAGCACAACGACGACATGCAGATTGGCTCGACCATTTCGCCGGCTACGGTGACAGCTGTGACGGGTCGCATTCTAAAGCCTTGCACATCCGCGTCGATCGAACAGCGGTCAACGGGCACGTTCATGAAACGAAATGCTCCGCGTGCATCGGATATTTCGGTCCTCGCCGTTCCCTCCGCGGCACACGCCAGCGTAACCCGAACGCCTTCGCCTGGAAACGTGTCTCCGTCGGCGGCCGTTAGCCGCGGTCGGGCGAGGGGTACATCAGTTGGCCTTGATACGCCCGAAAGTACCAGTCGAGCTCCTCGACTTGCATCGGCATCAGCCGGGTCGTGAACGCGTCTCGCGCGGCATAGCGATAGAGCGGCGCCGCCTTTCGAAATCGGCGAGGGATCAGGAGGCGGACGGTCCATTCGTGCAGCGACTTGAGGATGTCGGCGTAGCGCAGAAGAAATAGGCGAAACTCGGCCGGCACCTCGTGTGTGACCAGGTAGATGAACACCTGCCGATCGCCGCCATCACGCGGCGTGCCGGTCGGGAGCTTCTCGGGATCTCGCCCGCGTTGCGATCCGGCCGCCCGTCGCTATCCGATCGGCCTTAAAGGGCATCGTGGGATCGGACCAACGTCCGATCCCTCAGGCGGGGAGCGAAGGAGGATGGTCCTGGTGATCGAGCGCGACCAGCTGATGGTGCAGCGCAAAGAGTGCGAGTTCGAGCCGGCTCGAGACGCCGAGCTTCTCGAAGATCTTCGTCAGGTGGTGTTTCACCGTGCGCTCAGCAATCGAGCACCTGTCGGCAATCTGCTTGTTGGCAAAACCAGCGATCACGAGCGACACGACGTCGATCTCGCGATTCGTCAGCCCGAAGCGCTGTCCGGCTGCTGTAAGCGAGAGTCCGGGCGGAGGCGCACAGAGCATTTCCACGAGATCGGCCAACATTTCGCGCTCGATCCAATACTGCCCGGACAGAACTGTCCGAATGCTCATCGGCAACTGTGCCGCGGGCGCCGTCTTCGGCAAGATCCCGCGGACACCGCTACGCAGCGCATCGGTCAGGACCGACCCCGCGATGGATGGGACGATCACGATGATTCGCGCCGCAGCGCGCACGCCGAAGAATTTCAGGAGCGTGTCAATCTTGGGCAGGACGGGCGCGGCGAGGTCGAGCAGCACGACGTCCGGACGGTACTTCTCGACCAACTCGAGCGCGTCGAGGCAATCCGCGGCCGCCCCGACGACCGAGAAGTCGTCCTCGACTTCAAGCAGCCTCCGAAGCGCCTCGCGGTAAATGGCGTATTCGCCGATGATGAAAATCCGCGTGCGCCTCGAGCGAACGCTGCCTGGCCCTTTTGGCACGATTACCGGCCAGAGAATACCGTGGGCGGATACGAGAGGACAATGCGACCTTGGTCGCGGGTGTGTCAGCCGTTCGGGTTGAACCGATAA
This sequence comes from Acidobacteria bacterium 13_1_40CM_65_14, assembly GCA_001917905.1. Classification (GTDB taxonomy): domain Bacteria; phylum Acidobacteriota; class Vicinamibacteria; order Vicinamibacterales; family CAVVIG01; genus QHWF01. The sequence goes on from MNEX01000005.1 coordinate 8,620, forward strand.
CCGACCCAGGGCTCCGTCACCAGGTAACGCGGGTTCGACGGATCCGGCTCCAGCTTCTTCCGCAGCTGTCCCATGAAGACGCGCAGGTATTCCGGCTGCTCCTGCGACGCCTCGCCCCACACCGCTTCGAGCAGCGTCCGGTGCGTGATGACGCGGTTCGGATGGCGTGCCATATAGACGAAGAGATCGAATTCTTTCGGCGTCAGGCGGATCTCCTGTCCGCGTGCGATGACGCGGCGGCCGTCGAGATCGATGCGGAAGTCGCCCGCCTCGAACGACGCCATCTCGGGCTCGGCGGTGCTGCCGCGGCGCAACGCGGCCCGCACGCGCGCCAGCAGCTCGTCGATGCCGAATGGCTTGGTCACGTAGTCATCGGCGCCGGAATCGAGCGCCTCGACTTTGGTGCGCTCTTCGCCTTTCACCGAGAGCACGATGATCGGGACGTTCGACAAGGCGCGAATGCGGCGGCACAACTCCACGCCGTCCATGTGCGGCATGTAGAGATCGGTGATCACGAGCTCGGGCCGCCACTCGGTGAAGTTCGTCAGGGCCGCTTCGCCTTCGGCGGCCGTTCGCACCTGATACCCCTGGCTGCTCAGGACCGTGCGCAGGACGCGCGTAATCTGTGGCTCGTCGTCCACAACGAGGACTCGGGCCTTTTCTACTGCTGACGTGGCCATCATCATCTGACTCCTTCTTTCATTACCATCACGCCCACAGGCGCACGCTCGCCGCCGCCGTTACCGGAGTCCTCGCGCGCCACTGGCAGAACCATCGCGACTGTCGTCCCCGAGACGTTCGACGACGAAGGGGTGTCGATCCAGATCCGGCCTGCCTGCGCTTCCACGAGGCGCCGGGCGATCGGCAGACCGAGGCCCACGCCGCCGCGGTGCGAGTCAGCCGGCTCCCGGCCCGGAATCCGAAAGAATTTCTCGAAGACGCGCTCGCGATAATCCGGCGGAATGCCGGGACCTTCGTCGGTGACTCGCAATTGCACCTGATTGCCGTCGAGGCGCGCTGCACGAACATCAATCGTCGTGCCTGGCGGCGCGTACTTGCTCGCGTTGTCGACCAGGATGTAGATCGCTTCGGCGATCGACGGCGAGTCTACGCAGACGCGTGGCAGGTCCGGATCGAGCGCCACGGTAATCCGGTGATCGCGGGTAATCGTTTCGGCGCGCGCGAGGCCGGCGCGGACGATGTCCTCGAGCGCGACGGCGCGCAAGTGCGGCGGTTGTGAGGTATCGGGCTGCCCCGCGTGCGACAGCGCTTCGATGAACCGGTTCAGCCGGTCCGACTCCTCGTCGATGACCTCGAGCAGCTCGCGCTGCCCCTCCACCGGCAGGTGTGACAGGCTGCTCCAGGTGCCGGCGCCGATGAGCGCGGTGACCGACGCTTTGATCGCCGTCAGCGGCGTGCGCAGGTTGTGCGTGAGCGCGTCGAGCAGCGCCGACTTGAGCTGCTCGTTGCGCCGCGCCGCCTCCGCTTCACTGGCGCGATCGAAGGCAATTTGCAGCTCTTGATAGAGCCGCTCGATTTCCTGGCGCCCCGCCTGCGCTTCGGCGGCGCGCCGCTCCGCCCGCGACGCCAGCTCACCCGCCACCACCGCGGTGACGATGAACGTCACGAACTCGACCCAATCCACCGGGTCCTGGATGGCGAAGCCCTCGGGCGGGAGAAAGTAGTAGGAGTAGCTCGCGGCGGCCATCGCTGCCGCGATGAGGGCCGACGTCATCCCCCAGAATCGCGCGACGACGACGACGTCCAGCAGCAGCAGTGGCGCGGCAATGCCCGCGCTGTCAACCGACATCGCGCGGAGCACCGCGACGATGGCGACCACCGTGCCGCCCGCCGCCAGAAGGTTACGCCAGCGCATCAATCGAATTATAGGGCCGCTGTCGCATCGACCATGAGTAAGGCTTTCCTTACGTACGGAAAAGGAAGGCGGCGTCAGCATCCGCGCCATGTTCCGCGGCGCCACCGACTCGGAGTACCACAACGTCACGCCGCTGCCTTCTTCAAGGCGGCGGGCACGGTCGTGGAAGCACCTCCCGGGTTCAACGGCATCGGCGGCGCACGCGTAGAGATCATGGTCGGCACCAACGCCGGCGCGTTTCAAATGACCGACGGATCGGGCAGCTTCGACTTCGGGGCGATGAAGGGCGGCAACTACACGCTGAAGATCAGCCGCGACGGGTACGTCGCCGACACCAAGACCGTCGCGCTGACCCGGGACATGAAGATGGACCTGCTGCTCTTCCCGGTGCCGCCCGGCGGGGCGACCGCGCGCTGCAAGGACAAGTCGTGGAGCTTCGCGGGCGACAAGGCCGCCGCCTGCGCCAAGAGCGGCGGCGTCGCCTACTGGGTGTGCCCCGGCCCGTTCTGCGCGAACCCGTAAGAGCCGCACCTCTCCACCACAGAGGACACGGAGGACAGGAGGTTCAAACCTGAACCGTGGTGGCGAGTTGTCTGAAACGGAATTTTAGTCAAGGGCCGTCAACCTACCCTCTGACCGCTGAAATGCGCTAAGATCGAACGGTGGTTCAGTTTTCGAACCGCCGTTCGATCCGCGCGGACAACCGGCGCGTCGACATCCTGCGCGCCGCCGCGCAAATCTTTCGCAGCCGCGGTTTCGCCGCCGCCGGCATGCGCGATATCGCGCTCGCCGCCGATCTGTCGCCCGCCAACCTCTACCACTATTTCCGCGGCAAAGACGAGCTCCTGTTTTTCTGCCAGGACCGCGCGCTGGACCGGCTGTTGGCCGCGCTGACCGCCGCGCAGCGCGATCGGCGTCCGCTGCCCGAGCGCCTGCGCGCGCTCGCCGTCCGCCACATCCTGTGTCTGATCGCTGAAGTCGAAGGATCGGCGGCCCACTTCGAGGTCGATGCCCTCCCCCCGAAGCGGCGCGCCGTCATCGTCGTCAAACGCGATCGGTACGAGCGGGGCGTCCGCGCGCTGGTCGCCGCCGGTATCAGCAAGCGCACGCTCGGCGCGCGCGACGCGACGGTCGCGACGCGCGCATTCTTGGGCGCGCTCAATTGGACGGCGCAATGGTTCCGTCCAGATGGCCCACTCACGCCCGATGCGGTCGCCGACCAAATCGCTGACTTCGCGATCGCGGGACTGATTCCACATGCGTATTCCACACGCGCACATCACGCTGACCGTCAACGGCGAACCGACCGAGGTCGCGTTCGCGCCGTACAAAACGCTTCTCGAGGTGCTGCGTGAGGACTTGAACCTCTGCGGCACCAAGCACGGCTGCGAGCTCGGCGAGTGCGGCGCCTGCGCGGTGCTCCTCGACGGTCAGCCGGTGCTCTCGTGTCTCGTGCTCGGCGTCGAATGCGAAGGCCGCCGGGTGACGACCGTCGAAGGGCTGGCGTCCGAGGGGCGACTGCATCCGCTGCAGGAGACGTTCGCGGATCTCGGCGCCGCGCAGTGCGGCTACTGCACGCCGGGAATCCTCGTGACGGCGAAGGCGCTGCTCGACGAGCATCCCCGTCCCACGCGCGATCAGATCCGCGACGCGCTCTCGGGAAATCTGTGCCGCTGCACCGGCTACCAGCAGATCTTCGAAGCCGTCGAGGCCGCAATCGCCGTCGAAGTGCCGGTTGCCGACGGGCGACGTTCTGTTCTAGATACGCGCGAGCACAGCGCCCGCGGCCCGAGCGAGCGCGAAGACGCGAGCGAGGCGAGCGGGGGTGGGGCCCCGCGAGCGTTGAAAAATGCAGCGAGCGCGTCAGGCGTGGGGGTGGGGCCCCACGCAAAGTAAGAAAAGATGGCTGCGACATCTTTCAAAACGATCGGCAAGCCTCGCCGACGTGTTGACGGCCGCGCGAAGGTCACCGGCCAGACGAAATTCGCCGACGACCTCATGCTGCCGCGCATGGTGCACTGCAAGCTGCTGCGGTCCACCCTGCCGCACGCACGCGTCGTGCGGATCGACGCCTCGCGCGCGCTCGCACATCCCGGCGTGCACCTCGTGATGACGGGCCGCGACTTCCCCATCCCCTACGGCATCCTGCCGGTCAGCCAGGACGAACACGCGCTCGCGATCGATCGCGTCCGCTTCGTCGGCGATCCGGTGGCTGCCGTCATCGCGCGCGATGAGCTGACGGCCTTCGACGCGCTCGACTTGATCGACGTCGAGTACGAGCCGCTCCGGACGTTCGCCGATCCCGAAGAGAGCCTCACTCACAGCACGCCTCGCATCCACGACTACGGCGACGCCGGGAACATCCACAAGATCGTGTCGCTTGGATTCGGGGACGTCGAGCAAGCGTTTGCCGACGCCGATCACGTGTTCGAGGACACGTTCTTCTATCAAGGCAGCACGCATCTGCCCATCGAACAGCACGCCGCGGTGGCCGCGAAGGATCCCGACGGGAAGCTGGTGCTCTGGTCGAGCACGCAGACGCCGCACTACGTGCATCGCGCGCTCGCGAAGGCGCTGGCCATCCCGGCCGCGCACGTCCGCGTCATCGCCACGCCGAACGGCGGCGGCTTCGGCGGCAAGAGCGATCCGTTCAACCACGAAGTGGTGATCGCCAAGGCCGCGATGCTGCTCGATCGGCCGGTGAAAATCTGCCTCACGCGCGAGGAGGTGTTTTACTGCCACCGCGGCCGGCATCCGGTCCTGATGCACTTCAAGACCGGCGTGAAGCGCGACGGCACCATCACCGGCCTGCACGTGAAAACGCTGCTCGATGGCGGCGCGTACGGATCGTACGGCGTGGCGAGCACCTTCTACACCGGCGCGCTCCAGACCGTGACGTACCACATCCCGACGTACCACTTTCAGGGCTGCCGTGTATTCACCAACAAGCCGCCATGCGGCCCGAAGCGCGGGCACGGCACGCCGCAGAGCCGCTTCGGTCAGGAGATTCAGCTCGACAAGATTGCCGAGACACTCTCGCTCGATCCTGCGGAGCTCCGCCTGCGGATTGTCGAGCGGCCCGATACCCTGACAGCAAACTACCTCCGCATCGGGACGATCGGCCTCGCCGAGTGCATTCGGCGCGTGACCCACGCCGCGGATTGGAGCTCGACGTATCGGAAGCTGCCGCCCGGCCACGGCGTCGGCATCGCCTGCTCGTCGTACTTGTCCGGCGCCGGCCTGCCGATCTATTGGAACGACATGCCGCACTCCGGCGTCCAGCTCAAGCTCGATCGCAGTGGCGGCGTCACGGCATTCTGCGGCGCGACCGAGATCGGCCAGGGATCCGACGATGTGCTCGTGGCGTGCGTGGCGGAGATCCTCGGGATCGATCCAATCGACATCCGCGCCGTCACGGGCGACACGGATCTGACGCCGGTCGATCTCGGCTCGTACTCGAGTCGCGTCACGCTGATGATGGGAAACGCGGCCATTCAAGCGGCCGAACGCGCGCGCGATCTGCTCGCCGAGGCGGTCGCGAGCAAGATCAATGTCCCGAAGGATCGACTCGTGTTCGCCGAGCGCCGCGTGTTCGACGCCGAGAATCCCGCCACCGGCGTCGCGTTCAGCGACGCCGTGTGCCTCGCCGAAACGATGTTCGGCACCATCGGCACGACCGGATCGTATACGCCGCCACGGTCGGCGGCGAAGTTCAAGGGCGGCGGCGTCGGACCGTCGCCCACCTACTCCTACTCCGCCGCCATCGTCGAAGTGACCGTCGAGCCGTCGACCGGATGGATTGACGTGCCGCGCGTGTGGATTGCCCACGACATCGGCCGCGCCCTCAACCCGACGCTCGTGCGAGGTCAGGTGGAAGGCAGCGTGTACATGGCGCTCGGTGAAGCGCTGATGGAAGAACAAACGTTCAGGCGTCTGCCGCCGCGCCTGTCGCACGCACTCGTCCACAAGTTCCCGTCGATGCTCGAATACAAGAGTCCGACGACGATGGATATGCCGGACGTGATCACGGAGCTGGTCGAGGCGCCGGATCCGCGCGGGCCGTTCGGCGCGAAAGAAGTCGGTCAAGGACCGCTGCTGCCGGTGATGCCCGCCGTCGCGAATGCGGTCTACGATGCCATCGGCGTGCGCATCGACGAGGTGCCCATCACGCCGGAAAAAATCCTGAAAGCGCTCGACGCGAAAGCCGCAGGTAAAACGCCGCGCTACGGACCGTCACGCTTCCCCGACATCGCGTGGCCCGAAACCCTCCAAGTGCCTCCACCGTGGGAAGGTGGCGACGGAACAGCCGTCAATGATCAGCGACGCTCTGTTCCAGATACGCGCGAGCGCCACGGCGCGAGCGCGTCAGCGCCGGGGGTGGGGCCCCGGCGTTATGAAAAAGTCGGGCCCCGCGAGAGATAAAACAATGATGCGCTTGCCCTACTTCCGCTATCACGCGCCGCGGACCGTCGCAGAAGCCGCCGACCTTCTGTCGAAAGGCGACGCGATGATCGTGGCCGGCGGCACCGATCTGCTGCCGAACATGAAGCGGCGCCAGCAGGTGCCCGGCACGCTCGTCGGCTTGCGAAACATCGCGGAGCTGCGCGGCATCAGCAACGGCGATCCTTCGACGAAGCTCAGGGTCGCCCCGAGCCTGTCGAGGGGCGACGGCCTGATGATCGGCGCCGGCGTCACGTTGACCGAGCTTGTGCGCGACGTCCGCCTCCGCCAAGGCTACGGCGGACAGGCGCCAGTGACCGGCCCTTATGCAGGTCTCTGGCAGGCCGCGAGGCAAGTCGCGACGCCGCAGCTGCGCAACATGGGGACGATCGGTGGCAATCTGTGCCTCGACACGCGCTGCAACTACTACGACCAGAACTACGAGTGGCGAAAAGCGATCGACTTCTGCATGAAGAAGGACGGCGAGACGTGCTGGGTGGCGACGTCGAGCCCGAAGTGCCTCGCCGTCTCCTCGACCGATACCGCGCCGGCGCTGGTCTCGCTTGGCGCCGGCGTGACGCTGGCGAGCGCAACCGGCACACGGCACTTGCCGCTGGCCGACCTCTATCAGAACGACGGCATTCACTATCTGACGAGACGTCCAGACGAGATCCTCACTGCCGTTCACCTGCCGCGCCTCGACGGATGGCGCAGCACGTACTGGAAGCTTCGGCGACGCGGTGCGTTCGATTTTCCCGTGTTGGGCGTTGCGTGCGCGCTCAAGCTCGATCGCAGCGGAACGGTGGAAGCCGCGCGGATTGTCCTCGGCGCGGTGGCATCGCGCCCGCTCGAGTCGTCAAACGGTGCGGCCGCTCTGGTCGGACACGCCCTCACCGACGAGGCGATCGCGCACGCCGCCGACGCTGCCGCGCAGCCGGCGCGCCCGATGGATAACACCGATTACACACTGCACTGGCGCAAGCGCGTCACACGCGATTTCGTCACCTATGCGCTGCGCGAGCTCCGCGGTGACGACACGCGCGAGCTGCGCCGTCGCGTGGCGCGTCAGGAACTGTTGACGATGTGAAAGGGAAAAGAACACGCCGTAGCCAAAGGCTACGGCGTCACCGGTGAGTTGCCGTCGTGGCGAACGAACGCGCCGTCGCGAGTTCTCGCAAGAAAACGGGCGTCCACGAGCGCGCCGAGCACGGCATCGCAGGCGGTCTCGTCGAGCCGCCACAGTCGCTGCGCCTGTTGCGCTGTCAATCGCAATCCAGGCATTTCGAGAAACTCGCCTCGGATGCGTCGAACGACCTCTTGGATCCCTCGGCTGCTGTCTCCCATCGATCCCCTCGGAGTACGCTGTGTGTGCGTTCAACGAAGATCCACACACGATGCCAGCCAGAGAATCGACAGAATCGGCCGGAACTCATCGCTGAAGACACCCTCAGAATGGGCGAGCCGTCGCCTCAGGGTGCAGCACGTGCAGCGTTTCTGACCAGCTGCCTGTAACTCAGCCGTGGTCTACTTTTTGGCTTTTCCCTTGCGCCGGTCGGCCCAGTACTTTTTCATCCGCTCGGAGACGGCCTTGCGCGCCGCCGGAGACATCCCGCGCCGCCGGCGGCGACCGCCAGAGGCCGCGCCACCACCCGCTTTCCGTCCACGGCCACCGCCACGGCCTCGGAACAAGTCGGGAAATGCGCGGCGGATCGCCGCCGCCTCGCGTTCCAATTCGTCGAGAACGGCCTGTGCTCCGCGTCGGGCGAGTCGTTGAAGCTGCTGAGGACTGAGATCGGCCACGAACACCTCCCTACAGAAGACGAATCATTATTGGCCACACCGGCCAAGAAATGAGCCTTGGAATCGTAGACTGAGGACCGCAGCGTGTAAAGCCGGCTAGTAGCCGGCCGGCGCACTCGCCGCAGATGTCTCAGCGCGCGCTTCTTTCACGATCTTGACGCCGGCACTCGCGCCCACGCGTGTGGCCCCCGCCGCGATCATCGCTTTGACGCCCTCGAGGTCGCGCACGCCCCCCGCGGCTTTCACCCCCATTTCGGCGCCGACCACACGCCGCATGAGCGCGACGTCAGCGGCCGTGGCCCCGCCGGGACCGAAGCCGGTCGACGTCTTCACGTAATCGGCGCCGGCCGCCTTCGCCAGCGTGCAGGCGGTGATCTTCTCGTCGTCGGTCAGGAGCGCCGCCTCGATGATCACCTTGCTCAGCACGCCACTCTCGCGGCACGGCGTCGTCACCGCCTCGATGTCACATTCGACGAGACGGAAGTCGCCGGACTTGAGCGCGCCGATGTTGATCACCATGTCGACTTCGCGCGCACCGTCGAAAATCACGCGCCTCGTCTCATAGCCCTTCACGTCCGCGTCCGTCGCTCCGAGCGGGAATCCGACGACCGAGCACACGCCGACGCCGCTGCCGCCCAGGAGTCGCGCGCACAGGGCGACCCACGTGGGGTTGACGCACACGGTGGCGAACTTGAACTGCGCCGCCTCGCGACAGAGCTCTTCAATCTGCTGCCGGGTCGCGTCAGGCTTCAGCAACGTGTGGTCGATCATCATCGCGACGGCTTCGGGGGCGCCGCCGATGGCGTGAACGCCGACGCGCGTCGCGCCCGCATCGAGCACCCCGCGCAGGCGATCGGGACAGCAGTCGTCCAGCACCGAATGGCACTGACAACGGACCTGCGGCCGCCCAATGGCAGTCGCCATCTCGCTGACGATGAGATCGATCAGATGTTGAACTTCCTGTCGGGTCA
>MNEX01000167.1 GCA_001917905.1 Acidobacteria bacterium 13_1_40CM_65_14
AGGGCACATTTGTGCCTGGGGCCGCATGGCACGGCCCCCTTTGGGTCGACAGGCTACTACATCGGCGATCGCCAGCGCGCGTACGAATTCACGGAAACGACGGCGCCCGGCACGTTTCAGTAAGATTCCGGGAAGGCCGAAAGGCGGCCTGCGGTCCGAGTAAAGGTTCGACGCCAACCGTGACAATTCTTTACAATCAGAGACGCTGACTTCCAGCCCGCGAGACGCGGACGTCGGGCACGAATGGAAGGAAGGCGCGTCCATGTCGAACTCAAAACTCCCTGAACGCGCTTCGCTCGAATACCTGCAGAAACTGGCGAAGGATCGACTGCAGGAGCTGCGGCGGGCTGACCCTCAAGCAAAGCTCGCAGACGGATACACGCTGATCTTCTACACGGGCTGACCATCGCTCTCGTTCGCGACTGAGCGGCGGCCTGCGGAATGACGGCACTCACGCGCCCTCTGTAGCTGAAGCCAGCTCTTCATGGAACCTGAGCCTCGTCGCGTGCAGTACGATCAGATCTGACGTTCGAGATGGCAGGCGACGATCACTACCACCATCGCGGTCATGCGCCTCATTGCGGCCACGCGCACGACGCGGCTTCATCGGTGTCGTCTCGTACGATGGCCGCCGCCGTCGCCGTCACGCTCGCCTTCGTCATCGCTGAAGCGGTCGCCGGATGGGTGGGACACAGTCTGGCGCTGCTGTCGGACGCGGGACACAACCTGGCAGACGCCGCGGCGCTCGGCCTGAGTTGGTACGCGCTGGTCATCGCCCGCAAGCCGTCGCACCACGGCATGACGTACGGCTACCACCGCGTCGCGGTGATCGCCGCGATGATCAACGGCCTGTCGCTCGTCGGAATCGCGCTGTGGATTGTCTGGGAGGCGATCGGACGCCTGCGCGCGCCGGAACCGCCGAACAGCGGCCTCATGATCGGGGTGGCGCTCGTCGCGATTGCCGTCAACGTCGCCATCACCCTGCGGCTCCATGAGGGCTCGAAGCACGACATGAACGTGCGGAGCGCGTACCAACACATGATGGGCGACGCGATTTCGGCATTCGGCGTCGTGATCGCGGGCGTCGTCATCCGCGTGACACACAGCGCGATCGTCGATCCAATCGTCTCATTGCTGATTGCGGCGTTCATCGTGCGGAGCAGCTACGATGTTCTCCGCGACAGCGCGACCGTTCTGCTCGAGGGCACGCCGCCCGGCACCGACATGCCGGCGGTGATCGCCGCCATCAAAGCGGTGTCAGGCGTGCTCGACGTCCACGATCTGCACGTGTGGATGGTCGGGCCGGGAGTCGTGGCGTGCAGCTGCCACATCGTGGTGGGGGAGCAGACCATCCGCGAGGGTCAGCAGGTCGTCCGGGCCGTCGTCCAGGACGTGGAGGATCGCTTCCACATCACCCACACGACAGTCCAGGTCGAGGTCGAAGGGTGCCCCCCCAACGACATGTACTGTGTGAAGGAGCGTCACCGCCCTCGCGCCGCCAGGTAAGCAGCACGACGGCACGTGCGATCTCCTTCTCGAAAAAGCCCATCGCCGTCGCCCCACCATCTCTCCAAGGAAGAGGACCACGAGCCAGGCCGCGCGCTTTCCTCACCGTGCGGATGCGCGAGATCTGCATATAGCTCATCGATATGTGCGTTCAGTGCTGACCAAACATGTTCGTCGTGATACTATTGTCCGCCCCCAAAATACAGCGGTTTTCGAGACGGCCGGTGTTGCCGCGCGGCGACGCGTCCGTCGTCATGACATGGGTTAATGAGTACAGCAATTCATCGACTGGCAATCGCCATCAGCCTCAGCGTCGCGGCGTTCGTTTCGCTGAACGCACAGTCACCTGTTGATGCCGCGCAGGAGACATTCCGCAGTTCGGTCGACCTGGTAACCATCCAAGCATCGGTCCGCGACGGACGCGGACGCGTCCTTCGGGGACTCACGCCCGTCGACTTCGAAGTTCGGGACAACGGCCAACTCCGGCCGATCATCGAGCTTCGATCCGATCAGCGCTCGCCCGTGAGTCTGGCCATCTTGGTGGATATGAGCGGGAGCATGCGCGTCGGCTCGAAGATCGCCATGGCGCGCCGAGCATTCGATACGGTGCTCGCGCAGCTGCGCGACGGCGAGGACGAGGTCGCGGTCTTTACGTTCGACTCGTCGTTGCATGAGCGTCGAGAGTTCACCTCGCATCTCGACTCGTTGAAAGATGCGTTGTATGACTTCGAGCCATTTGGCAGCACGTCCCTGTATGACGCGACCGCGGCCACCGCCCGGCGGCTGGCGGAGCGCTCGACGACTCATCGAGCCATCGTCGTCTTGACCGATGGCCTCGACACGAGCAGCGCCCTGACGGCACCGGAGGTATCCGGCGTCGCCAGCGCCATCGACGTTCCCGTATATGTGGTGGCCATCGTTCCGTCGGTCGGCCAACGCGAAACGCACGAAGCGGCGCAGTCTCGATCGTCGGATGCCGCCGATCTGCGCGATCTCGCGGAATGGACCGGAGGCCACTTCGTCGTCGCCAGCACCTTCGTCGACGCCGTCGTCGTCGCTTCGAGGATCGTGGACGAACTGCGCCAGCAGTACGTGCTCGCGATTGAAGCCTCTAACTTCCACGAGTGGCGTCGCCTTCAAGTCCGAGTGAAGCATCCGTCTGCGACCGTCAAAACGCGAAGCGGCTATTTTGGCGGCTGACGGTCGGCGCACGTGTGCCTTGAACAGGCGGGGAGGAGCGTCGAACCGCTGACATAGCTGTCTTCGCCGGGTGAGAGGATCTGTGCCTGCGTGGTGATCGACAGCGAATCCTGGCCGGACGCGAGACCGAGCCCGGTTGCGACGCAGAGTGTGACCATCGGCCACGCCGCCCGGACACTCGATCGTTGACGTCACCGCGCTGAGCGAGAGCTCATCGAGAATTCGAGGCCTGTTGCGGTGGCTCGATTGAAAGAAGGGCCCTCCTTCCCTTCGCCTGATGCAGCCACCGGATGATCGGCAGATCCTTACGACCGGTGATGACGACGCTCTCACCTGACGCCGAACGCAGCTCCCAGTACTCGATTTCCTCAGCGAGCGTGTTGGTATCCATCACGGTGCCCTGCATGCTGACGCCTGTCGTACTCCGTTGCGCGACGACGCCCGTGCCAAACCCGACCAGTACCGCCACTGTCAACGCGAGCCACCTCATAGTCGTCATCTCCGATCTGGGCTGCAGCAGGCGATGCCGGTTTGTTATTTCGAAGATCGGCCAGCACCCCGCATGCGCCATTCCCCTCTGCGCGATTCTGCCACGACGGACTATGAGAGCCAGAATAAGGAAATGTACCGGATCCAGGCCGCGGGTCCTCAAAACGCTTCAGTCTCGAGCTGATCGCCAGGCGCGCGGGTAGGCATCATGGCCGCGGAGGGACCGCGAACGTCATACTAACGGACCGCTTCGTGACGCGATAACTGAAAGTGGGCACATGTCACAGTGCGAGTACAGGCCGATCATCTGCACTCCCGATCCAATCGACAACTCTGGCCGAAGTGGCTGAAAACCGCCGGATCATCCACAGCCCTCATGTGCCGGCCACGGCAGGATTCTTGCCTCAGGGCGCACACGTTCGTACCCTCGTTGACGCCATCCACTTGAACGAGTCATGACTCGGACGTTGCGCCATCCGGTCAACGCGAGCACGGAGGAGCCGGCCCGACTCGACCGGCGATCAGCTCTCCCAGGGTATGCAGCGATCGGCATCGCGATCGCTGCAGCGTGTGTCGTCTCGGCGCACGGCCAGCAGCAATCACCGCCGCCCCAGAGTCCCGAATCCGGGTTCCGCTTCAAGAGTGGCATCGAGCTGATCAACGTCACGGCGACCGTGTCCGACGGTACTGGCCGGTTCGTACCCGGCCTGCGGAAGGAAGACTTCGTTGTGTACGAAGACGACCAGCCCCAAGCAGTGACACATTTCAGCGCCGAGCGCGTGCCGGTGAGCCTCGGTATCGCTCTCGACACGAGCGGCAGCATGGCCGGTGAGAGGATCCAGGCAGCCCAAAGCGCGCTCGACCGCTTTCTCTACGATCTGCTCGCGGCAGACGATGAGATCTTTCTGTATCGCTTCAGTGACCGTCCGGTCCTCGTGCAGACGTGGACCACCGATCGCCAACTGCTCAGCCGAGCCCTTGGCCGCATCCCGGCTGTCGGCACCACGGCGATGTACGACGCCGTCGCAGAAGCCGTGCGCCTCGCGGCCACCGGACGGAATCAGAAGAAGGCGCTCGTTCTGATCTCGGACGGCAACGACACCTCCAGCAAAACACGCCTACGCGACGTGAAACAGCTCATTCGCGAAAGCGAAACGCTCGTCTATGCGATCGGCATCGAGTGCGGGACGAACGCCATTTGGTCCTCGCCGTGGCGTCCACAGTTCCAACGGCGCGGGCCGATTCCGATTCCGCGGCCCTTCCCGCCGGGCGGTCGTGGCGGCAGACCGATTCCGACGCCGCCACCGCCGATGTGGCCGCCGCCACAAGGCCGCACCTGGAGCCAAGGGTGCAGCGATCCGGTCGACCGTGGAGCGCTGCGCGACATGACGGACGACAGCGGAGGGCGCACCGAGATCGTCCGCGATCCGCGCGACCTCGATGCTGCGACCATCGGTATCGCTGACGAGCTCAGCAAGCAGTACTTCCTCGGCTATCTCTCCCCAGGAAAAAAGGACGGTCGCTGGCACTCGATTCGCGTGGAAGTCCGCAATGGGCGCTACCGAATCCGCGCTCGTCGCGGCTACGTCGCCTCGTAGTCGCTCCAGCCGAAGGCGTCGAACCGATCACGCTGTTCACCGCCAACGCCACGCGGACCCAGCCCGAGGGTCTCGGGAGCCAGGACGCGCGACGCGAATTTACGCCGCCCGTGGAAGCATTTTCATGTATAAGGGGCCTCATCCGGACGGGCAAAAAATGGATTCATGGGTCTGCGTCGACTGTTGACGAAATAGGTCTTCCTCTCGGGCCGTTGTTCAAAGGAGTCGTTATGCGTACGTTGAAACGCGTATTGCTCGCGTTCTCCTGGCTGATGATTCTTCCTGCATCGGCGTTCGCCCAGGCATCGATTACTGGAACCGTGAAGGATGCATCCGGCGGCGTGATGCCCGGCGTCACGGTTGAAGCCTCGAGCCCGGTCCTCATTGAGAAAGGCCGCACGGCCACGACCGACGCGACCGGCCAGTACCGAATCGTCGACCTGCGGCCCGGCACATATACCGTGACCTTCAACCTGCCCGGGTTCACGACGGTCAAGCGAGAGGGCGTGGAGCTCACTGGCTCATTCACCGCCTCGATCAACGCGGAACTGAAGGTCGGCACGATTCAGGAAACGGTCACCGTCGCCGCTGAATCACCGATCGTCGACGTGCAAAACGTACGGCGACAGACGACGGTCACCAGCGACTTGATCACGTCGATCCCGACGGCGCGGTCATATGCGGCCATGATGTTTCTGATTCCCGCCGTGACCATCCAGTCCGGCAACACGATGGATGTCCAAGTGACTCCCCAAATGACCGTATTCGGGGGGGCCGGCGGTCGCAGCAATGAAGGCCGCATGCAGGTGGACGGGTTGAACACCGGGGCGGCGCTCAACGGCGGCGGCGTGTCGACCTACATCGTCGACATTGGAAACGCGCAGGAGGTCACAACCACTTCTTCGGGCGGGTTGGGCGAAGCCGAAGTCGGCGGCCCGACCATCAGCGTCGTGCCGAAGACGGGCGGTAACACCTTCAAAGGTCAGATGTATCTGTCTGGTGTTCCATCAGGATGGGTCGGGACCAACTACACCGACGCACTCAGGGCTGCCGGTTTGACCACGCCTGGGGCGCTGATCAAACAGTGGGACTTCAATGTCGGCATTGGCGGTCCTATAAGAAAGGATAGGCTCTGGTTTTTCGGAACCGCACGTGACGAGGGTCAGTACCGGACCATCCCCGGAATCTATCCAAACGTCAACGCCGGCGACGCGACCAAATGGCTCTACATGCCCGACAAGAGCCGCGAGGTGCGGGGCGCCGAGAGCTGGACCGTCGCAACGCTCCGTGTCACGTGGCAGGCTTCGCAGCGAAACAAATTCAACTTCTATTGGGACGAGCAGCATCCGTGCAACGGCGCCGTGTACAGCAATGACGTCAAAGGCTGCCGCAAGCAACCTTCGTCTCCGGCCGTCATCGGTCCTCTCGGACTTGGCGGACTGACGGCCACGACCTCCCCGGAGACGGCCGGTTATCTCAGCCCGTATGGTCAGCGGGCACAACAGGCCACGTGGTCAGCGCCGGTGACGAATCGGCTCCTGTTGGAAGCTGGAATGGGAACGTACCTCTCGGCCTGGGGACCATTCGAGACGCCAGGTAACCCGACGGGGGACCTCGTTCGCGTGACGGAGCAGTGTTCGGCCGGCTGCGCGGCCAATGGGAACATTCCCAACCTGACGTACCGCTCCATGAATTGGCTGCACGCGTGGAACGGCACGTTTACCTGGCGCGCGTCCGCGTCGTACGTCACCGGCGCTCAAAGCTTGAAGTTCGGTCTTCAAGGCGGGTATCTCGTCGACGATCGGCAGAACTTCACGAACAGCCAGAACCTGACGTTCCGAGTCAACAACGGCGTGCCAAACCGGATCACCGAGACGGCCCTTCCGTTCCAGACCCACTCCGACGTTCGGTACGACGCGTTCTACGTGCAGGACCAATGGACACGAGGACGCATGACGTTGCAAGGAGCCCTACGATTCGACTACGCGCGGAGCTACTTCCCCGAGCAGAAGATCGGACCGTCGAACTACCTGCCGTTTTCAACCGTGTTTCAGCGGACGGACGGCGTGACGGGCTACAAGGACCTCACGCCGCGCGCGGGTGTCGCGTACGACGTATTCGGAACCGGCAAGACATCGTTGAAGGTGAACGTCGGCAAGTATCTCGAGCCCGCGAGCAATGGGAACGGCAATTATTCCATCGCCAATCCGACCTCGCGCATCGCGACGACCGCGAACCGGGCGTGGACCGATGCCAACGGCAACTTCAAGCCGGACTGCGACCTGGTCAGTCCCGCGATGCAAGACAACCGTGCGGGCGGCGGCGATTTGTGCGCGCAACTCGACAACCTGAATTTCGGCAAACCGGTCTTCAGCAACAACATCGATCCGGCGATCCTTGGTGGCTGGGGGATCCGTCCGAGCGATTGGCAGGCCGGCGTATCGGTGCAGCAACAGGTGCGCTCGCGTGTCTCCATTGAAATCGGATACAGCCGCCGCTGGCTGCGAAATTTCACGGTGACGGACAACGTTGCCGTTGGGCTCTCGGACTTCACACCGTTCAGCATCACGGCACCGCTCGATCCCCGTCTGCCAGACGGCGGTGGCTATGTCGTGTCCGGACTGTACGACGTCACCCCGCTCCTCTTTGGGCAAACGAATAATTTCATCACCGATGCCAAGAGCTACGGCGACGCCTACCAGCGATCACACGGGATCCTCTTGAACATCGTCGCCCGTCCACGAAACGGGTTGACGTTCCAGGGCGGCGTCAACACGGGGACGACGGTACAGGACATCTGCGGGCCACGATCGCAGCTGCCGGAATTCACGATCGTCACGGCCGACGCGCAGGGCCGCCCGGCCGTCGGCCCCACCAATCCGTGGTGCCACAGCGAGCCGGGGTTCATCACGCGCGTCACCGGCTTTGGCTCGTACCTCATCCCGAAGATCGATGTCCAGTTCAGTGGAACCGTGAGGAGTGATCAGGGCGGTGTTCTGGCTGCGAACTGGGCTGCTTCGAACACGTTTGTTCAACCCGCACTCGGAAGACTGATCGCTGGTGGTCTCCCAAATGTGACGATCAATCTGGTCCAGCCCGGCCAGGTGTGGGGTGATCGCGTGAATGAGGTCGACCTTCGCATCGCGAAAGTCCTGAAGTTCGGGCGTACGCGCAGCAGCATCGGAATCGACGTGTTCAACGTGCTCAACTCGGCCGCCGTGCTCACCTACAATCAGGCGTTCGTGCCCAACGGAACTTGGCCTGTGCCGACTTCCGTGCTGACGCCGCGGTTTGTGAAAATCGCCGCGCAGATCGATTTCTAGTGTCGCGTCTCAGAAGTTCGTTGTGAAGACAAGAATCAACCTTCTTCAGCGCGGGAAGAGTCAGTGATCACCCGTCGATCCGTTTCTGGATGTCGTCCGCGCGTTGGCTCGCTCGAAACTGGATGATGCGAAAGTCGGCGAGCCCGCGCTCGTAGAACGGATCTTCGCGGATGATGGCTTCGATCTGCCGTCGGCTCTTGCCCACCGCCAGAATGATTCCACCATCTCGCGGTATCTTTCTGCCCGAGATCAGGAATTTGCCGGCCGCGTAGTACTTCTTCAAGAACATGACGTGCGCGGCCATATTCGCGTCGATTTCAGCGAGACCGGCCGTGTAGGTCAGTTCGATCACGAACAACGTGGTCGCCCCAGCTTGCATCAGAGATGCGCCCGTTCTAAGAGGAAGTCTCCATCGCCCTACATCTCCCGGGACCTCGAACGACACGATAGGGGATACCTGACGGGGCGTCAATGATCGCAGCGGGACGTTCGACTTCGTTTCTGTACGCGCGCTTGACCTTGACGCGCGCTCGAAAT
>MNEX01000045.1:0-19888 GCA_001917905.1 Acidobacteria bacterium 13_1_40CM_65_14
CGAGCAGTGTCGGTGAGTCCCCGCCGGGATCGGTGTGGCGGCGTCGCCGCACGAAAATCATTATCGCGCCCGCCAGTGCGCCTGCAGCGACCCCCGACACCAGGAGCCATCGCGCTTCAGGCAACACGATGGCGATCACGATCACGAGCGCCAGCAGCGGAATGCCGGCGAGGCCCTCGACGCGAACCGAAGCGAGGTTGGTCGTCACCGGACGAAATTGCTCGCCCATACTGCCTCCTATTCCACCTTCTTGCCGCCATCTTCACCGCCCACGAGCTTCTCCTGACGCAGCGCCGCAGCGCCGAGGAATCCGCCCATGCCCATCGATTCGACGGCGCTGCTCGGCACGAGCATCAGCGCACCCTTCTCCTTCAGTCCTTCATAGAGCATGTTCATCGCGCGCAGGTGCAGCGCCGTCGGGTTGTCGCGATACGACCGCGCCGCCACCTCGAAGGAGTGGGCGATTTCCATTTCGGCCTGACCGAGGATGATGCGCGCCTGCTTCTCGCGCGCCGCCTGCGCTTCGCGCGACATCGCGTCCTGCAGCGCGTCGGGGATGACGACGTCGCGCATCTCGACCGAGCTGACGGTGACGCCCCACGGATTCGATCGCTGATCGATGAGCTGCTGCAGCTCCTGTTCGATCTTTTCGCGCCCGCGCAAAAGATCCGTCAGGTCCGTGCGGCCGATGATGTCGCGCAATGCCGTCTGCGCCGCCCAACTGACCGCCTGCGCGTAGTCCTGCACCTCGAGCGCCGCCTTCTGCGCGTCGTGCACCATCCAGAACAGCACGGCATCGACGTTGACCGGCACGGTGTCGGAGGTCAGCGTCTGTTCGGCGGCGAAGCTCGTGGTGATCGTGCGCTGATCGATCCACGTGGTCACGGTGTCGACGAACGGGACGATCCAGAACAGGCCTGGGCCGCGCATGCCGATGTAGCGGCCCAGCCGCAGCACGATCGCGCGCTCCCACTGCTGCGCGATTTTCGGCGACTGCATCAGGATGACGCCGACGAGCGTCAACCCGACGATCGGCACAGGGCTGTTCGTGATGACCGATCCCCACAAACCAGCAGCGATCGATCCGAAGAGGATCAGCAACGCCACCACGTTGGTGCGCGGGCCGCGTGCGCCCGCGTCGGACTCCGATCCACGACGAACGAGGAGATGGACGGGGATCATCTGGCTCCTTTCCTTTCACCGGCAGGCCTGAAGGCCTGCGCCACCGGATTCGCAGCCGTGAAGGCCTGCCCTACCGATTCGCAGGCCTGACGGCCTGCGCTACGAGCGGGCCTCAATGGCCCGCTTCAAGAACGTCGCGTGTCGACTTCCGAGATGACCTCGTCGAGCGTGAAGCCCGCGGCGTCGGCGTCCGACAGCATCCGCGTGACGAACGCCTTCAGCCGCCGCTGATGCTCGGCCGGCGGCCGCGCGTGCGCCGGCGTCGCGCTGATGAACGATCCAACGCCGCGGCGCGTCTCGAGCACGCCGTCGCGCTCGAGGTGCGCGTACACGCGCGCGACGGTGTTCGCGTTCACGCGCAGCTCCACCGCCAGCTGACGGACCGTCGGCAACTGATCGCCCGCGCGCAGCCGCCCGGCCGCGATCGCCGCCCGCAGTCCGCGCTCGATCTGGGCGTGGATCGGCGTCGAATCGCGCGCATCGATGGAGACGACGCTCATTGCCTTATTATACTAGTTAATTAGTACAAGTGCGTCAAGAAAAAGGGCTGAGGGCCTTTTTAGCCCTCAGCCCTTTGGTCCTTCCGAGCTAGTTACTTGCTGATCATCTTCAACGCGTCCGCACTGATCATCATCTTGCCGTCGTGATCCATCACGTCGCCGGTGATTTCGACCGTGTGCGCGATGTGTGGAATGAGCTTGGCGTTCTTCTCAGCTGCCAACCCGCCGGCGATTTCGTACACCTTGCCGTCGGACGTGAGAATCGCCAACGGGCGGCCCGCCTTCGCGCAGGCGATCGCGCAGTCAGTCGTGTCGCCCTTGGGCATTTTGTGGTCCTTGCCCGTGTTCGACTTGTCCATCTTGTAACAGGCCTGGTCGACGATTTGACCCTTGACCGTCTCGGTCTTGGCGAACGCAGGCGCGCCGAGCGCCAGGACGAATGCCGCCGCCGTCAATCCGGCGAGAAACGTACGCATCAGAAACTCCCTTCGTGAAAAAATGACCTGAAAGGTCACTCGCTTATACCATACTCCCTGCTGTTATGAGCAAATCCTTCTTCATCGCTTGTTTGGTCGCCGCCGGCATCGCGCTTCACGCGCAAACGACGCCGATCGCGCTGCCGAAGGTCGCGCCGACCGTCGACCAGGTGTTGTCGCTGAAGCGCGCCGGCTCGCCGCAGATCTCGCCCGATGGCCGCTTCGTGGCGTACACGGTTCGCGAGACCAACTGGGACGACAACGCGTACGAAACGGAAATCTGGCTGGCCAATGTGCAGACCGGCGGGACGCGGCAGCTCACCAACGCGAAGAAATCGAGCCAGTCGCCCGCCTGGTCGCCCGACGGCTCGAAGCTCGCGTTCGTGTCCGATCGCACCGACAAGCGGCAGATTTATCTGATCAACCCGCAGGCCGGCGAGGCCGAAGCGCTCACGACGCTCGAAGACGGCGTGAGCGGCTTCGCGTGGTCGCCCGACGGCAAGCGCATCGCCTACACCGCGACCGAACCGAAGTCGACGGCCATCAAGGATCGCGAGAAGAAGTACGGTGAGTTCGAGATCGTCGATCAGGATCACCGCATGACGCACCTGTTCGTGCTGGAGGTCGCGACGAAAGCGACGCGTCCGCTGACGTCCGGCGCGTTCACCGTCGGCAGCTTCGCGTGGTCGCCGGACGGCAAAAGCATTGCTTTCGATCACCGCATCAACAGCGATCCGGCCAACGGCGGCTCCGCCGACATCTCCATCGTCACGGTGACCGACGGCGCGATCCGAAAGCTGGTGACGCAGAGCGGCCCCGACAGCAATCCCGTGTGGTCGCCGGATGGATCGCGCATCGCGTTCACAACGGCGATGGCGAACCCGGACTACTTCTACACGAATTCGCTCATCGCCACCGTTTCGTCGAGCGGCGGCGTACCGACAGCTCTCAGCTCGGCGTTCGACGAGGATCCGAATCTCGTCGCGTGGAAGCCGAACGGTCTCTTCTTCTCGGCGTCGCACCACACATGGTCGTATCTGCATCGGCTCGATCCGGAGACGAAGACGGTCGCGCGCCTCGCGCCAAGCGACGCGGTGGTCATGTCCTCGTTCTCACTCTCGCGCGACGGATCGACGGTCGCGTTCCTTGGGTCGGATCCGAAATCGATCGCCGAGGTGTTCGTCGCGCCTCTCGAATCGGTGGTGTCCGGCTTGAGCCGGACCCTGCAGGCGAAAAAGCTGACCGACACCAACGTGCAAACATCGAACTGGGCGACGAGCACGCTCGACGTCGTGTCGTGGAAAAGCCAGGACGGCGCGACGATCGAAGGCGTGCTGCACAAGCCGTTGGATGTCGATCCGTCGCGCAAGTACCCGCTGCTCGTCGTCATTCACGGCGGGCCGACCGGTGTGTCGCGGCCGATTCCGTTCACGAGCTCCACCTATCCGGTTGACGTCTGGGTGCCGCGAGGCGTGCTCGTGCTCGAGCCGAACTACCGCGGCAGCGCCGGGTACGGCGAGAAGTTCCGATCGCTGAACGTCCGCAACCTCGGCGTCGGCGACGCGTGGGACGTCATCTCCGGCATCGATTCGCTGATCGCGAAGGGGATCGTGGATCCCGCACGAGTTGGCACGATGGGCTGGAGCCAGGGCGGCTACATCTCAGCGTTCCTCGCGACGCACGATGCGGCGCGCTTCAAGGCGATCTCGGTCGGCGCCGGCATCTCGGACTGGATGACGTACTACGTCAACACCGATATCCATCCGTTCACGCGGCAGTACCTGAAAGCGACGCCATGGGACGATCCCGAGATCTACGCGAAGACGTCGCCGATCACCTACATCAAGCAGGCGAAAACGCCGACGCTCATCCAGCACGGCGCCACCGATCAGCGCGTGCCGCTGCCGAACGCGTTCGAGTTGTATCAGGGGATGCAGGATCAGAAGGTGCCGGTGAAGCTGATCGTGTATCAGGGCTTTGGCGGCATCGGCCACGGTCCGAGCAAGCCCAAGAGCCATCGCGCGACGATGGATCACAACCTCGAGTGGTTCGATCAGTACTTGTTCCAGACAACAACCCGCCCGACAACGGCCGAACGACAACGGTAGGGGCGGCCCTTCAGGGCCGCCCGTGCGGGCCGGCCTGAAGGCCGGCCCCTACAGATGGAGGCGTTTGTGTTCGCTCGCCGATTCTCTTCTGCGTTCTTCATCCTCACGTGTCTCGCACTTGCCGCGCTCGGGCGTCCGCTTGCGCAGACGCGCACGACGCCGTCTGTGGTCGCCATTCGCGGCGGGACGATCCTGACCGTCACGAGAGGCGCGATCCCGAACGGGACGATCGTGCTTCGTGACGGCAAGATTGCCGCGGTCGGTGCGACCGTCTCGATTCCCGCGGGCGCGGACGTCGTCGACGCCGCCGGCAAGTTCATCTCGCCGGGGATCATCGACTGCCACTCGCACATCGCGGCCGACTCGATCAACGAAGGCGGGACGACGGTCAGCTCGATGACGGCCATCGAGGACGTCTTCGATCCGAGCGACATCGACGTGTATCGCGATCTCGCGGGCGGCGTGACGACCGCCAACGTGCTGCACGGCAGCGCGAATCCGATCGGCGGCAAGAACTACGTCATCAAGCTGCGATGGGGCAAGGCGCGCGCGGAAGAGTTCGCGTTCGAAGGCGCGATGCCCGGCATCAAGTTCGCGCTCGGCGAGAACCCCAAGCGTCCCGGCGGCGGCGCCGGCGGACGTCAGGGCACCGGGCCCACGCGCTATCCGGCGACGCGGATGGGCGTCGAGTACGTCATCCGCGACGCATTCACCCGCGCGAAGGCGTATCAGAAGGACTGGCAGGAGTACGACCGCCGAAGGAAGGCCGGCGAAGACGTCGTGCCGCCGCGGCGCGACCTTCAGCTCGAACCGCTGGTGGAAATCCTCGAAGGCAAGCGGCTCGTCCACGCGCACTCGTATCGCGCCGACGAGATCCTGATGCTCCTGCGCGTCGCGGAGGAATTCAACTTCAAGATCACCACGCTGCAGCACGTGCTCGAAGGCTACAAGGTCGCGAAGGAAATCGCTGCGCACGGCGCCGGCGCGTCGACCTTCGCCGACTGGTGGGGCTACAAAATCGAAGCGATCGACGCGATCCCCTACAACGCGGCGCTGATGGCGCGGAAGGGCGTGCTCGTGTCGATCAACTCCGACAGCGCCGAGCTCTCGCGGCATCTCAACACGGAGGCGGCCAAGTCCATCAAGTGGGGCGGCCTGACCGACGACGAGGCGTTCGCGCTGGTGACGATCAATCCGGCGAAGCAGCTCCGCATCGACAACCGTGTCGGCTCGCTCGAAGTCGGCAAGGACGCCGACGTCGTCATCTGGAATCATCACCCGCTCAGCTCGTACGCGATCACCGAGCGCGTGTACATCGACGGGCAGAAGTACTACGACCAGCAGGACGATCAGAAGCGCCTGACGGAGCTGGCAAAAGAGAAGGAAACGCTCGCGAACGCCGAGCGCAGCGAGCGACGAAGTCCCACGTCAACGACCACCGAGACGCCGCGTCCGCGTGAGGATCGAGGGGCGAACGGGTCGAGCGCGGACGACAACGCTTCGAACACCAATGTAGCGCGGGCCTTTCCCCTCGGTGGACCTCGGGGCAGGCAGGCCCGCGATGGCGGCCCTGGAAACGATGTCAGGGCCGCCCTGCAACAGCAGATTCAGCGCCCGAGGACGGCGACGCGTGGCGTCGTCGCGATTACCAACGCGAAGATCTTTCCGATTGCGAAGCCGCCAATCGAACGCGGGACCATCGTGATGCGCGACGGGATCATCGAATCGGTCGGCGCGAACGCGAGCGTGCCACAGGGCGCGCAGGTGATCGACGCGGCCGGCGCCGAGGTGTATCCGGGCTTCATCGACGCGTCGACGCCGACCGGCCTCGTCGATCCCGGCGCGGGCGGGTTCGGTGATGCGGACGAGCTCCTCGACTTCAATCCCGCGCTCCGTGCGCACGTCGCGTTTCACAACGACAGCGAGGCGATTCCGGTGATGCGCGCCAACGGCATCACCACCGTGGCGGCGACGCCGGGCGGAGGACTGCTCGGCGGCCAAATCGCCGTCATGGATCTCGACGGCTTCACGTGGGAAGAAAGCACGGTCGCGCCGTCGGTCGGCATCTCCTTCCAGTTCCCGCGCATCGGCGGGGGCGGCGGACGTGGAGGCGGCGGTCGCGGTGGCGCCGCACAGGACCGCACCTACGACGACCTGAAGAAGGACCGCGACGCGCAGCTCGATCGTGTCGCGCGCCTGCTCGACGACGCCCGCGCGTACGCCAAGGCGGGCGGCGGCGAGGCGGAGCGGGGCGAAGGGGTCCCCGCGCAGCCCGGCCGGGGGGCAGGGGCCCCCGGAGTAAACAACGACGCCCGCGCGTACGCGAAGGCGGCTGGACCAAATCGACAACGGGATCTCACGTTGGAGGCGCTGGTACCGGTCGTCGAGAAGCGCGTGCCGCTGATCACGCGCGTCGGCACCGAGCAGGACATCCGCGACGCCATCGCATTCGCCGACCGCGTCTCGGTCCGCATCGTGATTACCGCGCCGGCTGCGGAAGCGGCGATCGCCGCGCCGCTCTTGAAGGACAAGAACGTGCCGGTGATTCTGCTCGACGTGCTGAGCCTGCCGACCCGTCAGGACCTTCCGCATCAGGCGAGTTATTCGGCCGCCGCGGAGCTGGTCAAGGCTGGCGTGAAGATCGCGTTCGCGGTTCCGAGCGAGACCAACGCGCGCCAGCTGCCTTACAACGCCGCGCAATCGGTCGCGTGGGGGCTCCCGCGCGACGAGGCGCTCAAGGCGCTGACGATCAACTCGGCGGAGATTCTCGGCGTCGCCGATCGCATCGGCAGCATCGAACCCGGAAAGATCGCGAACCTGATCGTCGCCAAAGGCGATCCGCTCGAGGTGCGCACGCCGCTGACGCACGTCATCATCGCCGGACGCGACGTCCCGCTCGACAACAGCCAACTCGCGCTCTATGAGCGGTATTCAAAGAGACCGTAGACCAACGAAAATGCAACCACGAAGACACGAAGAACGGTTCAGTACAAGAAGAGTCTTCTTCGTGCCTTCGCGCCTTCGTGGTTGCGTTTGATGATCAGACTCAACTGACTATGAGACGCTCATTCTTCGCCGGCCTCGCCATTCTCACGCTCGCCCTCGGCCTTCGCGCCGACACCCCGAACGTCTACGCCATCCGCGGCGCTCGCATCGTCACCGCCGCCGGTGCGCCGATCGACTCCGGGACCGTCGTCATTCGCCGCGGCACCATCGACGCCGTGGGCGCGTCGGTCGCCGTTCCCGCCGACGCGGCAGTCATCGACGGCGCAGGGCTGACGGTGTATCCCGGACTGATCGATCTCGGCAACACGCGCGCCGCCGATCAGGCGATCCCGGCGACGCCGCAGAACTTCCGCACGACCGCGGAGCTCGAGCGCTGGAAGCGGATGCAGATTCTGAAGCCGCAGGCGCGCGCCGCCGACGCCGTGCGCGTAGACGATGCGGAGCTGACGCGGCTGGCATCCGCGGGCATCACGTCGGTGCTGGCGCTGCCGGCCGGCGATGTGATCTCCGGTCAGAGCGCGCTGGTGAACGTGGCCGCGCCGCCCGACGATCCGCAAATCGGCAACATCGTCGATCAACGCCGCGGTTTGATCGTCGTCAAGGCGCCGGTGGCCGTGCACGTGTCGTTTCCGAATCAGCCCCGCAGCGGCGGCAATGCCTATCCGAACTCGCTGATGGGCGTCATCGCGTTCGTTCGCCAGGCATTCCTCGACGCCCAGCATTATCGGGACATCGCGCGCCACGGTACGAGCGGGTCCCAGGTGGTCGATGACCCGGCGATGGAAGCGCTGCAGCCGGCCATCGACGGCAGGATGCCGGTGGCGTTCGAAGCGAACCGAGCCCGCGAGATTCTGCGCGTGCTGAAGTTTGCCAAGGAGCTGAAGCTGCAGCCGATCGTCACTGGAGGCCGCGAGGCCGTCGACGTCGCCACCGATCTCAAATCGCAGAACGTGCGCGTCGTCTACAGCCTCGACTTCCCGCAGCGTCCTCGCGCGCTCGCGCCGGATGCCGATGAGCCGATTGAGACGCTGAAGACGCGCGCCGATGCGCCGAAGGCGCCGGGCGAGCTCGCGAAGGCCGGCGTCACCTTCGCGTTCGAATCGGCCGGTCTGACCGATCCCAAGGACTTCGTGAAGAACGCGGCCAAGGCCGTGAAGGCCGGGCTCACGGAGGACGCGGCGATCCGTGCGCTGACGATCACCGCGGCGACGATGGCCGGCGCCGGCGATCGTCTCGGCTCGATTGAAAAGGGAAAGATCGCGAATCTGATTGTGACCGACGGGAATCTCTTCGACGAGAAGACGAAGATCACCCGCGTCTTCGTCGACGGCCGCTCGATCGCGATAGACGCCGCGCCGGCGGCGCCCGCCGGTCGCGGCCGCCAGTAGCAACCTTACAAGCCTGACTCCAGCCCGACTAGTAATGTTAAGAGCCTGACAAGTAACATTACTAGTCAGGCTCTTGCCCGACCAGTAATGTTTCGAGGTGATCGACGGCCGCGTCGACGCCGTTGCGGGCGGCAATCGCGGGCGCCAGCGCCCGCGTCCGCTCGCGGATTGACCAGTCCTCGAGCGCCGTCGCGATCCGGTCTGTGAGGATGTCCGCCGTCACGAGATCGACCGGGAAGGCACGCGGCCCCAGTCCGAGCTGCTCGACGCGGTGCGCCCAGTAGAACTGATCGAGCAGGTGCGGCAGCACCACTTGCGGCGCACCGGCGCGCGCGGCAGCGGTCGTCGTACCCGCGCCTCCGTGATGGACGACGGCGGCGACGCGCGGGAACACGATGCGATGCGGCACGGCGGTGACAGCAAGGACATCGTCCGCATCGGTGACGTGGCGATCGAGCGACGCCCATCCGCCGGCGAGAATCAGCCTGCGCCCGACCGCGCGCGCAGCGTCGACCACATGCGACGCCAGCGTCGCGGATCTCTTCGCGACCATGCTGCCGAACCCGGCGTAGATCGGCGGCGGATCTCGATCGAGAAACGCATCGACGCGCGGATCGAGAAACGGCGCCGGCTCGTCGAGGATCCACGCGTCGGTCGCGACGACGGTCCTGGGTGCGTCATGCGCCAGCGGACCGAGATCGCGATCGGCCGCGACGATCACGGGCTCGCCACCGAGGAGCGACAACGGATTGGAGACCGGCTCGAGACCGAGCCGCTTCCGGCCATCGTTGATCAAACCGCGTAGAGCCAATCCGCCGAGTGGCAGGCCGACGTCCCACAACAGTCTGTTGACCCATCGCGGCAGCGTTTGTGTCCGCACGGGCGGCGGCGGGGCCGCGCTGTTCGGGACGGCGCACGGACAGAACGCGATGCTGGCGTACGGAATGTCCTTCCATTCGGCGACCGACGAGGCCGCGAGCTGCACGCCGGCGGCGACGATGAGGTCCACGTCCAAGTCGATGCGCATGAACGAGTCGAACAGCGCTGGCATGAGCACGGTCTTGAAATGGCGCAACTGCCAACGGAGCGACGAGAGATCGCCGTCGGGTGATCGCAGCGCGGCTTCGACGTCGACGCCGTTCGGTTCGCACGCGAAGCCGTAGCCGCGAATCCACGCAACGAAGTTGTCCGGTGCGAGAAACGAAACGTCGTGGCCGCGGCGGCGCAGGCCGAGCGCCAGCGCGAGCAGCGGCTGGACGTCGCCACGTGTACCGTGAGGAGCGAGCAGAACGCGCATGTATACTCGCCGCCTATGGTAACCAGCACCGTGACGCGCGCGCGGCTGACGACGAATCAGATTCGCGGATTCTGGGCGGCGTGGGGCGGCTGGGCGCTCGACGGCATGGACTCGTTCATCTACGCGCTGGTGCTGGCGCCCGCGTTGCGCGAGCTGCTGCCGCGGTCGGGGATTCCGAGCACGACGGAAAACGTCGCGTACTACGGCAGCGTGATGTTTGCGTTGTTCCTGATCGGCTGGGGCCTCTCGATGATTTGGGGTCCGCTCGCCGATCGCTTCGGACGCGTACGCACGCTCATGCTCACGATTCTCTGCTACTCGGTGTTCACGTTCCTGTCCGGGCTCGTCACCAACATCTGGCAGCTCGCCATCTGCCGCCTCATCGCGGGCATCGGTATCGGCGGCGAATGGTCGATGGGCGGCACGTTCGTCGCCGAGGAATGGCCGGAGGATCGCCGGAAGATGGGCGCCGGCTACATGCACACCGGCTACTACTTCGGCTTCTTTCTCGCCGCGCTCGCCAACGCCTACATCGGCGCGAAGTACGGCTGGCGGTGGATGTTCATCCTCGGCGGAACGCCCGCGCTGCTGGTCACCTTCATCCGCTACGGCGTGCACGAGTCGGCGGCCTGGCGCCAGCGCGTCGCCGCAACGCGCCGGCCGAAGATGCGCGAGGCGTTTGGGAAGTTGTTTTCGTCCACCTACGCGCGCCGCACGATCCTGAACTCGACGTACCTGCTCGTGTCGATCGTCGGCTTGTGGGCGGGTTCGGTGTACGTGCCGACCTCGATCATCCAGCTCGCGACGCGCGCGGGGTACACGGCCGCGGACGCGGCGCGCCTGGCGTCGTACGGCACGATGGTGCTGTCGGTTGGAACCATTCTCGGCTGCCTCGTCCTGCCGCCGCTCGCCGAGTCGCTCGGCCGGCGCCTCACGCTCGGGATCTATTTCCTCATCATGTTCTTCAGCATCTCACTCGGCTTCGGCTACGTGTTCTATCTCCCGGCGAACGCGTTGACATGGTTCTTCGTCGTGCTGTTCTTCCTCGGCGTGGGCGGCGCGAACTTCGCGATGTACACCCTGTGGCTCCCGGAGCAGTACTCCACCGAATGCCGTGCGAGCGCGTTCGCGTTCGCGACCTCGGTCGGCCGCTTCGCGGGCGCGGGTATCACGTTCCTGGTCGGCGCCGGCGTCGCGTACTTCCACACCATCGGCACACCCGTCGCGCTCACGTCGATCGCGTTTCTGATTGGTCTCGCGCTGTTGCCGCTCGGCGAGGAGACGAAGGGGAAGCCGCTGCCTGCGTGACGCTCGGCGATCAGATCCGAGGAACGAGGTGAACAGATGTCGCCTTGATGGCGGCGGTGATCGGCGCGCCGACGGCGAGGCGCAGTTCCTCGCGCGCGCGGCGCGTGATCAGCGCGTCTAACGCGAATCCACAGTCGAGCGACACGCGATCGATCGGTCCTTCCGCCGCGATCGCAATCACGCGCGCGGCCAGATGATTGCGCGTGCTGGCGTGCGCCGGCGACTGCGTTTCGAGCGTCACGTCCTCCGCGCGAATGCACGCGTACACGTTCGATCCAACCGCGGTCGGCTCACGCTCCGCGACGTGAATGACGGTGTCCCCCACCTGCACCGACAGCAGTCCTTCCCGTGCGTCGACGATGCGGCCCGGCAGGACCGCCTCGACGCCCAGCGACGCCGCGACGTCAGCATCCGCCGGCCGGCTGAAGACGTCGGCGATCGGTCCCACCTGCCGGATGCGGCCGCCCGTTGCGACCGCGATCTGATCGCCGAGCGCGAGCGCCTCTGTGCGATCGTGTGTGACCAGAACCGCCGGCGTGCCGCTGCGCTGCATGAGCGATCGCACTTCGCGGCGGAGGCGCGCGCGCGCCGGCACGTCGAGCGAGGCGAACGGCTCGTCGAGGAGGACGAGTCCCGGCTTCGGCGCCAGGGCCCGTGCCACAGCGACGCGCTGTGCTTCGCCGCCAGACAAGGCGCGCGGAAGTCGATCGGCGAGCTCGGGGATCGCGAGCAGACGTATCAGCTCGCCGGATCGCTGGCGGCGCTCGGCAGCGACGAGCGTGCTCAAGCCGTACTCGATGTTGTCGCGGACCGAGAGATGCGGAAAGAGCGCCGGCTGCTGGAACACCATGCCGATCCGCCGCTCCTGCGGCGACCGCCACTCGCCGCGGGACATGTCGCACCACGTGTCGCCGCCGAACTGAATCCGCCCGCGGTCCGGCCGCTCGAGGCCCGCCACCTGCCGCAGCATCGTCGTCTTGCCAGCGCCCGACGGACCGAACAGCACGAGGATCGTTCCGGGCGCGAGCTCGACATCCAACACCGGCGCAACGACGACGCCGCTCGCGAATCTCTGCTCGACGTCGACCCGTAGCTCCGCGTGCTCCGGTAGCGGACGCCCTTCAGGGCGTCCCGTCACTGCTGCGTCCGGACCCATACCGTCCGCTGCAGCGAGTACGTGATGGCGAGGATGACAAATGAGATGACGAGCAGCAGCGCGGAGGTCCGCGCCGCCGATTGATAGTCGAGCGACTGCACCGCGTCGTAGATCGAGATCGACACCGTCCGCGTGACGCCCGGCACATTGCCGCCGACCATCAGCACGACGCCGAACTCGCCGAGCGTGTGCGCAAAACTGAGCACGATTCCGGTCACGAGCCCGCGAATCGAGAGCGGCAGCACGACGCGGCGGAACGTCGCGAGCCGCGACACGCCAAGCGACCACGAGGCCTCGAGCAATCGGCGATCGACCGACGCGAACTCGGCGCTGAACGGCTGCACCGCGAACGGCATCGAGTACAGGACCGACGCGATGAGCAATCCTTCGAACGTGAACGGCAACCCGTGCCCGACCAGGCGTGCGTACGCGCGACCGACGGGGCTCATCGGTCCGATCGCGATGAGGACATAGAAGCCGAGGACCGTCGGCGGCAAGACCAGCGGCAGCGCGACGATCGCCTCGACGAGGAACTTCCATCGCCGCGGCGAGTACACAATCCAGTACGCGATCGGGACGCCGACGGCGAGCAGCACCAGCGTCGTGGCGGTCGCGAGACGGACGCTGAGCCAGAGCGCGGTCCAGTCCATCATCATTCTCTTGTTGTGCGCGGGGCCCCACCCCCGCGCACCTGCCACCGCTCGCTCTCGCTCGCGGCGCTGGTTAGAAACGGCCCGGCTACGACTCGGGCAAAAAGAAGCCGTACCGTTTGAGAACCGCGCGCCCTTCGGCACCGATGATGAACGCGCGCAACGCGCGCGCCGAGTCAACATCGGCGGCCCACCGCAGGATGATGCCTCCCTGCGTGATTCGCGGATACGTCTCCAGCGGCACGATGACGTAGCGGCCCTGATCCTTGACTGGCGGCGCCAGCGCGAGCGACAAGGCGACGATCCCCACGTCCGCCGCACCGCTCTGCGCGAACTGAAGCGCCTGTTCGACGTTCTCTCCGAACACCAGGTTTTGCCGCACCGCATCGTAGACGGCCGCCGATTGCATGGCCGCGACCGCCGCGCGTCCATACGGCGCGTGCGCCGGATTCGCAATCGCGACGTGCGCCACTGCCGGATCGGCGAGCGTCCGCAGGCCGGCGGCCTCGAGATCCAGCCCGGACGAGCGGCGTGTCCAGACGACCAGCCGGCCGACGGCGTATTGAAACTCGGTGCCGTCGATCGTGAGGCCGCGAGCAGCGAGTTGCCGTGGGTACTCGAGATCGGCCGAGAGAAACAGATCGAATGGCGCCTGATTCAGCAGCTGCGTATAGAACGTTCCCGATGAGCCGTACGACGCCATCACCTTGACGTCGTGGTCCGCCTCGAACCGGCGCGCGAGCTCGTTGAGCGCGAAGCGAAGATCGGACGCCGCGGCGACGCGCACCTGATGGGTCTTCGTGCGGTCGGCGGCTGACCGCTGATCGCATGCCGTCAGCAGCGCCGCTGACAGGCCAGCGGCCAGCGCAACTCCGATCTTCACAACGAGTGGACCGTCCGGGCTGGTTCGGTACTATTCACAACAAGCCTTCGACGCCGAGCCTGGGGGACGCGACAACGGAGCGGCCCGGTATTGAATTTCGCGTAGAAACTCCGCTAGAGGACAGTTTAATATGATTCAAGTCGAATCAACCAACGGTACTGAGCATGTTGCTGCTGACCGTCAGACAGGCCGCCCAGCGGCTCGGCGTCGGCTACTCGACGTTGAAGCAGTGGATCTATCAAGGACGCGTCCGCACGCGCGTGACGAGCGGCGGCCACCATCGGATTGCCGAAATAGAGATCGACCGGCTGCTCGCGCCCTCGGCGGCGACCGCCGCGAAAGCGCCCTCGCAGGAGCGCACCGGCGCCATCGTCGCGATTAGCGGCCGCAATCAGCTCCGCGGCTACGTCGACGAGGTGCGCGCCGAAGGTCTGCTCGCGCAGGTCCGGCTGCGCATCGGCGATCAGACGCTGACGGCGGTCATCACGCGCGACGCGGTCGAGGAGCTGAAGCTGAAGCGCGGCGACGAGGCGCTGGCCATCGTGAAGGCGACCGAGGTCATGATCGCGCGCGAAGCGCATCAGACCGCCCCGAGCGCGAAGGCCTCAGCCGCACGCCGGAAGCGTTGACAGGCCGATGGCGGATCGATAGACTCTCGGCTCCGATGCTGACGTTCCACCATCGCGCGCATCATCATCGCGGCCAGCGGCCGCGAGCGGCGCGCGTGTGATCGAGGTCGTCGACCAAGACTAAAAGACCAACGACCAAAGACCAGCGACCACAGAGCGCCCCGCCACATGGCGGGGTTTTTTGTTTATGGACTATTCAAAGTTGGACGGCTTGATTCCAGCGGTCATTCAGGACGCCGAGAGCGCCGAAGTGCTCATGGTCGGCTTCATGAACGAAGCGGCGCTCGCCGAGACGCGGCGCACCGGCTACGCGACCTTCTTCAGCCGCACGCGGGGGAAGCTGTGGACGAAGGGCGAGACCTCCGGCAACAAGCTCGAGGTGGTCGACATCCTCGTGGACTGCGACGATGACACGGTGCTCGTGAAGGTGAAGCGACTGGGCGACGGGAACGTGTGTCACACGGGTGAGCGGACTTGTTTTTTTCGAACGCTGAATGAACACGAAGGACACCAAGGACACAAAGGTGAGGAAGCACACAAGCCTTCTGGAACGAAGACTTAAGAGATTTCCTTTGTGTCCTTGGTGTCCTTTGTGTTGAAGCAGAGATGAAGCTAAAGCTGGGTATCCCTAAGGGCTCGTTACAGGACGCGACAATTCAGCTGTTCGCGCGCGCGGGATTCAACCTGTACGTCAGCACGCGATCGTACTTTCCGACGATCGACGACCCCGAGATCGAGTGCATGCTGATCCGCGCGCAGGAGATGGCGCGGTACGTCTCGGACGGCGTGCTCGACGCCGGCCTCACCGGTCAGGACTGGATCGCGGAGCACGAGCTCGGCGACGGGACGACCGGCGTGCTGACGAGCATGGCGGACCTGATCTACGCCAAGCAAAGCTTCGGCAAGGTCCGCTGGGTGCTCGCCGCGCCGGACGATTCGCCGTTTCAGTCGGCGAAGGACCTGGGCGGCAAGACGATCGCCACCGAGCTCGTGCGCGTCACGCGCGCGTACTTCGCGCGCCACGGCGCGGAGGTGCACGTCGAGTTCTCGTGGGGCGCGACCGAGGTGAAGCCGCCCGTGCTCGCCGACGCGATCGTCGAAGCGACCGAAACGGGATCGACGCTGCGCGCCAATCGTCTGCGGATTCTCGATACGGTGATGGAGTCGAACACGCAACTCATCGCGAACAAGAACGCCCTCGCCGACTCGTGGAAGCGAACCAAGCTCGAAAACATCGCGCTCCTGTTGAGAGCGGCCATCGAAGCGCAGGGACGCGTGGGGCTGATGCTGAACGTCCGCCGCGCGGATCTCGACGGCGTCCTGGCGCTCCTGCCCGCGCTGCAGCGCCCGACGATCTCCGCGCTGAGTGACGAGGACTGGGTCGCGGTGAACACCGTCATCGAAGAGAGAACCGTCCGCGATCTGATTCCGCGGCTCAAGATCGCGCGCGCGCAAGGGATCGTCGAATATCCGTTGAACAAGATCGTCCTCTAGGCGGGATGGGCAGGATAGGCGGGATGGGTGGGACGGGCAAGGCGACGACGCAGACGGACATCGGCGGCGCGCGCCCGTGGTGACGTCCTGTTCTTGACATGCCCCAAGCGCGACGGCGCGAGGGCACCGCGCGCGGCGATTCCGTCCCGCAGCGACGTCCTGTTCCTGATATGCCGAGCGCGACGGCGCGAAGGCATCGGCGCGTGGCCGCGGCGGGCCCGTGGTGACGTCCTGTTCCTGATATGCCCGAGCGCGACGGCGCGAGGGCATCGGCGCGTGGGGGTGGGGCCCCACGCGATAAGAAAAAGATGGCGGGCAGATCAATCAGAGTCATCGACGCACGCGACGCTCGATCGCTGGAGCGGCTGATCCACCGGGACGCGGTCGCAGACCGTGCGTTCGAGCGGCGCGTCCGCGCGATCGTGGATCGCGTGCGGGCCTCTGGCGATCGCGCGCTGCTCGGCTTCGCGAAGCGGTTCGACGGCGTACGGCCTCCGCTCGAGGTCACGCCCGATGAGATGCGCGCCGCCGCCCGGCAGGTCGATCCTGCGGTTCGCCGAGCGATTCATCGGGCGGCGGAGAACATCGCGCGCGTCGCCTTTCGGCAGATTCCGCGTCACTGGGATCTCGACGTCCTGCCCGGCGTATCGGTCGAACAGCGCGTCGAGCCGATCGCGCGCGCCGGCTGCTACGTGCCCGGCGGCCGCTTCCCGCTGCCCTCGTCGCTGCTGATGACCGTCGTGCCCGCACGCGTCGCCGGCGTGCGCGAGACCGTCGTCGTCTGTCCGAGGCCCGACGCGGCAATCATGACCGCGGCGCTCGAAGCGGGCGTGACGCGACTGTTTCGCATCGGCGGCGCGCACGCGGTCGCCGCGCTCGCGTACGGCACGGCGACCGTTCCGCGCGTCGACAAGATCGTCGGACCCGGGAATCGCTACGTGGCGGTCGCGAAGGCGCTCGTCGCCGGAACGTGCGCGATCGATTTCTTTGCGGGCCCGACCGAAATCGTCATCGTCGCCGGAGGCGGAAGGCCAGATTGGATCGCGGCCGATCTCGTCGCGCAGGCGGAGCACGATCCCGATGCGCGATCGATCTTCATCACCTGGAGCCGCGCGCTCGCGGACAAGGTCGCGCGGGCCGTCGCGTCGCAGCAGACCGGTCGCGCCATCGCCGAACGGTCGCTCTCGGCCAACGGCGCGATTGTCGTCACGCGGTCGGATCGCGACGCGATCGAGCTGGCGAATCGCCTCGCACCCGAACATCTCGTCGTCGATCGCGAAGCGCTCATCAGGCGGCCGATCGTCGCGGGCGCGGTGTTCGTCGGTCCCTACTCCGCGCAGGCGGCCGGCGACTACGCGAGCGGCTCGAACCACGTGCTGCCGACCGCGGGCGCCGCGCGCTGGCGCGGCGGGCTCAGCGCGGCTGACTTCGTGCGCGTCATGTCGGTGCAACGGATCACGCGCGACGGCCTCGCCCGCCTCGCGCCGATCATTCTGCCGCTCGCGCGTGCCGAGGGTCTGACCGCTCATGCGGAATCGGTCGAGGTTCGTTTGAAATGAGTCACTACCAGAAGCCACCGGAGCTCTACGAAGGACTGCGTCTGCATCAGAACGAGAACACCGGCGGGTGCTCGCCGCGCGTGCTCGAGGCGCTCGCGAAGCTGCGCGCGGATCAGATCGGGTTTTATCCGCCCTACGCCGGCGCGACCGATGCCGTCGCGACGTATCTGGGTGTGCCAGCCGATCGCGTCACGCTGGCCAATGGCCTCGACGAAGGGATCATGGCGCTGGCGGTCGCGTACCTGCGACCGCCGATCGGCGGTCCTGTGCCCGAAGCCGTCGTACCGGAACCGGCATTCGAGATCTTCCGCTTCGATACGGCGGTGGCCGGCGGCACGCTCGTGCAGGTGATGCCACGGCCCGATTTCAGTTTTCCGCTCGACGCGGTGCTGGCGGCGATGACCGAGCGGACGCGCGTCGTGTTCCTCACCAACCCGAACAACCCGACGGGCGTGTCGATGCCACTCGACGCGATCCGGACGCTCGCGGGCCGCGTGCCACACGGCGCGGTCGTCTTCGTCGACGAAGCGTACGCAGAATTCGCCGGTGTCTCGTTCATATCCGAAGTCGCGTCGTACCCGAACGTCATCGTCGGCCGCACGTTCTCGAAGGCGTTCGGGCTCGCGGGTCTGCGGATCGGCTGTCTGGTGGGCTCGCCCGACACGATGGATCCGATTCGCCGCGCGATCCCCGTCTACAGCGTCAACGTCGCGGCCGCGGCGGCGATTCAGGCGGCGCTCGCCGACCTCGATCATCTGAACGGCTATCTGCGTCAGGTGGCCGAGTCGAAAGCGCTGCTCTACGCCGCGTGCGATCGCCTCGGACTGACGTACGTGACGAGCGACGCCAACTTCGTGCTGGTCTGCGCAGGCGATCGGACCAGCGAGCTCGTGAATGGCGCGTTCGCGCGCGGCGTCTACATCCGCGATCGCTCCAGCGAACCGGGCTGCGCCGGCTGCATCCGCATCGGCGCCGGCATCGTCGATCACACCAGACGCTGCATCTCTGTGATGGAAGAGGTCCTGTGCGCCACGCGGTGATCGATCGGCGCACGACCGAGACGCAGATCGCGCTGACGATCTCGCTCGACGGCAAGGG
The DNA here is from genome assembly GCA_001917905.1 of Acidobacteria bacterium 13_1_40CM_65_14. GTDB lineage: Bacteria > Acidobacteriota > Vicinamibacteria > Vicinamibacterales > CAVVIG01 > QHWF01. Next base: position 18,735 of record MNEX01000045.1, read on the forward strand.
CCGCTACGACGTCCGCACCGGGATCCGCTTCCTCGATCACATGCTGGAGCTCGTCGCGCGGCACGGCGCGTTCGATCTGCGCATCGACGCCACGGGCGATCTCGACGTCGACCAGCATCACACCGTCGAAGATCTGGGCCTCGCGCTCGGCGAAGCGGTGTCGAAGGCGCTCGGCAGCCGGCGCGGCATCAACCGCGCCGGCTATTTCGTGATGCCGATGGACGAGACGCTCGCGGTCGCCGCCGTCGATCTCGGCGGCCGGCCACACGCCGTCGTCGACCTCGCGGTCAAGGTGGTGCGCGTCGGCGATCTGCAGACCGAGCTCGTGCACGACTTCTTCGAAGGGTTCGCGATCGGCGCGCGCGCGAACGTGCACGTGAAGGTGATGTACGGCCGGTCGAGCCATCACAAGATCGAAGCGGTGTTCAAGGCGTTCGCCCGCGCGCTGCGCGTCGCCTGCGCGAAGGACAAGCGCCTCGCGAAGCAGTTGCCCAGCACGAAGGGTTTGCTGTGATCGCTCTCATCGATTACGGCGCCGGCAACCTGACGTCGGTCAAGAAGGCGCTCGCGGCCATTGGCGCCGATGTGATCGTGCCGTCGCAGCCGGACGAGCTCGCGCCGGCGCACGGGGTCATCGTGCCCGGCGTCGGCCACTTCGGCGCGACGCGCGCGCTCGAAGGCGCGTGGACGGAAGCGATTCTCCAACGCATCGGCGAGGGACGGCCCCTTCTCGGCATCTGTCTCGGCATGCAGTGGCTGTTCGAGGGCAGCGACGAAGCGCCGGACGTCCCCGGACTTGGCATTCTGGGCGGCCGATGTTACCGGCTCGGCACGGTCCCCATCGGTGGCGTCCGGCTTCCGCCTTCGCGTGAAGCTTCGGCGGACCGCCATAGCCTTGGCGGAGGCGGTCAGCCGGACCATGTGAAGATTCCGCACGTGGGGTGGAATAGTCTCGCGATCGAGCGCGAGGCACCGATCGTGGACGGCATCCCGTCCGGCTCGCAGATGTATTTCACGCACAGCTACGTGGCACCGGTGACCAGCGACACGGTCGCCGTCGCCGAGCACGGCGAGCAGTTCGCCGCCGTCGTGCAGCACGGGCAGATTGCCGGCGTCCAGTTTCACCCGGAGAAATCGGGTGACGCCGGGTTGCG
>MNEX01000045.1:19965-25004 GCA_001917905.1 Acidobacteria bacterium 13_1_40CM_65_14
TGCTCTCTAAGCGCATCATCGCCTGTCTCGACGTGCGTGACGGCCAGGTCGTCAAGGGCGTCAACTTCGAAGGGCTGCGATCCGCCGGCGATCCCGCGGAGCTCGCGCGTCGTTACAACGTCGAAGGGATCGACGAGCTGGTCATCCTCGACATCACGGCGACGCTCGAAGCGCGGCGCGCGCTCGCCGGCACGATTCGCGCGGTCGCGCGCGAGCTGTTCATCCCGCTTGCGGTCGGCGGTGGAATCCGGACGGAAGCCGACGCGGCAGCGGCGGTGGAGGCGGGCGCCGACAAAATCAGCTTGAACACGGCAGCGCTCGCGCATCCGGAGCTCGTCGCCACGCTGGCGCAGCGATATGGCAGCCAGGCGATCGTTGTCGCCATTGACGCGAAGAAGGACGGTGACCGGTTCGCGGTGTACGCGCGCAGCGGCCAGACCGCGGCCGACCGCGACGCGGTCGAGTGGGCACGCGAAGCCGAATCGCGGGGCGCCGGCGAGATCCTCCTGACGTCGATCGATCGCGACGGGACCAAGCGCGGCTTCGACTGCGAGCTGACAGCGGCCGTTTCGAGCGCCGTGTCGATTCCGGTGATCGCGTCGGGCGGCGCCGGCACGCTCGACCACTTCGTCGAGGTCTTCACGGACGGCCGCGCCGACGCCGCCCTCGCCGCGTCGATCTTTCATTACGCGGAGACGAGTGTGCGGGCGCTGAAGAGCCACCTTCACCACCGAGGCATCGCGGTGCGGTTGTGACCAGACACGAAAACACGAAAGCACGAAAAAGAAAGGTTTGGCTTCTTCATGAAAACGAACGATTTGGTTTCGTGTTTTCGTGGTTTCGCGTTTTCGTGGTTTCGTGGTTTCGTGGTTTGATGGCGACTCGACCCTGATGCTCATCCCCTCCATCGACCTCAAAGGCGGCGCGGTCGTGCAGCTCGTGCAGGGCGAGCGGCTCGCGATCCGGGATGACGACGTGTTCCGGTGGGTGTGGCGCTTCGAAAAATTTCCGAAGGTGCAGGTCATCGATCTCGACGCCGCGATGGGGACCGGCGACAACCTCGCGCTCGTGCGGCGGATCGCCAGCGCGCTGTCTTGTCGGGTCGGCGGCGGCATCCGGACCATCGATCGCGCGCGCGCGGTGCTCGAGAGCGGCGCGCGTCAGATCATCGCCGGCTCAGCGCTGTTCAAAGACGGCGAGCCCGATCTCGAGTTCGCCAACGAGCTCTGCGATGCGGTCGGTCGCGAGCAGATCATCGCCGCCGTCGACAGCCGCGGCGGCCAGGTCGTCATCCACGGCTGGAAGACCGCGTTGCCCTTGACGGCGGCCGAAGCGGTCCGCGCGCTGGCGCCATACTGCGACGAGTTCCTCTACACGCACGTCGACACCGAAGGGCTCATGGGCGGCACCAACGTCGAGGCGATCCTGGAGGTCCGCCGCGCCACCTCGCGTCGCGTGACCGCCGCCGGCGGCATCACGACGCAACAGGAAATCGACGACCTCGACGCGCTCGGCATCGACGCGGTTGTCGGAATGGCCATCTACACGGGCACCTTGAACTTGGAACGCAGACCTTAGAACGAGGAGCGCTCGAACAGCGAACCCTTTCGCGGGCCATCCCGTCAAAACTCCTATGCGAAAAGCGCTTATCGTCCTCGCCGCCCTTGCGCTCGTCGGTGTCACCACGCGCGTTGCCGCGGAGCGGGGCGATGGGGTCGCCGCGAAGCGCGTCCCGGGGGCCGGGGCCCCCGGCGTAAACAACGACGAAACCGAGCATGTCAGTCGGACCGTGAGTCTCGACTCCGGCGGCACGCTGCGGCTCAAGAACTTCTCAGGCCGCGTGACCATCACGGCGTCCGACGGCGCCGAAGTCGTCGTGGACGCGCTGCGCCGCGCCAGCCGCTATCGCCTCGATCGGGTCACGCTCGACGTCCACAAAGACGGCGATACCGTCGTCGTCGACGCGAATCACCGCGAGCGTTCCTCCTGGTGGTGGGACAACCGCGGCAACAACGTCGTCGAGACCGACCTCGACATCAAGGTGCCGCGCCGGACGAATCTCGACATTGACTGCTTCAAAGCGCCGGTGAACGTGACTGGCGTCGAGGGCGCCTACAAGGTGCACACGTTTTCATCGCGCGTGCGACTGAACAACGTGATCTGGCAGGACAACCAGACAATCGACGTCGAGACCTTCAGCGGAAATGTCGAGCTGCAGCTGCCCGCCAGCGCCACGGGTACGGTGTCGTTCAACTCGTTCAGCGGAGACTTGAAATCGGACCTGCCGCTCGTCCTCCGCAGCTCGGGGCGGCGATCGTTTAAAGCCGAGCTCGGCAATGGCACCAAAGGCCGTGTGCGCGTCAAAACCTTCAGCGGCGACGTTCGCATCAACCGCTGAGCCCGCCAAACGACTGATACAATAGTAGTTGCCGCGTCTGACCAAGGCGTCGCACTACCTAGCTGTGAGCACTGCACTTCAGGCAGACCCCGAGGTCCGTCACGATATCGCGCTGACTTCGACCGCGCGGATCGTCACGGACGGGAAATTTCTACGCTGCGCTGCCGCGCACAGCGCAGAGGGCGTCCAGGATGACCGCTTCCTGATCAAGGGCGTCACCTACGGGACGTTTGCGCCCGACGCCGACGGGTATCAGTTCCCGTGTCCCGCGCGCGTCGCCGAAGACTTCCGCCTGATGGCGAGTCTCGGCATCAACACCGTCCGCACCTACACGCCTCCACGGCGCGATCTGCTCGACGAAGCCGCGCGTCACGGCCTCCGCGTCATGGTCGGCTTGCCGTGGTCACAGCACGTCGCGTTTCTCGATGACTTCAAGCTGAAGCGATCGATTCGTCGCGAGATCACCGCGAAAGTCGCCGAGCTCTGCGATCACCCTGCCGTGTTGATGTTCGCGCTCGGCAACGAGATTCCGCCGGGCGTCGTGCGCTGGCATGGGCGGATGCGCGTCGAGCGCTTTCTACGAAACCTGTACGAGGACGCGAAGGAGACCGCGCCCAACAGCCTGTTCACGTACGTCAACTTTCCCCCGACGGAGTTCCTCGACCTCTCGTTCTTCGACGTGTGCGCGTTCAACGTGTACCTGCATCACGCGCCCGAGCTGCGGTCGTACCTCGCGCGGCTGCAGCACATCGCCGGTCAGAAACCGCTGCTGCTGGCCGAAACGGGCTGTGACAGCGCTCGCGAAGGCGAGGCGGGCCAGGCGGCGATCACGTCGATGCACCTCAACGCCGCGTTCGAGGAGGGCGCGTGCGGTGCGATCGCGTTCGCGTGGACCGACGAGTGGTGGCGCGGCGGCCATCCGGTGACCGACTGGAACTTCGGCCTCGTCGATCGCGAGCGCAACATGAAGCCGGCGGCGGCGGCGGTCGCCTCCGCGTTCGCGGACGCACCGTTCTCGGGCGAGCGGCAGCGCACCTGGCCGCGGGCGTCGGTGATCATCTGCGCGTACAACGCGGCCGACACGCTCGAGGACTGCCTGGCGTCGGTTGAACAGCTGACGTATCCCGACTACGAGATCATCCTCGTCAACGACGGCTCGAAGGATCGCACGAGCGAGATCGGCCACCGCCATGGACGCGTACGCGTGATCGACATCCCGAACGGCGGCCTGAGCGCCGCGCGCAACGTCGGGCTCGCGGAAGCCACGGGCGAAATCATCGCCTACACCGACGCCGACACGCGCGTGGATCGCGACTGGCTGACATTCCTCGTCCAACCGTTCCTCACGTCGGACGTCGTCGGCTCGGGCGGACCGAACGTCGTGCCGGCCGACGATCCGCCAATGGCGCAGTGCATCGCGCGTGCGCCGGGCGGACCGACGCACGTGCTGCTCGACGATCGGATCGCCGAGCACGTACCGGGCTGCAACATGGCGTTCCGCCGCGACGCGCTACTCGCGATCGACGGCTTCAATCCCATCTACCTCCGCGCCGGAGACGATGTGGACGTGTGCTGGCGTCTGCAGGCGCGGGGGTGGAAGATCGGGTTCGCGTCAGCGGCGCTCGTGTGGCATCACCATCGCTCGTCGGTGAAGGCGTACTGGCGCCAGCAGGTCGGCTACGGCGAAGGCGAAACGTGGCTGATGGCGCATCACCCCGCCAAATTTCTCGACGGCCGCATGCTGTGGCGCGGCCGCATCTACAGCCCGCTGCCGTTCGTGCGGTCGCTATGGGGCACGCGCATCAATGCGGGCGTCTGGGGCACGGCGGCGTTTCCGTCGGTGTATCGCACCGACGTCCACCCGTTCGCGTTCCTCCCGCATTCGATCAGATGGCAGGTCGTCTCGTTTCTGATGACGATGGCGGGCGGTCTCGTCGCGGCGACAGGCGATCATCGCTGGGCGTCTGCCATTCTGCTCGGCGGCGGCGGCATCGGCCTCGCGGCGACGATTGCGAAAAACATCACGTACGCGATGCGATCGGAAGTCGATTCGCTGCCCGACGCCGGACCGCGCATGACGGCTCGGACGCGGCGCCGGCGCCTGTGGTATCGGTGCACCGTCGCCTATCTCCATTTCATTCAGCCGCTGGCGCGCATCCGCGGCCGGATTCGCGGCGTGCTGTCGCCGCCGGAAGTCGCGCTGCCGCAAGCCGAGCCACAGCGCAGCCGCGGTCCGCGGCCATCGCTGAACGAAGCGTGGCGCGCGCTGCTCCTGATTTCGGGGACCGTCACCGAGGACCGCTTCTGGAGTGAAACCTGGACGTCGACCGACCGCGTGCTCGCGACCTTCACCGACTGGCTGCGTCGCTCGCGCGCCGTGCGGAGTATCGAGATCGACGAGGGCTGGTCGGACGACCGCGACGTCAGCGTGTTCGTCGGCCGCTGGGCCTGGCTCGACGTCCGCGCGCTCGTGGAGGAGCACGGCGCCGGTAAATCGCTGCTGCGCGTCAGCACGCATTTGCGGCCGACGGCGTTCGGCGTCGTCGCCGCGCTGGGACTGGGGATCGCGCTGCTCGTCGGCGCCGTCTTCGGCGTCGCGCTGCGGTGGCCGCTCGTCGGTACGATCGCCGCGACGGTCACG
>MNEX01000252.1 GCA_001917905.1 Acidobacteria bacterium 13_1_40CM_65_14
CTTCGTACGAAAACGTGAGCTGATTGTCGGCGACGCCGATCGTCACCGTGCCGCCGTGCTCGAGGCTGCCGAAGAGAATCTGGTCGGTCAGCGGGTCGCGCACTTCCTTCTGCACGACACGCCCGAGCGGCCGCGCGCCGAACACCGGATCGTACCCCTTCACCGCGAGCCACGCTCGCGCCTCCGGCGTCATCGTGATGGCGACATGACGCTCGGCGAGCTGCTGCTCGAGCTGCAGCACGAACTTCTCGACGATCTCTTCCATCACGTCCGGCGTCAGCGATCGGAAGGTGACGATCGCGTCGAGCCGGTTGCGGAACTCTGGACTGAACACGCGCTCGATGGCGGCCTTCGCCTTGCCCGACGCGCCGCTGTCGGTGAACCCGATCGACTGCGCGCTCATCTCGCGCGAGCCCGCGTTGGACGTCATGATCAGAATCACGTTGCGGAAATCGGCTTTCCTGCCCGTGTTGTCGGTCAGCGCCGCGTGATCCATCACCTGCAGCAGGATGTTGTAGATGTCGGGGTGCGCCTTCTCGATCTCGTCGAGCAGCACGACGCTGTAGGGATGCGTGCGCACCATGTCGACGAGCAGTCCGCCCTGCTCGAAGCCGACGTAGCCGGGCGGCGCGCCGATCAGCCTCGCGACGGCATGCTTCTCCATGTACTCGCTCATGTCGATGCGCGAGAACTCGTTGCCTAACTGAATCGCGAGCTGCTTGGCGAGCTCCGTCTTGCCGACGCCGGTCGGTCCGGTGAACAGGAAGCAGCCCGACGGCCGATCGGGCTGACCGAGCCCTGCGCGCGATCGCTTGATCGCCTGCGCGACGAGATGGACCGCCTCGGTCTGGCCGAAGACCACGCGTTGCAGTGATTCTTCCAGCGTCCGCAGACGCTCGCGATCGGAGGCGGATGCTTGCCGCGCTGGAATCCTCGCGATGCGCGCGACGACGCGCTCGATGTCTGGTGCGTCGACAATCAAGGGATTCTCGGGGTTCGCCGGGTTCTCGAGGTTCGTCGGGTTCCGAGCGGGCGCGGCTAGACGTACGACCGATCCCGCTTCGTCGAGCAGATCGATCGCGCTGTCGGGCAGCCGATAGTCGCGAAGATGCCGCGCCGCGAGCTTCACCGCGGCGTCGAGCGCGGCGTCGGTGTACTTCACGCGATGATGTTCTTCGTACCGGCTCCGGAGCCCGGCCAGAATCCGGATCGCCTCTTCGGGTGACGGCTCGTCGATCGCGATCTTCTGCAGCCGCCGCGCGAGCGCGCGATCCTTTTCGATGTGCTTGAACTCCTCGAACGTCGTCGATCCGATGACGCGCAGGTCGCCGGCGGTGAGAATTGGTTTGATGAGCGTCGCGAGGTCCATCGTGCCGCCGGTCGTCGCGCCGGCGCCGACCGTGGAGTGCATCTCGTCGATGAAGAGGATCGCTTTGGGCCGCGCGCTCAGCGCCTTGATCACCGCTTTGAAGCGCTCCTCGAAATCGCCGCGGAAGCGCGTGCCGGCCAAAAGGCCGGCCGTGTCGAGGGCGAAGACTTCGGCGTCCTTCAGCGCCTCCGGCACCGACGTGTCGCCGGAGGCGAGCAGCCGCGTCGCGAGGCCTTCGGCCATCGCCGTCTTGCCGACGCCCGCCTCGCCGACGAACACCGGATTGTTCTTGCGCCGCCGGCAGAGGACTTCAATGGTCCGCTGCAGCTCCTCGGCGCGGCCGATCAACGGGTCGAGCAGTCCTTGCCGCGCGCGATCGGTCAGGTTCGAGCAGTACGCCGACAGTGGATCGCGCGCCGTCGCCGATCCTTCGTCGCCGCCGCCGGCCGTCGCGCCGCCGGGACCTACAGGATCCGGCGCACCGCTGACGGGCGTTTTCGAGATCCCGTGCGCGATGTACTCGAGCACGTCGAGGCGCGTGATCCCGTGCTCGGCGAGCAGCCGCGCGGCGTGGGTCTTCGGCTGTTGCAGGATGGCCGCGCAGACGTCGCCGGCCTGCACTTCGGCGCGCTGCGAGCTCTGGACGTGCAGCACGGCGGTCTGCAGCACGCGGCGGAACGCCGCCGTTTGCTCCGGCTCGCGCGCGTCGCCGCGCTTGAACTGCTCGATCGACTCGCTGAGATACTGATCGAGATCTCGCCGCAGCTTCGGGAGATCGGCGCCGCACGCCGCCAGGATCCGCTCGCCGTCATTGTCGTGCGCGAGCGCGTACAGCAGGTGCTCGAGCGTCACGTACGCATGCCGTCGCGACACCGCTTCGCGGTACGCGATGGTCAGCACGATTTCAACGGAGGTGGAGAACACTTAGTGGACCGTCCGGGCTGATTCAGTACTATTCACAACAAGCCTTCGACTCCGCGTCTCGGGCCGCGACGACGCAGCGGCCCGGTATTGAATTCGAGTAGACACTCCGCCAACTCAGCTAACTGAACGCAACCACGAAGGCACGAAGGCACGAAGAGCATGGGTTTTCGTACCAGAGGTTCTTCGTGTCTTCGAGTCTTCGTCGTTGCATTTCTTCGTGGTTGCATTTTTCACCGAGAAGTCGCTCACGCTTCTTCGATCGCCGCGCGCAGCGGAAACTGCGCGTGACGCGCCAGTGACGTCACCGTCTCGACTTTCGTTTCGGCGACCTCCCACGGATAGATCCCGGCGATCCCGCTGCCGTTTTGATGCACGTGCATCATGATTCTGTACGCTTCGGCGGGCGACTTCTGGAAGACGCTCTCGAGCACCTGAATGACGAACTCCATCGTCGTGTAGTCGTCATTCAACAGCACGACTTTGAATAGCGTCGGTTCTTTCTGCTGTGTTTTGACCCGCTCTTTGACGGCGCCGCCGGTCTGGTCTTTCATGTTTCACTGGCGCCGGGGGCCCACCCCCGGCGCGAACTTGCGCTGACGCCTCGCCTCGGCGACGCATGGCCTCGGCTCGGCATGGCCGCAGGCGCTCGATTGCTCACCGATCCAGCGTAGCGCAGATGCGTCTCACCGCCAACGGCTCATCACGAAGACGCGTAGACCACGACGGTCCACGAAGCAAGTTCTTGTACAGGAATCTTCGTGTTCTTCGTGACGGTTCGTGGCCTCGTGAAGAGCCGATGTCAGTCAGCCGAATGAGTGCGGAAACCCGATTGTCCGGCCGAACGCACTTGTGATACACACACCTGCCAGGTGTACTGAGGTGTGAACGTATGCGGCTCTACCATTTGCTACTCTGTTGTGTCGTGCTCGTGTCGGCGGCGTGTCACGCGGACCGGCCGATCATCGATCCGGGTCCGAAGCCATCGGTCGGAGGCACCATTGCCGGGATCGTCACGACGGCAAATCCGGCCGTGGCGGTGCCCGGCCGCAAAGTGACGGCGACCGAGATCAACAAGGGATCGCACTACGAGACCACCACCGCTACCAACGGCGGTTACACGATCAAGGTGCCCGAGGGGACGTACCGCATCGAAATCGAACTGCGCGGCTCAGAAACGCTGACGAAAAAACCTGACCAGACGCGCGTCAACAACGGCGATATCGATTCGGGCCGCGACTTCGTCATCACGGTGAAGTGAGCGCCGCTGAATCGGTCTTCGATCGGCGTAGCGGCGCTGAATCAACACAAAGGACACGAAGGACACCAAGATAAGGCCATTTGGCTTGCCTTTGTGTCCTTTGTGTCCATTGTGTTTGATCAGCGTAGCGGATTGAGCACGCCGCCGACGAGAGAAGGCGCTAGCGTCCGATGGCGAGTAGCTCGCGGTCGGTGCGCCAGTACCACGTGCCGCCGACGAGCGCCGGCGACGCCAGCACTTGCGCATGCAGCTCGTTCACGCGCAGCAGCTTGAACGCGGATCCTGCCTGGATCACGAACGTCTGACCGAGATCGTTGGTGAAGAAAATCTTGTCGCCCACCGCCACGGGCGACGATGAGAAACCTTCGCGCGCCGGCTCGCCGAGCCGCTCCTGATACACGAGCTTGCCGCTCTTCGCGTCGAGCACGGTGAGGATGCTCTGCATGTCGTTGATCATGTAGAGCAGCGCATCGTGGATGATGGCGGACGGCACGAATGGCGATCCGCGAGGCGATGACCAGGCGACGTGCGTGTCGGTGACGTCGCCCTTGCCGCCCGGCCGGATCGCGAACGTCGGGCCCGCGCGTCCAGACGAACAGAACACCAGGCCGTGCCCCACGACGGGAGTGGGAATCACCTCGAATGTGTTGCCTCGAACCGTCCAGAGCTCTGTGCCAGTGTCGGGATCGTACGCGTACACCTTCTGCTGACCGCTGACGATCAGCTCGTCACGCCCGCCGGCGTTGATGACGATGGCCGTCCCCCAGCCGACGGACTCGACGCGATCCTTCTTCCAGATCACCGCGCCGGTGCGCGCGTTGAACGCCGCCACGAACGATCGCAGCGTGGACGACCCGTCGTGATCCTGATAGATGAACACGCGATCTTTGTAGAGGACCGGCGATCCGGCGCTGCCGTGATAGTTCCGCAGATCGCCGAGCTTCCGGTGCCAGACGATCTTGCCGTCGAAGTCGAACGCGGCCAGGCCGTGCGTGCCAAACGACGCGTACACGCGCCGGCCGTCGGTCGCCGGCGTCGCCGACGCATGACTGTTCTTCTGATACACGTACTCGACGCCGGTAGCGGGCACGCTCGTTTCCCAGAGCAACGCACCGTCGCTCCGTCGAAACGCCAGCATCGAGACCTTCGTGCCGTCGTCGCGCGCCGTCGTCAGGAAGATGTGATCCTTCCAGACGATCGGCGACGAGTGGCCGCGACCTGGGACGGCCACTTTCCATTTCACGTTCGTCGTGTCCGACCAGGTGTCGACGTAGTTCGTTCCGGCCACTGTGCCCTGTCCGGACGGACCGCGCCATCTGGTCCAGTAGCCGGCGCCTTCACCGTCGACGGGAATCAGCGCGATGGATGCGGGCGCCGCGACGAGCGCAAATTCGGCTGCAACGATCAGCGTCGCGGCGCCGGCGAGATGTGCGAGTCGCCGCATGGCAGTGCGTCTATTATGCGCTGGCGGACGCGATGATTTCTTCGACGTCGGTGATGCTGCAGCGTGAACATGTAGGAACTTGTCACAGGTGCGCGACGATCCTTCTTATTGGAGACAATGAGCGGTGATCACCGTGTGCATCAACCCGGCGGCCGGCACGAACCCGAGTCAAAATTCTATGGACCGCTTGGCCGAGCTGTTCGATCGCGCGAGTGCTCCGGCACGACTCGTTGGGCTGACGTCCGGCGTCGATGCTGTGCAGATCGCGCGCGAGGCGTGCGAGTCGGGCGCCGACGCGGTCGTCGCCGCAGGCGGCGACGGCACGGTGAACAGCGTGGCGTCGGCGTTGGCGGGATCGAACACACCGCTCGGCGTGATTCCTCTCGGGACGCTCAATCACTTCGCGAAGGATCTTCATCTGCCGCTCGATCTCGAAGACGCGGTGGGCGTGATCGCCGCGCGGCACGTGAGGAAGGTCGACGCCGGCGTTGTGAACGATCATGTCTTCGTGAACAACTCCTCGATCGGCGTCTACCCGAGCATCGTCGTCGAGCGCGAGGAGCTTCGCCGGCGTCGCGGCTACCGCAAGTGGACGGCCTTTGCCGTCGCGACGGCGCACGTGCTCCGGCACTATCGCGGCGTGGCGATCCGGATCGATGCCGGCGATTCGCCGCGGGTCGTGCGCACGCCGTTTTTCGCCGTCGGCAACAACGAGTACTTGATCGACGGCATCCGCCTTGGTGCGCGACTCAGGCTCGACGCCGGCCGGCTGTTCGTCTACTACGCGCCGCGCGTCCACACACGCGATCTGCCCGAGCTGCTCGTGCTGGCGCTCGTCGGCCACGCCACGGACAGCAGGGTCCTGGAGTCGTTCGCCGCGGAGACGTTGCAGGTGGACTCGCCGTCGCGGCGCACACTGCGGGTCGCGTTCGACGGCGAAGTCGCGCGCCTGGCCACGCCGCTGCGGTATCGCACGTGGCCACACGCGCTGAACGTCCTCGTGCCTGCCCGGTGAGCGATGCGGACCATCGTCCACCTCTCGGATCTGCATTTCGGCCGCGTCGATCGGCGCATCGTCGCGCCGCTCGTCGCCGCGATCGACGAGCTGGCGCCCGACCTCGTCGCCGTGTCCGGCGATTTCACGCAGCGTGCGCGGAGGCGTGAATTCGTGGAGGCGCGCGTCTTTCTCGACATGCTTCGGTTCCCGCGGCTGGTCGTGCCCGGGAACCACGATGTCCCGCTCTACAACGTGGCTCGCCGCTTCCTGAGCCCGCTGGCGCGCTATCAGCGGTTCATCGCCGAGGATCTGGAACCGACGTACGCGGACGAGGAGATGGTCGTGCTCGGGTTGAACAGCGCCCGGTCGATGACCTTCGGTCGAGGCCGGTTGAACAGGGATCAGATCAGCCGGGCAGCCGAGCGTCTCCGCGGGGTTGATCCGTCACGCATCAAAATCATCGTGACGCATCATCCGTTCGATCTGCCAGACGACTATGGACCCGACGATCTGGTCGGCCGCGCGAAGATGGCGATGGCCGAATTCGCCGCGGCCGGCGCCGACCTGTTTCTCGCGGGACACCTCCACGTCAGTCACATCGGTCAGACCGCCGAGCGCTACAAGATCGCCGGTCACAGCGCGCTCGTCGTCCAGGCCGGCACCCTTTCGACGCGACAGCGCGGCGAGCCGAACACCTTCAACCTGCTCCGCGTCGAGCGCCCGAACATCACCGTCGTTCAGCGGAAGTGGGACGAGGGGCGGCTCGCGTTCGTGGAGTCGTCTGCGCGAGTCTTTCGACATGCCGATCGCGGATGGAGTGAAGAGGACGCAACCCGTTAGAAACCGACGTGCTGCCGTCACCGCACTATCTATTCTGCAGGCCGGGCTCGCGCATCAGCCGCTCGATCGCGTCGATCTCGATCGGGACGAAGGCTGAAAGGTTCTCGTAGCCCGAGTCGGTGATGAGGATCATGTCTTCGAGCCGGACGCCGATGTGCTCCTCGGGAATCTGCATCGCCGGCTCGATCGTGAGCACCATGCCGGGCTCGAGCGTCGGCGCTGGTGCGCTGACGTCGTGGACTTCCATGCCGACCCAGTGGCCAAGGCTGTTGGCGTTGCCGGTGCGGTAGCGAGCGACGAATGCGGTCGCTGCCGATTTGATCCGTGCGTCGGTGAATGGATACGACGCGAGAATCGCGTCCATTTTCATCGCGGCGTCCTTGATGATGTCGCGCGGTGCGGTGTGGACCTTGATGGAGGTCATCACCGCCTGATACAGCCGCAGGTAGATCGTATAGAGCTCGCGCTGCCGCGGCGTGAAGGTGCCGTTCGCGGGGAACACCCGCGTCACGTCTGACTGGTAGTACTTGTAATCGGGCGCGTAGTCGAACTGGACGAGGTCGCCGTCCTGCAGCTTCGTCGTGTTGCGGTGGTAGTGCGAGTACCACGTGTTGGTGCCCGTCGCGATCAGGGCGAAGTACGACGGCCCGTACGCGCCGTGCATCTTGAACACGAACTCCGCGTCGGCCTGCAGCTCGTACTCGTACATGCCGGGCTTCGCGTCGCGCATCGCTGCCATGATGCCCAGTCCGGCGATGCGTGTTGCCTCGCGGATGACGGCGATCTCGCGCGGGCTCTTGATCGCCCGCATGCCATCGAGGATCGGATCGAGATTCTTGATCTCGGAGCGCGGCGCGGCCATCTTCAGCTTCGCGATGAACGCCTCTTCGCGTGACAGGCGTCCGTCCCACGGATCGTTTTTGGTGGCGCGCGCCAGCGCGGCCGGGTCGCTGGACGAGGCTTCGCCGAGCACTTCAGGGCGGAAGGTCGTGTAAATCGCGCGGCCGTCGCGCGCGACGCCGTCGAGAAGACGCGCGAGCTCATCGCGCGCCAACACCGCGTCGACGCCGGTTGTCTTTGCCGCTTCGTCGCCGGGATGCAGGCCGGGCCCGAACATCCGCCCTTCGCGCCGCTCGTCGAACG
>MNEX01000124.1 GCA_001917905.1 Acidobacteria bacterium 13_1_40CM_65_14
TGAATCTCCTGCCGGATGGCGGCTCCGTACGCAGCATCCTCGAGGCGTAGCACACCCAAGAGAACAAGCTGTTCGAAATCGCCGAGCACATGAGCGCGGGCGGTCTAGGGTTTACTCGCAATAACGCCGCAGGATTTGCCAACCGCGTCGCCAATGGTTGCGACAGCTGCTATGTTCGCGGCCTCCTCGGCGATATCCGCAGATCGACTCCCCACCGCGCGATCACAAGTTGGAACGGACGTAGACGGGTGCGCCTCGCGCAAATCCTCGAACTTCTTGAGTGGTTCAATCTTCTGGCCGGAACTGCATCGGCCGATCTCGGTTATTGGCCGGCAGGGACTATCCGTAGGATTCGAACGGCAAGGGGTCGCGACAGGTCCTGGTTTAATGGTTGCGAAGAGTTCGAACGCGCGAACTCCCGGTCCAGAACCTGATGCTCACCCTACAATCACGACCCTCTGGCTGGTAGTCGTGACGCCGCAGATCGACCGCAGGCGACAGACGACGACCAAGATCCGACAAAGCAATGATTTACAAGTGAACAACCGATCGCCATCGATCGGCGTATCGATGCCGCCATCGGCTATTTGCCGAACCTGGCGACGAAGAATTTCCGCCAGCGACGCCTCTCCACGCATCGGTTCGCCTGTCTGCTGCGCGCCGACCATCCGATCTATGCCGATCGTCTCCGCGTCGCGGATTTTCTCAAGGTGGAGCATGTGGTCGTGGCGGCAGGCGGCCGCAGTCAGGAAGTGGTCGAGCGTTTTTTCCAGCGACGTGGCATCAAGCGGAAGATCGCGCTTCGGGTCGCCCATTTTCTCGGCGTCCCGCTCATCGTCGCGGCGTCGGATCTCGTCGCCACGGTGCCGTGGGCAGTGGCGCGGGACTTTGCGGAGATGTCGCCACGGCTCGCGGTTGCGCTGCCGCCGTTCGATATCCCTGGCTTCGAGCTGAAGCTGCACTGGCACCGGCGATTCGACAACGAACCACGCAGCAGATGGTTTCGCGATCTCCTGGTACAGGTCTTCCAGGAGGATCGCAGAAGCACGATGCCGCCCGAGCCAAGAGGGGAACGAAAACGCACTAAAACTGGTACTTGACCGCGAGTTGCATGATCCGCGGCGCGGTTCCCGCGGCCAGGCTCGTGATCGTCCCGAAATTCGGGCTGCTCAACGCCGATTCTGGATTCGCCGCGTTGACCGTGTTGAGCACGTTGAATGCTTCGAGGCGAAGCTGAATCTGATGCTCGGCGCCTGTTCTAAACGAGCGGGTCACCCCCATGTCGATGCCCCACCGGGCAAACCCGCGAATCGCATCGAGCGGCATCGTGCCGTAGGTGCCGGCGGTTGGCGCCTGGAACGCCGCGGGATTGAGCCACTGCGCGAACGTCGGATTCGCCACGAATGGATCGGTCAGCGTCTGACTGGCGCGCTGGTTCGGTTGGCCCGACAGCGCGTTGTCCACTCCGGTCGTGACCGTATAGTACGACCCAGAGCGTGCGCTGAGGATCGCCGACACTTGCCATCCACTCGTCAGCGCCAACGTCATGCCGGTGCCGGCGCCCGGAATCTCATACACGATTGACGTGTTGAGGCTGTGGTCCGGAGAGTTCGGACATCGACCGCGATCGGCCGCGCGATTGCCGGGGATGAGATACGGCGCTCCTGAGACGCCCGGCTCTTGATTCCACCGGTCGGTGATGCAGCGTGAGAAGGTGTAGTTGCCCTGCAGCGAAAAGCCGTTGGCGCGCCGGCGCTGGATTGAGAGGAGTATGCCATTGTAGTCGGACGTCCCGTTCGGATCGACTTCCTGAATGCTCGCGAAGTACTGCCCCTCGCTCGGATTCTGCAGGAACAGCACGCGCCGTTGATTCGTACTGCCGACCGTCGCGCCCGGCCCGAACACCGCCGGATTGATCTGGTTGGTGGTCCAGACGTGATGCACGACATTTCCAAGGTAGTTCGCCGACACCATCCACGCCGACGCGATCTGCCGCTGGTAGCTGACGTTCCACTGATCGGTGCTCGTGGCCGGCAGATCGAGCGGATACGTCGTGTAGTTCGCGGCAAGCGGGAACGTCGACGTACTGTTCGGCCCGTTCAGCAGGTTTGGAATCGGATCGCCGCCCTGCACGGCCACCCACGGGTTGTCCCAGCCCTGCGGCATGTTCGTCACCGTCGACGTGTTGCCCCACGGCGACATCTGCGCCTGCGCCGAGAACGTCTGCATGTGCGGCAGGTCGTAGAGGCGGCCGTATGACGCGCGGATGGTTTCAGTCCCTGCTCCCTTCGGATCGATCACAATGCCGACACGCGGCGCAACGTTCCAGAGATCGTTGCGCGCGATCGAGTTGCCGGGCATCCCCTCGTCGCGTGGAAACACGAGCCCTGCGGCCGCATTCGGAAACCGCGTGCTCTTCAATCCCTTGTTGAAGCGATCGAGATCGAAGCGCGTGAACTGGCCCCTTGCTATACACGGGCATGTACGGATCCCAGCGCAGTCCTGCGTTGAGCGTGACGTTCGGCGACACTCGCCAGCTGTCTTGCGCGTACAACCCGATGTAACGCGACTGCACGTGCACGCCGGTCAGCGTTCCCGCCGAGAACGATGCCGCGCGGCCAAGCAGGAAATCCGCGAGGCCGAGACCGGTCGATTGTCCGGTGAACGTCGTGTTGCCGGCCGCCGCGAGAAATGACGTCGAGTCGTACTTCGTCTGGATGTAATTCGCGCCGAACCCGAACTGATGTCGGCCGCGGATGACGCTGAGGTCGTCGGCGACCTGATACGTCCATGTCGGCGTGAGCGTCGGCAGCGCGCCGGGGCCCATCACGCTGAAGCCGCCGGTGACGCTCAGACGCATGTAGTCCGTCATCACCGGCGTCGCCTTCACGCCAAGATCCGAGTAGTCGAACAGCGGCACGTATTCCTTGCCATAGTTGCCGCGATTGATCGTCGCGTGAAACGCATTGACGATGTTGTTGCCAAACAGCTTCGTGTCGCCGAGGGCGAACGCGTACACGCGGTTCTTGAACGCCGACGTGGTGAACGACATCGCCGCCTTGCCGTCGTAGTTCGTGGGCGAGTCGAACTTGTTGAACTGGAGGCGGCCGAACACGGTATGCGAGCCGCTCACCGTGTAGTCGATCTTCGTCGTGAACACGTCTTCGTCGCTGTCGTCCACCTGATCGAAGAACACTTGACCGCACGCAGTGTCAGGCTTCACGCCGAGCAGGCTCGTGAGCTTCAGCGACGCTGGTGAAAAGAGCGCCGGGTCGATCTGGTTGTTCACGAACGGCGGGCGCAGGTTGACCTGACGGCCGCCCTGACATTCAGGTGCTGCGAACGCCCTGAAGTCTCCGCTCAACATGGCCATCGTCGGCGCGAACGCGAAGTTCGAGGTCGGCACGCGGCGAACGCGGGTTCGCTGGTAGGCGGCGAAGTAGAAGAGTCTGTCTCGGGCGATTGGGCCTCCGATCGATCCGCCGAATTGATTGCGGTTCAGGCCGTCGCTGCGGCGCCTGCCGTCGGCGCCAATCGCGGCGAACGGGTCGACCGCGTTCAGCGAATCGTCGCGGAGGAACTCGAAGCCGCTGCCGTGAACGACGTTCGTCCCGGATTTCGTGACGGCGTTGACGACGGCGGCGGAGTGATGGCCGTACTGCGCGGCGAGCGCGCTCGCCTCGACCTTGAACTCCTGGAGCGCTTCGGGGAACGGGAACGGCATCGCGGCGTTGTTGTACGGATCGTTGTGGGTGCTGCCGTCGACGACGTACGCGGTGCCGTTCGGCAAGCCGCCGGCGACCGCGATCGTTCCAGGCGAGCCGGCGCTGGCCTGACCGCCGCGGGCGCCGCTCAGCGTGCCGCTCGGCGCCGCCATGCCGGTCAAGTAGATCAGGTCGAGCGTCTGCCGTCCGTTGAGCGGCAGCTCGAGTACTCGTTCGTTCTCGACGACCATCCCGATACCGGGACTCCGCGTTTCGATCAACGGCGAGTTGGCTTCCACCTGGATCGTCTCGGCGAGCTCGCCGAGCTCCAGCGTCGCGTTGATCGTCGGGTTCGTGTTGACCTGCAGCACGATGCCCTGCTGTACCGACGTGCGGAATCCCTGAAGCGTGAACTCGAGCCGGTACGGTCCGACCGGCAATTGGGTGAGGAGGTACCCGCCAGTGGCGTCGGACACGGCCGTGCGAGTAAGCCCGGTGCCGGTCTGCGTGGCCGTGACGGTGACGCCGGGCAGCATCGCGCCGCTCGCATCGCGGATCGTTCCGGCAATGGATGCGGTCGAGACGGCCTGGCCGAAGGCGGAAGACGCCGCGACGAGGACCCCGCCGATACGTGCGCACACGATGCACCTGCGTGGCTCGGCCGTCAATCTCAATAACAGTTATTCGGGGAGCGAATACTGGTTATAAGACTTGAAGCGGCCGGCCAGTTGGGTGACACTCTCCCTGCGGAATCACCAGATGAACGTGGGCAGGTCCGCGGCTCTCGGCCTGGCGTTGGCGTTCGCGACCGCCGCACGCGTGTTCGTCGCCAACGGTGCTGGTCAGGGGTCGCCGCCGCATCGCAATGCGACGCCCTTCGCGGCGAAGAGCGGCCCGCCGGCGCGGTCCGTCGTCCGAACCGCGAACGCCCGCACGAGCGCTCCCGATCCCGCCGTCATCGCGAAGCAGAAGGCGCTCATCACGCAGTACTGCGTGACGTGCCACAACGACCGCCTCAAGCGCGCGAACCTCTCGCTCGAGAGCGCTGATCTCGCGGCCGTCGGCGAGCATGCCGAGCTCTGGGAAAGAGTGGTGCGAAAACTTCGCGCTGGTGTGATGCCGCCGCCGGATGTCAGGCGCCCGCCGCTCGAGGAGTACCAGGCGCTCAGAGATTGGCTCGAAGAGGAGATCGACCGGAAAGCGGCGGCGCACCCGAATCCCGGCTCGGTCGTCCTCCACCGGTTGAATCGTACGGAGTACGCCAACGTCATCCGCGATCTGCTCGACGTCGAGATCGACGTCGCCTCGTTGTTGCCGTCGGACGACGCGGCGCACGGCTTCGACAACATCGCCGGATCGCTGACGATTTCGCCGACGCTGCTCGAGGCATACGCGACGGCCGCGGCGCGCGTGGCGCGGATGGCGGTCGGCTACTGGAGGACACCGACCGAAGCGACCTATCTCGCTCCCGGCGACACGTCGCAGAATCAGCACATCGAAGGGCTGCCGCTCGGCACGCGCGGCGGCATGATGGTGCATCACAATTTTCCCGCCGACGGCGAATACACGTTCGCCATCCAGAACTTCGGCATCGGCAGCTTCATCCCGGGCGAGCAGCTCGAGCTCGTCATCGACGGCGAGCGCGCACACCTCTTCAAGTACCAAGGTGTCGGCCTGACGCAAGGGATGGCCGGCGATGCGGGCGACGGCGTGCTCGAGGTGTCGATTCCGGTGAAGGCGGGCTCGCGCACGGTCGGCGCGACGTTTCTCGCCACGAACTTCCGTCCGAGCCTCGACATGATCAAGCAGTACGATCGGAAGTCGCTCGAGAACAACAGCATTCCGCAGCTTCAGTACTACCCGGCGATCGGCTTCCTCCGCATCTCGGGTCCGTTCAACCCGCAGCGACCGGAAGACTCGCGCAGCCTGCGCAAGGTCTTCGTGTGCAAGCCTGAGATCCCCACTCGAGAAGAATTCTGCGCGAAGCACATCCTGACGACGCTCGCACGACGCGCGTATCGGCGTCCGGTGACGCCGCAGGATCTGGTGACGCTGATGGACTTCTACCAGGAGGGGCGACGCATCGGCACGTTCGAAGACGGCATCGAGCTGGCGCTTCGGCGCGTGCTCGCGAGCCCGCGGTTCCTCGTGCGCGCGGAGAAGGAACCGGCACACATCGCAGTCGGGCAGTCGTATCGCATCAGCGACCTGGAGCTTGCGTCACGTCTCTCGTTTTTTCTCTGGAGCAGTATTCCGGATGATGAGCTGATCGCCATCGCCAGTCAGGGACGACTGCGGCAGCCGAAGGTCCTCGAGCAGCAGGTGCGCCGCATGCTCGCCGACCCGAAGGCGGATGCGCTCGTCACGAATTTCGCGTCGCAGTTCCTGTACCTCCGAAATCTGCCCGCCACGGCGCCGGACGGCGTGTTCTATCCGGATTGGGACGATGAGCTGCGACAGGCGTTCGGACGCGAGGCGGAGCTGTTCTTCGACAGCATCATTCGTGAAGACCGCAGCGTGCTCGATCTGCTGACGGCCGACTACACCTTCGTGAACGAGCGGCTGGCACGCCACTACGGCATTCCGAACGTCTACGGATCGCATTTCCGTCGAGTGACGCTCGGCCCGGAGCTCGACGCCCGTCGCGGTCTGCTGGGCAGAGGCAGCTTTCTCGCCGTCACCTGGACGCAGAACTTCAGGAGCTCTCCAGTGAAGCGCGGCGTCTGGGTCCTCGAGAACATTCTCGGCACACCGCCGCCGGAGCCTCCGCCCAACGTGCCGGCGCTCGAAGATTCGGCTGACAAATCCGGGAAGGTGCTGACGCTGCGCGAGCAGATGACGCTCCACCGCACGATCGAACCGTGCGCGAGCTGCCACAAGATTATGGACCCGATCGGCTTCGCGCTCGACAACTTCGATGCGGACGGGAAGTGGCGGACGAACCAGGGCGGCGAGGGCGGCGTGCCGATCGACGCGTCCGTCACTCTCTACGACGGTCAGAAGATCGACGGCCCCGCGGGCCTGCGGCAGGCGCTCATGCGGTACTCACCGCAGTTCATGCGGATGTTCACGGAAAAGATGATGACGTACGCGCTCGGTCGCGGCGTCGAGTACTCCGACATGCCGGCCATCCGCGCCATCGTGCGCGACGCCGAGAAGGAGAACGACAGGTTGTCGGTCGTGCTCCTGGGGATCGTGAAGAGCGCGCAGTTTCAGATGCGAGTGAGGGCAGACCCGGCCACCACGCTCAGCCAGTGATCCGATCGAGACGAGGCTTTACCGATGTTCATCACTCACCGCCACATTCCACGACGCACGTTCTTGCGCGGGGCCGGGGTGACGCTCGCGCTGCCGTTCCTCGAAGCGATGGTGCCGGCGCTGCGTCCGTTGCGGCTGACGGCGGCCGCGCCGACACGGCGATTCGTCGGCATCTGGCACCCGCACGGCGCCGCGCCGGGATACTGGAGTCCGCTCCAGCAGGGAAAGGACTTCGAGTTCTCGTTCATCACGCAGCCGCTCGAGCCGTTCCGCGACCGTGTCGTGCTGATCACCGGCCTCGACATGCCGGAAGCGATGGCGACAGACGGTGAGCCCGGCGGCGATCATGCGCGCGGAGCGGTCCTGCTCTCCGGCGCACGGCCGCGCCGCAACGCGGTCAGCCCCTACCTCGGGACGACGGTCGACCAGATCATCGCGAACGAGTGCGGGCAGAACACGATCCTCTCCTCCATTCAGCTCGGCGTCGAGGACACCGGAAACTTCGGGAACTGCAACTGGGGCTACAGCTGCGCGTACACGAACTGCATCTCCTGGTCTTCCCCGACGCAGCCGCTTCCGCCGCACGTGAATCCCCGCGTCGTCTTCGAGCGGCTGTTCGGCGACGGCACGAGCGCGGAAGAGCGGCTCCGCGGCCGGAAGCAGAACGTCAGCATTCTCGATTCGGTCACGCGCGAGCTGGCGCTGTTCAAGAAGGATCTCGGCGCCGGCGATCGCGGGCGGCTCGATAGCTACCTCGAAAACATCCGCGAGCTCGAGCGCCGCATCACCATCGCCATCGACAATTCCATCGAGGAGCCGAGCGCGGACGTGCCGTTCGGGTTGCCCGACAGCAAGCACGTGCACTTCCGCCTGATGTACGACCTGATGGCGCTCGCGTTCGAGGGCGACATTACGCGCTCGGCCACGTTCATGCTGGGCCGCGATCTGTCGGGCGCGAGCTTCCCCGAGTCGGGCTACACCGGCGGCTGGCATGGCACGTCGCATCACGGCGACAAGCCGGAGAACGTGGCGAACTACGCGAAGATCAACCGGTATCACGTGCAGAACCTGGCGTACTTCTGCGAGAAGCTGCGGAACATTCCTGAGGGCGACGGCACGCTACTCGACCACGTGCTGATCTACAAAGGCAGCAACATGGGGAACTCGCACCGGCACGCGCACGAAAAGGTGCCGGTCATTCTCGTGGGCGGCATCGACGGGACGTTCAAGGGGAACCGCCATCTGGTGTTCCCGGACAACACGCAGCGGACGTCGAACATGCTGCTCAGCATGCTCCACCTGTTCGGGATCGATCAGGACAAGATCGGCACGAGCACGGGGAGGCTGCAACCGCTCGAGATGGTGTGAACGTGAAGTCCGTCACTCTCGTCATCGCGATCGCGCTGTCCGCCATCGCTCCCGTTGCCGCGCAGATCGGCGCCCGTCCGGCACGCCCGGTCGTCATTCCGCCGCAGGGAGCGGTGCGGCAGATCTTGTTCAAGAACTGCACGTCCTGCCACGGTATCGACGACTACGCGTTCAACGCGCTCGATCGCGCGGGCTGGGACTCGTACCTGACGAAGAAGCACGAAGCGGTGTCGGTCTCGATTGCCGGACCCGATCGCGAGCTGCTGCTCGACTGGCTGGCGAGCAAGTTCGGTCCAACCACGAAGCCGTTCCCGCGGACGTACCTCGTCCAGGAAGTCACGACGTTTTTCACTGACGACGAGGCGCAGGCGGTGGTGAAGCGCGCATGCACATCGTGCCACGAGATCGAGAAGGTGAACGGCGCGCGCTTCAGCGCCGACCGCTGGCGCGTGATTGCGGTCGACATGCGCGAGCGCGGCGCCAAGATCGAAGACGAGGAGCTCGAGCGGCTCGTCGAGTGGCTCGGGCGAACGAAGGGAACGAACCCGCAACAATGAGGCAGGTCGCGCGCTGCGTCATGCCGCTCGTCGTGCTCGGACTGTGGACGGCGCCGTCTGCGCAGACGGGCGAGGTGACGCTGATCGGGGCGTCGACGAACGTCGCCGAACCGGGCCAGACGGTGCGCATTCGCATTCTGCGGTGGTCGAGCGACGCGGAGCGCACACCGCTGTTGAACGCGCTCAACGCTCCGGCGGCGCCAACGCGCCCAGACGGCGGCGAGCGCTCTGGCGGTGCCGGGCCCGCCACGGCTGATGCGGGCGAACGCGGCGCGGGTGGCGGACGTGCCGCCGCTCCCGCGCGCGGCGCCGCTGGTCGGGGCGCCGGGCGCGGCGGTCGAGGAGGACGCGGCCGCGGCGGTGCGGCCGCTCCAGCCGATCCGATTGCCACGCTCACCGCGTCAATCGCCCGCGCGCCAACGGTCGGATACATCTGGACGAACGACGTCACGGGCTACGCGATCAAGTACGCGCAGCGCGTGCCGCTGCCAGACGGAGGCGAACGCATCTTGCTGGCAACGGACCGTCGTCTCGGCGAACACTCCGCCGCCTGGACGCCGCAAGTCGGTCCGCTCACGGACTACGAGTTCACGCTGCTCGAAATCCGTCTCGACCCGAAGGGCATCGGTGAAGCCAAGACATCGCTGACGAGCAAAGTGGTCATCGACGCCGACGCGGCAGCGCTGGCGCTCGATAACTATGCGGCCGCGCCGCCTATTCTGCAGAAGGTCAAACGATGAAACGCATCCTCGCGTGTTGCGCGTTGATCCTCGTGCCGGCCGCGTACGTGCACGGCGCCGCGAGCGAGCTCGCTGACGCCGCCATGAGAGGCAATCGGGATGCGGTGCGGTCGCTGCTCGCGAGCACCGCCGACGTCAACGGCCGGCAGGTCGACGGCACGACCGCGCTCCACTGGGCCGTGCGGAATGACGATGCCGAGATGACCGACATGCTGATTCGCGCCGGCGCGAGCGTGTCGGCTGTCAACCGCGAAGGCGTCCGGCCGATGCAGCTCGCGGCGCTGAACGGCAGCGCGGCGATCCTCGAGCGTCTCATCAAAGCGGGCGCGGATCCGAACGCGCCGCTCACTCGTTATGCCGACACGGCGCTCATGCTGGCCGCTCGTACGGGCAAGATCGACGCGCTGAACGTGCTGCTCGACCGCGGCGCGAAGGTCAACGCGGTCGAGACCTGGGGCGGCACGACCGCGCTCATGTGGTCGGTTGCCGAGCACCGCCCGGCGGCCGTGAAGCTGCTCGTCGAACGCGGCGCCGATGTCGACGCGCGCTCGAACTTCGTCCCGGCGATCAACGGCCGCGGCTTCGAAGGGCGCGTTCCGGTTCCGACGCAGCCGTCGCAGCAGGTGGAGGAGTTCGCGAGCGGCTGGATGACGCCGCTTGTGTTTGCGGCGCGCGAAGGCGATCTCGAATCGGCAACGCTGCTCGTCGATGCCGGCGCCGACGTCAACGCGCTCGCCGGCGACGGCAAGAACGCGCTCGGCGTTGCGATGTTCAACGGCAACTATGAGCTCGCGTCGTACCTCATCGACGAGGGGTGCGACGTGAATCACGCCGACACGCAGCGCTTCACGCCGTTGTTCTGGGCCGTCGACCGCCGCAACATGGAGACGGCGCCGAGCTTCCCCTGGATGGTCACCGCCGATCCGCTGCCGCTGATCAAGAAGCTGCTCGACGCCGGAGCGAATCCACATGCGATCGTGAACAACACGCCGCGCGCCCGCATGCGTGCCGGCAATCCGCGCATCGTGTTTGCGACGGCGCTGATGCGCGCCGCCTTTTCGGGGGATCTCGAGCTCGTCAAGCTGCTGCTGTCGTACGGTGCGGATCCGAAGGTGATTTCGAGCGACGGCGAGACGATGGTCGAAGCGGCGGCGGGGCTGGGATTCATCCAGGGTTACAGCAAGGGCAGGTCCGCTGCCGAACGGCTGCAGGTGGTGAAGCTGTTCGTCGAAATGGGCGGCGACGTCAATCAAGCCGACGACTACGGCATCACGCCGCTGATGGTTGCGGGCAACATGGGCGACACGGCGATCATTCAATACCTCGTCGACACAGGCGCTGACCTTGGCGCGTACGACTTGGGCAAGAAGAACGACGGCGCATTCGGCGCGAGCGTCGAGCCGTTGATGCCAGTGGATTACGCGATCGGCGTCGGGACGTTCGTGCCGAACAACGCCGTGATCATCCACGAAGATGCCGTGAAGTTGATGTTCAAGCTCATGGCGGATCGTGGCATCAAGCACACTACTTCGGAGTGCACGCTGCGCGGCTTCACGTGCGCTCAGGCAAATGTCGACCCGAAGTACGCGACGCCCGCGGAGATCATGAAGATGCGCGCCGTCGCGATCGGACATCAGGTCGAAGGCATTACCGGCGGGCTCAAGGTCCGAGAGAAGTAGCGCGCTCGCGCGGGACCAAGCTTGGACGCCTTTTCAAGGTCATCCTAGACAGTTCTTGCACCGTTGCCGCACCACCCAAGTTCGTCGGTCCGCTTGTCACGACCGAAAACACCGTACTTGTTGTCGGTGTTGATGTTGCCGTGGCTCCTCGATAGGCTTCGGGCGATGACGTCCGTCCTCGTTTCGCTCCTCCTGACCTTCCGCAGTTCGCTGCGCTCACGTGCCGCCCTGCAGATCGAGGTGCTCGCATTGCGGCACCAGCTCCGCGTATTGGATCGCTCGCGCCCTCAGCGGGTGCGCCTGGCGTGGATGGACCGCCTCCTTTGGGTCCGGCTGTCGCGTACGTGGACGGAATGGCGAGCGGCACTCGTCATCGTGAAACCGGAAACCGTCATCGCGTGGCACCGGCAAGGCTTTCGGTTGTTCTGGGCGTGGAAGAGTCGTCACCGGGCGGGTCGACCGGGAGTTCCGGCCGACGTCCGCGCGTTGATTCGCACGATGTCAGCGGCGAATCCGCTCTGGGGCGCGCCGCGGATCCATGGCGAACTCCTGAAACTCGGGATTGACGTCCGGTCAATCCAGCGTCGCGAAGTACATGGTCCGTCGTCGACAGCCGCCATCGCAGACCTGGCGGACCTTCTTGGCAAATCACATCGCGCAAATCATGGCCGCGGATTTCTTCGTCGTGCCCACCGCGACGTACCGGTTGCTGTTCGTCCTGGTGATCCTCGCTCATGAGCGTCGGCGGACGGCGATAATGATTTGATAGAACCGGCGGCACGCAAGGAGGCCAGATGGTGAGAACCGACGCGAAAGGACTGAGTACGGAAAAGCTGAAGGATCTCGCGCGCCGAGGCGCCGAGGCAGTGGTTAAAGAGCTCCGCGCCGAGATTGTTGCGATTGAACGAACCTTTCCGGAACTGGGTCTCCCTACGCGACGCCGTGCGCTACGCCGATCTGTAAAAGAGGCAACGCTTCGGACGCACCGGATGTCGGCAGCGGCACGAAAGGCGGTGTCGGAGCGGATGAAGAAATATTGGGCCGAGCGCCGGAAAGCGCGAGCAAAGATCCGGTAGATGTCCTCTCGAGATAGACGCGCCAAGGAGACGCGCGCGCCTTAGTCGGCGTCAGGGCTTCTGCGCGGTATCGTTGGCGATCCCGTTATTCTGGCGTGAAGATAGACGCGAAATCCAGTCCGACGCCGAGTCCGCGGATGATCGAAGAGATCGCGAGTACCGCCGCGGTGGACTTAAAGCGCCCACCACCGCGCCCACCGGCCTTGACACCCAGGGAGATTTCCGGAGCGTCTCACAGACGTCCGGAGACGACCGCAGTGAGCCGGCGACTGGCACTTCAATCAATACTGGCCAGAAAAGCCGTCATCTCGGAGAACGTCCGGATTCTCCTCGATCTTCTTGCGGAGGATAGTTGGCGCAATGTTTATGCGGGTGAACTCGAAGTGCGCCCACCAGGTGCGCCCACCATCCAGGGCAGATGAGCTATCCGGAACCCGCCTTCTCATTTGACCGTCTAATGGAACACGTGATACACCACTGGCGTGGCAAATAGAGAGGCCGGAAAAGCTGAAGTTCTCCAAG
>MNEX01000240.1 GCA_001917905.1 Acidobacteria bacterium 13_1_40CM_65_14
TGAAGGGCCGCTTCGTACCGCTTCAGCGCGTCGCCGTATTTGCGCCGGATCAGCAGCACGTGACCCACAGCCCGGAGGCTCTGGGCGCGACATCGATCGTCTCGCAGCTTGTCGGCCAGCCAGGTCGCCGCGTCCGCCAGGCGCTCCGCCTGCCGCAAATCCACGCGTGCGACGCGTACGACAGACTCATACAGACCCTGGACCACCGTGGGATCCCAGAGGTGAGGCTGATGACGTAAGAAGGTCACCATCGCGCGACGGCTGGAGTGCGATCCGAGCTGATCGATCAGACCGCCGTCGAGGAGTGCCGGGCTGACCATTCTCAGAACCCCATCTCTCAGAACCCCATCGCGAGCAACGTCTTTTGCAGACGTTTGAGGCAGCGGCCGCGGATGAAGCCAATCGATCCGACGGCCAGACCAAGACGCTGCGCGACCTCGCGGTACGGCAACGGCGGCTCGACGTAAAAGAGCAGCCGGATCATCTCCTGGCACCGTGGCGAGAGACGCGCGGTCGCATCCCTCATGATCTGCTCGCGCTCGGCCTCATCGGTCACGTCATCGGGAGGCACCGCGGGGTCGGCGCCGAACGCGTCGTCGTCGAGGGTGGTCTGCTCGACATTGGTCCGTTTGCGATGTTTGCGCTTCCAGTGGAACGATTGGTGCGCCGTAATCGTGACGAGCCACCCGCGCAGCGCCGCCGGTTTTCGAAGATTGGAGAGTTGCGAGAACAACTCGAGGCATACCGCCTGAAAAATATCGCCGGCATCCTCGGGACTCGCGCCGTACTTGATCGGAATCGAGTAGATGAGGTTCTTGTACTTATCAATCAGTGCCGACCATGCTTGCTCGTCGCCATCGAGGCACGCCTTCACGAGACGTTCGTCACTCCATCCCGCGTTCGGCCCATGCGTCGGCAGCCGGCTCGTGCCGGTGATCTTCTCACGGCGTGCCACTGGACCGCTTTTGACGCCAGAACAATTCCTCGACGTTCCAGAGGGTGTGGGGATCGAGGACTGCCGGCCGAAAGTTTCCCAGCCCTTTATCGGCACCGACCAGAACGTTGGGGCTGACCAGGAAGATGAATGGCAGGTTTTGCGCGACGAGCTCCTGCACCTTGTCGTAGAGCCGCTTACGCGCGGTCGGGTCGAGGGTCGTGAGTTGACGCCGCATCAACGTGTCGATCTCCGCCTCCCACGGCGTTGCCGGCCGGCTCTGCTCGGGGCTCCACAGGTGCGTCGCACCGCTCGACAGCCACACGTTCATTTCCGTGTTCGGGTTGCCGTCGGCGTTCCCCAGACCGAGGACGCAGGCTTCGTAGTCATGCGTCTTCAACAGTCGATCCACGAGCGCGCGCAGCTCCAGCGTGACCACATGCACGTTGATGCCGAGCTGACGCAGGTCGTCTTGAATGATAGTCGCCATCTGGACGCGTTCTGAGTTTCCCGCGTTGGTCACGATGCTGAACTCGACGAGGTCGCCCCGCTGATCGACGAGTGTCCCGTCAGGTTTCGAGGAAAAGCGGGCCGCTCTCAACAGTTGTCGAGCGCGGTCGAGCGATCGCGCCGGCTGCGGGATCGAGCGGTTGATCCACACCTTGTTCCCCGGCGGGACGTGACCCCACAAGGGCGTCGCGTGACCGCGATAGACGAGTCGGACGATCGCTTCTCGATCGATGGCGAGCGAGATCGCCTGCCGGAACGCCACTTGACGGAACCAGCCCTGTTTGCGCGCCGTGTCGGGAAGTTTTGATGAGCCCAGATCGTTCAGATTGAAGAACAGGAAGCTGTAGTCGAGGCCGGCGCCCAAGTCGACCAGCTTATATGGTGCGGCCTGCCCCGCCTTCGCCAGAACGTCAAAGCTCGCGGCAGTCATCTTCGACGCGATGTCAGCCTCTCCGGACTGAAAGCGCATCGTCTGCGCATCGTCGCTCGTCACGGGCATGAACACCAGACGATCGAGGTACGGGAGTCGCGTGCCGGATCGGTCGGCCTTCCAGTAATACGGGTTCCGTTCGAGCACCAGCCGCTCGCCTGGCACGTACTCTTTGAACCGAAAAGGTCCCAGGCCCGCCATCTGCGCCGCCGGCGTCGACAACCCCCATGCATCGGCGAGACGACCTTCCGTGTGAAACCGCTCCAGCAGGTGTCTCGGCAGAATCGCGACGCCGTCAAACAAACGCTCCGCGCCTGCGCGCGGCTCGGCAAGGTCGAACTGGACGGTGTGCTGATCGATTTTACGGACGGCGATGGGTTGTCCGCCGATGGTCAGAAGATCCCGTTGACCAGAGTGCGCTTTCTCGTCCAGATGCACTCGGAATGAAAACACCACATCATCGGCGTCGAACGGATCGCCATCGGAAAAGCGGAGTCCTTGACGAAGCGTCACCGTATACCGGCGGCCGTCGGATGACATGGTCCACGCCTTGGCGAGCGCGGGTTCGGCCCGTTGGGTCTCGCGATTGACGTGAATCAGGTCCGCGATGGTGTTCTTGATCACCTCGCCGGACACGCTGTCGACCGCGGTGACCGGGTTGAGTGTCTTGGGTTCGGCGTGCTGGTTGATGACGAGTTGTCCGCCGGGACGGCCGATCTCCGCGCGGGAGACGAGAAGATCTTCAGCGCGTACAGCGGCGCGCTGCGGCGCACCGGCGACTGCGGCGCAGGCGACCGCAATCAGTAGCGCAGGCGTGAGCAAACGTTCGACAACCCGTTTCATGAACGTTTTCACCGAGCTACGATGACAGAAGTGCTGTGTGCTCGTGGAGGGCGTTAGCCAGCGCGTAGTAGAGCAGAAATACGGGGCTCAACGCAATTCCCGGCAGAAACATCCACCAGTACGACGTCAGCACGTCATAACGCTGGACCGCAGCCAGCATGTTGCCCCAGCTCGGAACCGGCTCGGCGACGCCGAGCCCGAAGAACGAGAGGGTGACCTCCGCCAGTATGTACCGAGGAACCAGCACCGCGAGCTGCGTCAGGACGACGCCGGCCGTCTGAGGCAACACGTGGCGACGCAACACGTACATGTCGGTCGCGCCAAAGGCGCGCGCGGCGAGCACGTGATCGCGGCGTTTGGCGCTGAGCACCATGCCGCGAATCAGCCGCGCCGGTCGGGCCCAGCCGACGAAGCCGATGACCGTCACGAGCAGCAGAAAGGCCCGGGCCGGATCGATGTGGAGTGGCAGAACCGATCGGACGGCCAACAACAGGTAGAGCCACGGGAGCGCGAGGAACAGTTCCGCGATTCGCATGACCGCGTCGTCGGTCCACCCACCGTAGAAACCCGCGAGCGCGCCCAGCGCGACGCCGAGACTCAACGCCAGGCCTGCCGCCAGAACTCCTGCCACAAGTGAGATCTGCGCGCCAACGAGCAAGCGGGAGAACACGTCTCGACCGAACTGATCGGTACCAAACAGGAAAACTTTGGCGGGCTCCTCGACACCGAACAGATGGCGGTCGGCGGCGAAACCCGCAATGGTGTACCGCGCCCCTCGGATCAGGAACCGCACGGGATAGCGACGGCTGCGATCTTCCTCGTATTTGTCGACACTTCCCGGTGTGCTGACGACAAGGTAGACGAACGGTCGCAGGTGAAATTGCCCGGTGGTCTCAACGAAATGGAGTCGTGTCGGGCCGGCAAACGGGAGGTTCCGGTTCTGCTCGTTCGGCGCGTAGGGCGCGATGAAACCGGCGAACACGACAGATGCGTTCAGGATGACCAACAGGCTCGCCCACGCTCGAACCTGTCGAGACGCAGCGCTCATACCTGGTCGGCCCGAACTCGCGGGTCCGACAGGTACAACAACGCGTCAGCCACGAGGTTTCCGGCGAGCAGGAACAGCGTCGAGCACATCACGGCACCGATGACGAGGTGGAGATCGCGGGCGGCGATGGCCTCGAGCAGCAGCGGTCCGAGGCCGGGCCAGCTCATGACGGCCTCCACGACCAGTGACGTGCTGAGCAAACCGGCAATCGACAGTCCGAGCAGCGAGATGAGCGGGTTGGACGCGGCGCGAAGTGCGTCGCGAAAGAGCAGCCGGCGAGGCGGAACGCCGCGCGCGTGGGCACCCTGGATGAACGGTGCGGCCAGTACGTCGATGAGGCTTGATCGCACGTGCCTGATCAGAACCGGCAGGTTGACCAGAATCAGGGCGGATGCTGGGAGGAACAGGTGGACGGCGAGATCCTTGACTTTGGCCCACTCCCGCAACTCGGCAAACGCCGCGGACCTCATTCCGCCGATCGGGAAATAGCCGGTTCGCACAGCGACCACCAACAGCCCCAGTGCGAGGAGCAGTTCTGGGACGGTCAGCAGCGCAGTCGTCGTTCCGGCGCACACACGGTCGGGCCATCGCCCTCGTTGGCTGGCGGACCAGGCCCCGATCGGGACCGCGATCAGCCACGCCGCGAGGGTGGCTGGAACGGTGAGCAGCAGCGTGTTCCGGGCCCGTGGCCAGAGTAACGCGGCGACCGGACGGTCATAGGCGAACGAGAATCCCAGCTCTCCGCGCACGACCGACTGGAGCCAGTGAAGGTATTTCAGGGGGAGCGGCTGATCCAACCCATAGCGATCGCGCAATGCGGCGACCATTTCCGGCGAAATGCGGGGATCCAGCCTCATTTCGTTGAGGAATTCGCCCGGCGCCAGGGCGACGAAGACGAAGGAGAGGACCGAAACTCCGGCCAGAACGAGGAAACCGTGAGCCAGACGCCGGGACAGGTATCGCATGACGGCCTTGCCGGCCTTCTTTTTACCACCCTATATCTGGCGGCCTAGGTTCGCACCCTATTGGATATGAGGCTTGAACTCATGAAACCAGACGTCCAGGAGCCGCGTTCCCAGCCCTTTGGAATGCGCGCGACGGCAACAGAAACGCTTCGCAGTGCCCGTACGGTACCACACAGCGTGCACCAACCGGCAGCGCGCCGGCACCTCGAGGCGGTCAATTTCGAAGAACTTACGACGCGAGTGCCAAGAAGCGCCCCCCACAGGGCCGTCACGCAGCTGCGGCCGACGGTGAGAATCGGTTATGTCATCGACCAGTTCCCGCGCGGGTCGCACGGTTTCGTGCTTCAAGAGATTCTGGAACTCGAGTCTCGCGGCATCGACGTGCATATCTTCTCGCTCCGCTTGCCGGAGGGTCGCGTCGATGACACCGCCTGCGCGCTCGCGCGTCTCCGCGGTCCCGTTCGCTATTTCTCGGAAACGGGGGGATGCGGCACCTCGGACCGTCCATCGTTTGACGACGCATCGGGCCCCACTGATCACACTTTCGCAATCGATTCGCTGGGGCAGATGCGGATGGGACGCGGAGTCTCGGCCAGCGCGGCCCGGTGGATTGCGAATCAGGTCACCTCACGAGACATCGAGCACCTGCACGCACATGGCGCGACGGTGGCCACCGACGTCGCACGAGAGGCGGCACGGCTGTCAGGTCGTGGATACAGTTTCACGGCGCATGCCGACGGTCTGTACGACGGCGCGGACGAGCCGTCGCTCTGCGAGAAAGTGCTGAACGCGCGATTTGCTGTCACGCTCAGCGAGTTCGACCGTCGGCGTCTGGTCAAAATCTGCGGCTCCTGCGCACCCGGGAAACTGCACCGCATCCCGATGAGCGTGAATCCGGACGACTACCGGTTTTCCGCCGCCGGGCGCCTCGACGTTGACTCCATCCTTGCCATCGGTCCACTCATCGAGAAGAGCGGGTTCACGGATCTCATCGAGGCCGTCGGCATCCTGCGAGACCGCGGACGGGTCGCGCGGTTGACAATCCTCGGCGAAGGCGAGTTCGAAGAGACGCTGCGCGCCCAGATCGACCGCTGCCGGCTCGCCGGCCGAATCCAGATCGTTGGCGGTCTGTCCCGCAGCGAGCTGGCCATGTTGATGCAGGCGCATACGGCGCTGGTGCTTCCGTGGGTTGCGGAT
The DNA here is from genome assembly GCA_001917905.1 of Acidobacteria bacterium 13_1_40CM_65_14. Classification (GTDB taxonomy): domain Bacteria; phylum Acidobacteriota; class Vicinamibacteria; order Vicinamibacterales; family CAVVIG01; genus QHWF01. The sequence goes on from MNEX01000240.1 coordinate 5,928, forward strand.
GACTGCGACCGTGAAGTGCTCTCCAACGTGGTGCTCGAAGCGATGGCCGTCGGGCTCGTGGTGCTTTCCACTGAAGTGCCCGGGATTCGGGAATTGATCGACGATGGGATGAGCGGGCGTGTCATCAGTCCCGGCGATCCGCTGTGGCTCGCGGGCGCGCTCGAAACGCTGTTCGACAGCCCGGAACTCCGCGGACGAATGGCAGCACGCGCACGAAGCAGAATCTCACGGATGTTCTCCTCGTCGCGGAACGTTTCGCAGTTGGGCAGACTATTCGTCCGGACTGTAGCCAGAAGCGGGCTGACGACCTGAAGCGCGCGAGTAATAAAAGAGCCAGCCATATGCCGATCTACTTAGCACCGGACATCGACGATCTTGACGTCACGCCGCAGGTGTCTGAAGCTCGCGCGCGCGAGATCGCCACGCTGCTCCACGGGCATGGCATTCCGCGCAATGCGCCGACGCTGCTCGCGCTCGTGCGGTTGACGTGGACAATGGCGGTCGACGTCGCCTTCGAGCGACGGCCGCCGGCGTCAATCGCGAACGTTCGGCCGACTCCGTCAGGTCGCGTCCTCCCGACATCGCTCGGTATTTGACGCGTCACAATCAGCTCGAATCCCACCCATCAACTCACCCGCGCGAACAGCGTGTCCCAGGCGCGATGACGCTGCCCGCTGTCGGCACGGGTGCCCGCAAATCCACGATCGAGCACACGCAGCTGGCGCATCTCGCCGACGTCGAATTGCTTCCAGCCGTGTGGCGCGCCGCTTTCGCTCTCGCCGCTAATCTGATACGCGAGCAGGCATTCGACCCTGTTTTTGAGGCCGTAATCGTGAGGCTCCGCGCGGCGAAGGCGGCCGGCCTTATAGGTGAACTCGATGAGACGCCTGTCGAGGATCGCCCGTACGAGATCGTGATTCATGGGCCCCCCGACTTTCTCCTGTAGCGCTCGAGATTTCTCACGTCGGCTTTTCAAATCACTGCCGGCAGCGACCTACTCTCCCACACAACGCTTCCCATGCAGTGGCTTTGCTTACGGCTCGGCGCTGCGCGCCTCGCTGGCGGCTTCGCCGCCGATGGCTGACGTGCGAGACCGTGTGGGAACCCCTAGCTATGACCCCTAATGCAAAAGGCCGACGCGATTTCTCACGTCGGCCTTTCAAATCACTGCCGGCAGCGACCTACTCTCCCACACAACGCTTCCCATGCAGTGGCTTTGCTTACGGCTCGGCGCTGCGCGCCTCGCGGGCGGCTTCGCCGCCGATGGCTGATATGGGAAACCTGTGTGGCTGAAGGTCCACGGCCGCACAACAAAAACGCCCGATGCTGCGAACGTGCGCATCGGGCGTTCTTGTTTGTATCACTGCCGGCAGCGACCTACTCTCCCACACAGTTTCCCATGCAGTACCATCGGCGGTATCAGGCTTAACTTCCGTGTTCGGAATGGGAACGGGTGTGACCCTGATCCTATGACCACCGGCATACTGACTCCGGGGCTACCCCGGATCTTGGTGCCTGGGGTCCGGATTCACGCGGCGCCACTCACAAGCGGCGCGTAACGCGCGAAGCCGGTCGTCCCAGACGATCCTTCACAGCCAGCGCATCGAGCGCCGGCTCCTTTTCAAAGAGCGAGCTGGGGGTTTCAGGGGCCCCAGCGAGCAGCGACGGCTCAATGCCGTCGCTTAAGACAACGTCACAACTGAATACTCTGCAAACGGTAGTTTCACGTCCCACTCGTCCGCCGAAGCCCAATGGGCGAAGGCGGACGTCACGCAGCGGTTTCCGCGTGCATTACGTTGTTAGCTCCGGGGTAGGGACCCCGGATAAGAAACAGATTTATGGTCAAGCCTCACGGCTGATTAGTATCGGTAAGCTCAACGCGTCACCGCGCTTACACACCCGACCTATTACCTGGTCATCTTCCAGGAGCCTTTAGGAGCCTTACG
>MNEX01000266.1 GCA_001917905.1 Acidobacteria bacterium 13_1_40CM_65_14
AATTATGAGTCTCGTAGACACCATGAGGGCTATGCGTTCGCGCAGGTCGCAGAAGGCGGCTCGATTTGTGTTGCTTTACGTGCCCCAGAAGGAGCGCCACATTACGGTTGGTCACTTAGAGTTTGACGGCAAGACGTGGACCTTCCGCTACGACGATGAGTACAAGCGGCGCAGCGACCTGCGCCCGATTGAAGGTTTCGACGAGCTTGAGAAGGTCTACAATTCGAGCGTTCTCTTTCCATTCTTTGCGGTTCGTATCCCCGACCCAGGGCGCGATGACGTGAAGCGAAGGCTCGAGGAGGACCGCGTCAGTCATCCAGAACCAGCGGATTTGCTGCGCATTTTTGGTCGCCGCGTCGTGTCGTCTCCGGCGTTCGAACTAGTGCCCGCCTAACCTTCCCGTGTAGTCCCGAAATCTCCTCATTCTGAGACGCCATCTCCTCGGCCCGCGCCGCGACGTTCCGGCGGATGAAAGTGACCACGTTGCTGGAGGCGTTTTTCGGACGCGCCCATCGGCAGCGTTAAGTCGTGTAGCTTTCTTGAGAAAGATCAGATTCGATCGATCCGGACGTATGACGCGCGCGCGTCTCATCTCTCAGCCCAACAAGTCGCGGATATCATACGAGTCCGTCCGCGGTTCACGTTCAGGAACGACTCTTCGATCACGACTGCGGGTGCTTGACCCGCTGAAGTCGCTGATGCGTGCCGTAGCTGCGATCACGGCCTCGGCTCGGTGGCGGTTTTCGCGACGAGCGCCGCGAGCGCCTCGTCGCGGGTGCCGCGGCCATCCAGGTAAGGCTTCCACGTTTCTTCGAGCGGAATCTTGAACCGCTGAAACCCGCGCTGCCAGACGCCCGCCGCCTCGGCGTACGGCACGTGATCCGGCATCACGCGGCGCACCGCGTCGCCGGCGGTGAAAATGAAATGATGGAGATTCAGCCAGAGCTCGTCGGCTTCGAACCGGAAAATCGGCGGCCGCGGATTCGGCGGCTGTGCGCCGGCGGCAGGCGCGAACAGCGTGACCGTCAGGATCAGCGAAAGCGTGGGTGTCATCGGAAACGTTAGACGCCCGGCCACGCTGTCTGGTTTAATCTCGGCTCGGATATGTCCAGGCATCTGACGACAGCAGAGCTCGAAGAGGGATTGGGGGCGATTCGGCAAGCCCCGAAAACCGAGGGCGTGCTGGAGATGATCGTGCGGCGGCCGGAGGTTGGGGCGCGCGAAGTGATTGACGAAGGCCGGCTGGATCCCGCGGAAGGCCTCGTCGGCGACAACTGGAAGGATCGGACGAGCGCGCGCAGCCGCGACCGGTTGCCGAATCCCGACACGCAGTTGAACATCATGAGCGCGCGCGTCATCGCGCTCGTTGCTCAGGAGAAGGCTCGCTGGCCGCTCGCGGGCGATCAGTTGTTCGTCGATCTCGACCTGAGCGCGGCCAACCTGCCGCCAGGGACGCGACTGGCGATCGGTTCAGCCGTTGTCGAAGTCAGCGAAGAGCCGCACACCGGCTGCGGGAAGTTCGTCTCGCGATTCGGGATCGATGCGACCACGTTCGTCAACTCGACGCTGGGGCGCGAGCTGCAGCTGCGTGGCATCAATGCGAGAGTCGTCCAGGCTGGCGCGATTCGCGTCGGCGATGTCGTGAAGAAAACAGGAGCGTCTCGTTCATGAGAACACTCGCGGCTCTCATGGCCACGAAACCACGAAATCCCGAGACCACGAAAGCCAAAGCCCGTTGGCGTTTCGTGTTGTCGTGTGTTCGCGTTTTCGTGTTGTCTTGGCTGATCCTGTCGCGGCCGCTGTCGACGCTCCAGTCGCACGACCCCGCCTCGGGTTTTCCGCAGAAACAGTGGCAAGCCATCGAGCGTCCCGAGTCGGCCGGCTTTTCGTCGAAGCGGCTCGACGCGGTGCGCGGGTGGATGGCATCGCTCGACACGACCGCGATGATGGTCGTCGTCGGCGGGCGCACGCTGTTCACGTACGGCGACGTGACGCACGTCAGCTACCTGGCGTCCGGCCGGAAGAGCGTGCTGTCGCTGCTGTACGGAAAGTACGCCGAGAACGGAACGATCGATCTCGATAAGAAATTGTCCGAGCTGCAGCTCACCGACGTCGGCGGGCTGACGGCGCGCGAGCTGAACGCCACGATTCGACATCTGTTGACCGCGCGGTCGGGCATCTACCACCCGCCGTCGAACGGCGGCGACGACACGGCGAACGCGCCGGCGCGCGGAACGGTCACGCCGGGCGACCGCTTTGTCTACAACAACTGGGACTTCAACGCCGCCGGCGCCGTTTTCGAGAAGCTCACCGGCCGCGACATCTACGACGCGCTGGACACCGATCTCGCGCGGCCGATCGGGATGGAGGATTTCGACCGCGCCCGCCAGCGCAAGTCGGGCAACGCGGCCGTGTCGCAATATCCGGCGTACCACGTGTGGCTCTCGACGCGCGACATGGCACGCGTCGGGTTGCTCGCGCTGCGTGAAGGGACGTGGGGCGATCGTCAGGTGATCCCGCGCGAGTGGGTGCGCCGCGCGACGAGTCTCGTCACACCGCATCGCGACACGAACGCGGCATTCCCCGATTCGCCGCCGAGCGTCGATCGGTGGGGCTACGGGTATCTCTTCTGGGTGTGGGACGCCGACAATCCATCGGATCCGCTCAAAGGCGCGTACACCGCGTGGGGCGTCGGCGGTCAGTACATCACGGTCGTCCCGCAGCTCGACATGGTCATCGCGCACAAGACCGACACGGGATTCGGTCAGGGGGCAGTGTCGACAGTGTCTCCAGGGCCCGCGGCGAATCAACGGCCGAAGGCGGTGACGGCGGCGCAGTACGACGTTGTGCTCCGCATGCTCGTCGCGGCGAAGTGCGGGGATCGCTGTCCGTGACACCTGACGAAGAGGTCCGGCGCACGATGGAGGCGATCAAGGCCGCGTGGCGGGAGAAGCGTCCGCGCGACATGGCGCCGTACCTTCACCAGGACGTGACGATCGCGTTTCCGGGATTCGGCGCCATGGTCAAAGGCCGCGACTTGCTGATTGCCACGTTCGTCCAGTTCGGCGACATGGCGCGCGTGATCGAGTACCGCGAATTCGATCTCGATGTCCAGGTGATCGGTCACACGGCCGTCGTGACGTTCCGGTTCGACATGGTCTACGAGCGCGAGAAGAACAAGCGCGAGCATTCGACCGGGCGCGACCTCTGGGTCTTCGCGCGGCACGACGATCGATGGCTCGTCGTGTGGCGCACGATGCTGGATGTTGCGGAGGAGGCGGTGCACTGATACCGGAGGCGGGACGGAGGCAATGGTAACGGAGGGGGACGGAGGCAACGGTATCACACGGAGAAACGGAGACGAACGGAGCTTCGCTCGCCGAAACGCAAAGGAGACGCCGATCGGGTTCGACGCTGGGCCTGCGGAGCAGGCCCAGACACACGGTGGAAGGCGGTCGCGCGCGAGTCGCATCCGTTGTCCAGGCGACTCGGGCACGACCGCCTTCCACCGTGTGACCGGCGCTTCGCGCCGTGCGTCGAACCCGAGGCGCTCCGTTCCTCTGTTCCTCCATGTTTGTTTTTACCAGGCGTTTCGGCGAGCTCACGCACGTCAGGAGGGGATTCGTGGTGCGACGCATCGTCGACTTGAACACGGATCAGATCCGCGCGCTCGATCGCTCGACGACCGTCGTCTTTCTGACCGGCGGCATGCTCGAGGAGCACGGTCCGTATCTGCCGGCGTTCACCGACGGATTCCTGAGCGATCGCCTGACGCAGGAGCTCGTGCAGTCGCTCGCCGCCGAGAAACCTGACTGGACCGCGCTCGTCTTCCCGCAGATTCCGTTCGGCGCGAGCGGCTCCAACGAGCTCGGCGGCAAGTTCGTGTTTCCCGGCACATACGCGGTGCGGCCTTCGACGCTCCGCGCCGTGTTCATGGATCTCGCCACCGAGCTCGGCGAGCAGGGCTTCCGCTGGATCGTCGTTGTCCACGTGCACGGCGCGCCGCTGCACATTCGCGCGATAGACGATGCGTCCGATTACTTTCACGACGCGTACGGCGGCCGCATGGTGAACCTGTGGGGACTCGTGCCGGTGCTCGCGGGATGGGGCGGCGCGCTGGCGGGGCTGACAGACGATGAGAAGAAAGAGGAAGGCGTGTCGCTGCACGGCGGCATGGACGAGCACAGCCTGATGCTCTATTTGCAGGCGGATCTCGTCGCGCCCGCGTACAAGACCGCGCCGGCCGTGACCGGGACAACGCTGCAGGAAAGTTTCGACGCGGCGAAGCCGGCGAGCTGGCCTGGCTATCTCGGATCGCCGCGTCTCGCGACCGCGTCGCTCGGCCAGCGCATCTGGGAATCGTTCGCGGCCGTCGCCAGCGAGCAGATGCTCAGGATGCTCGACGGCGCCGATCCCGCCGCGGTGCAGCGCTATGCCGATCTGCTGGAGAAAAATCCGATTTATCAAGAGGGCTGGATCAAACCGGCGGCCGCGCACGACGAACAGCTCGAGGCGAAGGAGAAGGAATGGCTGCGCAAGAAGCGGCCGTGAACGTCTGCTTCGCAAGCGCGCGCGAGCTCGCGCGATTGATCCGCGCGCGCAAGGCGTCGGTGCGCGAGGTCATGGCCGCGCACCTTCTTCAGATCAATCGTCTGAATCCGGCGCTCAACGCGATTGTCGCGAAGCTGGATGACGACCAATGTTTCGCGCTCGCCGACGAGGCCGATCGCCGGCTTGCGAGCGGCGAAGACGTTGGTCCGCTGCACGGACTGCCGATCGCGTTCAAGGATCTCGAGGCCGCCGTCGGATTCCCGTTCACGCGCGGCTCGCCGATCTTCGCCAACGAGATGCCGGCCGAGGACACGCTGCTCGTCGAGCGGCTGCGACAGGCCGGCGTGATTCCGATCGGCAAGACCAACGTGCCCGAGCTCGGGATGGGCTCGCACACCTATAACAAGGTGTACGGCACGACGCTGAATCCGTACGACCAGACCAAGAGCGCCGGCGGATCGAGCGGCGGCGCCGCTGCCGCGGTCGCGACCGGCATGCTTCCATGCGCGGACGGCAGCGATCTCGGTGGATCGCTGCGCAATCCGGGCAGCTTCAACAACGTCGTCGGTTTCCGGCCGACGTTCGGTCTCGTGCCGGTCGCGCCGACGCCGCTGCCGTGTGTCGGCTTCGGCGTGAAAGGGCCCATTGCGCGCTCGGTTGAGGACGCCGCGTTTCTGCTGAGCACGATCGCCGGATCGGATCCACGCGATCCAAGCAGCTATCCGTCGGATCCGTCGGCGTTCGCGCAGCTGCTCGAACGCGACTTCAAGAACGTCCGCGTCGCGTGGTGTCCGGATCTCGGCGGGCTGCCGCTCGATCCGCGCGTGCGCGGCGTGCTCGAGCGCCAGCGAAAAACATTCGAAGACCTTGGCTGCATCGTCGAACAGGCCTGTCCGGAGCTGGCCGCGGCGGACAAAATCTTCCTCGACATCCGGTTGTGGATGTCGAGCTACAACCACGCGCCGCTCCTCGAGCAGCATCGCGATCAGCTCAAGCCCGAAGCCGTGTGGGAAATCGAGACCGGACTGGGGCTGAGCGCGCGCGACGTCGCCGCCGCCATCGCGCAGCACGGCGAGCTGCTGCAGCGGATGCGGCGGTTTCAGGACGACTACGAATTCATCCTCTGCACCGTGAATCAGCTGCCGCCGTTCGACGCGTCCACCGCCTGGCCGAAAGAGATCGACGGCGTCCGCATGGAGCACTACGTCGCGTGGATGAAGTCCACGTACTGGATCTCCGCGACGCTGTGTCCGGCGCTATCGGTGCCAGCGGGCTTTACAGACGACGGTCTGCCAGTCGGAATTCAGATCGTGGGTCGCCGCCGCGACGATTTGGGCGTGCTGCAACTGGGTCACGCCTTCGAGCAGGCGACCGGCTTTGGACAGCAGCGTCCGCCGGTTGTGTAACGTCGCGATCGGCGCTCGGCTAAAGCCGTCGCGCGACAGAGGCGTCACATCCATCATGAGATGACGGCTTTAGAGGGTGTGAAGAAATCACGTCAATGCAAAGGCCGCTAAGGCCGCAAAGAAGACTTTCGAAAAGATGCTTTGCGCGCTTTGCGATCTTTGCGTTCAACGTGATTCTTTCACCAGCTCTTTTAGCCGAGCGAAAGGGGATGGTTATGCTTGGGGCGCAGCCCCGCGGTGACGTTCTGTTCTGGATACGCGCGAGCGGTTTACGCCGCGAAGCGCGTCTGGCGCGGGGGTGGGGCCCCGCGCGATATGAAAAAGAGGGCCGTATGCCTGTGAGAATCGTCGTTCTGCTGTTGGTCCTCTCGGCGTCGGTGTCGGCCGAAACGATCCAAGGCCGCTGGAAACTTGTCGCCGCAGAAGATCTCCGAACGGACGGCTCGGTCGCCCGCTATCCGTGGGGCAAGCATCCCATCGGATCGATCGTCGTCGAGGGCGGAGCGTGCTACCTGCAGATCATGTCGAGCGACGTGCCGTCGTTTCCCGCCACGGCGCAGACGCCGGTCGGGGATCAGATGAAGGCGGCGCTGCTGAGCACGTACATCGCGTACTCAGGTCCATGCACGATCAACGAGACAGAAGGCAGCGTGACGCTCAAGGTCGCAGCCGCGTGGCGGCCCGACTACGTCGGCACCGAGCAGAAGCGCTTCTTCCGCTTCGAGAACGGCAAGCTGCTGTTCGGTCCGGCGCCGAACTCGATGCGCGGCGGCACCGAGCCGCTCACGCGACGGCTCACGCTCGAGCGAGCAAACTAGTGGCGCGTCTCGCTTGAATCAGTATCGGCTCGCCAAGCACGATGAACGCAAAGGCCGCAAAGAGCGCAAAGAAAACCACCGTAAAACCTCTTCTTTGCGGTCTTCGCGGTCTTTGCGTTCGACGCGTCCTGCTGACGGCGCTATCGTGTGGCGCATCGCCGGCCTTTGCGCAGGTCGCAGCCACGCCCGCACTCTTTCTCGAAGCGGTCCGCGATCCCGGCGATCCCGACGTGCCGTCCACCGCGCGTTCGCTGGCGCTTGGTGGAATCCGGTTCGGATCGGGCCGCGCCGACGATGCCGTGTCGAGCCCGGCGAGTCTGATGTTGGGTTCCAACGCGGATGTGGTTCTATCCGCCGGTCCTTTCTTGTATTCGCGCGACGAGCTGATCGCGACGCCCGGCCAGTACCCGCCGCGCTCTCCCGAACGAGCCCGCAGCGCCAGCTCGCGTGCGGTTCCGTTTTTCGCGGCGATCGCGGCGCGAAGGCAGACGTGGGCGCTTGCCGCCTTCTACGACCGGTCCGCGCGGTTCGAGCACCGCTTCGACACGGCGAAATCGAACATTTTTTTCACCGCGCTGCAGGGCAGCTTCGTTTCGGAGGACGGCACCGGCCACGGGTCGGTGACGCAGGCGATTTCACGACTCGGCGGCGCGGCGGCGCTCGGACCGTCGAACCGTCGCGTCGCGGTCGGCGTCGCAATCTACGCGGTTCGATTCGACTACGACGTGGCCGCGCACGTTCACGTGGACGGCACCAGCAGGTTCTTCACCGATCCGGTCAGGTCGTTCACCGTGGAACACGACAATCGGGTGACGTTTCTCGATTGGGCTCCCGCCTTCGCTCTGAGCGCGATGGCGAAACCGGTCTCACGCGTCGTGACCTCGATCCGCTGGGAGCGAACACCGGCATTCAATGCGACGCGGAAGATCGTGATCGCCGATGCCGGACAAACAATTCACGACGACCAGCCGGTCCGGTTTCATCTGCCGTCGACCTATGCGATTGGGATTTCCGCGACGTTGGCCAGCACCGTTCTCGCGACCGAGTTTGCCCGAACGGCATTTTCGACCGCGTTTCAACCCGTTCTGCGCACGGCGGGACCGGACCGGTGCGCGAAGCCGCTGATCTATTGCGCCGGCTGGGGCATCGCGAACTATGAGCCGGCAGACGCCACGACATGGCACGCGGGTGTCGAGCAGACGATCGCGATGGGCCGCGGGTCTCTTATCGCGCGCGGCGGCGTGGCGTTTCA
>MNEX01000086.1 GCA_001917905.1 Acidobacteria bacterium 13_1_40CM_65_14
TCAGCGGCGCTCGAGGCGTATTTGAGCCGGCTTCAGCGCGAGTTCTGGAAGCGTGGACTTCAGGACAGACGGATCGTCGACGAGGCGCGCGAACATCTCTTCGATGCAGTAGAAGACGGACTCCAGCGCGGGCTATCGGTCGACGCGGCGGAGAGTGAGGCACTGGTGAGGTTCGGTCCGCCAGAGATGGTTGCGGCGCATTTCGCTACGAAGAGGCATCGCATGTCGAATTGGCTGTTCTTCATTCTGAGCAGACTCGCCTGGCTGATGCGCAGGAACGAACCGCAGGCTGGCCATTACCACGATGTGGCCGTTCCATCGCGCTATCACTTCGCTATTCGACTGAGGCGGCGGCACCGTAACCGGTTCCAAAGGATGTCAGCCGATGAACAGAAGCGGTTTATTGCCGAGATGAGGGAAAGGGGGGAGGATGCCAGCGCTTTCGAAACGGACCCGCGTGAACGCCTCGTTCAGTTCCTCCGGGAGTTTGGTCGACGAACGTTTGGTTCCAGCGGGACGCTCGAATCGCTCACCTTGCTCGAAGACACGACTGATTCCAACAAACGGGGCGGCAGATATCTGGTTGCATTCGCCAGCGGGACCAACATGATTTGGACGGTCGCTCTCAGTGGCGACGGCGGGGTTTCCTTCGACGGCACCAACGCTCCCGCATGAAATACCGCTGTAGGTGATCCGCTGGCTGCAGAATCTGTGACGCAGCCCCGCCTTCGAGGGCGACATCGCCGTGCACGGCGCGGGATCGCGCAGGCGCCAACTCGGAAATGGTTTCGAGCCAATAGATCCGGAGTAACGCCGAAGTGTAAAACGTCCACCCGCCGTGCACCAACGCCCTCCAGCGGGCAATGGTCACTGCGGAGGCAGTGAGGCGACGTATGCGGAAATCGCGATGATGTCGTCTTCGGTCAGATTGGTGACGACACCCTTCATCAACGCTGCCGCCTTCCCCGCGCTGGAGCCGTCTCGCATATCGAAGAGCTGCCGCGCGACATACAGCGGCTGCAGCCCCGCGAGCCTCGGGACTTCGCCCAGGCCTTTCAACCCCTCGCCGTGACAGATTGCGCATTGCACCGTCTTCCCCGACGGTTCGCCTTTGACCAACGCTTCGCCTCTGGCGATGCTGCCAGGTGGCACGTACGCGATGAAACCGGAATGCGGGTCCCGGATTTCCGTTCGGAACGGGTCCGCGGGGATTTCAAGAATACGACGTCCGATCGGCTCGGTGCCTCCGGCGGGATGGAGTTGACGATGACGGCCCGCAGTGGCGATGAACGTCTTGGGCGGCGTCGCGGTCTCGATCACCTTCACCCAGACGCTGGGTTTCAAGGCGGCGAAGTATTCGGCGGCTTGGCGAACGTCGTCGTCCGATGCGGCCCGCGCGATAGGACCCATGCGCGCGTCGTCCTTGCGCGTGCCCGCCTTGTAGTACGCCATCTGTCGAATCAGGTACTCGGCGGGCATGCCGGCGATGTCGGCGGATTCCGGATGGCCCTGGCCGGACATCAGGTGGCACGAACCGCACGCCATGGCGATCCCCGGGTCGCCTCTCACCGATCGCGGCGCAGCGGGGTGTTCATCGGGGAACCAGTCCGGAGGATTCGCGTTCCCGGCGATCGTGGCGGCGTCGTACTCTTTCGCGCTACCGGGCGCTTTGACGATGCCTTCCGGCCGCACGGCGGTCGGCTGAATCTTGTCGGGGATGTTGAATGCCCAGTCGGGCAGTCCCGCGGGGACGGCGAGCGCTGCCTGCGCGTTGAGTTCCCGCACGATGAGGGAGAGCGGCGCGAAGGCGTACACGAGGACGGCGATCCGAACGAACGTGTTTGATCGGGGGATTCGGCGGATCACGGCGGATCTCCTCTCCCGTTCGCGACGAAGGTCAGCTGTAAGCTGCCACGGCGGTGGCGACGAAGAGACTATCCGTCGGGCGTCGTGGCTTCTTGAAAAGTGCGGTCGCTCTTGTAGCGACGGCCAGGGCGGTGCCATCGAGCGCCACCGCGCAGGACTCACCGACGACGGCCAATCAGAACTGGCTGGCGCTGACTCGAGAGACCGCGCTCGAGCCACTGCTCCGAGACGCGTGCCGGGAATGAGGGCCAAATCTCGGTTGATGATACGAGCGCTACGGCGGCGGGACGGGATTACTCTTCGTACACGCCGCAGTGTTTATCGACCCATCGACTCGGTCGCGTGCACTTGGTCTAGTGTTTCCACTTGACTTCACAGTGGAGAAGCACTTTACTCCACTGAGATGGCCAGTGAAAGAGATGAACCCGTCGCGGTACTCCAAGGCACGCTCGAACTAATCGTGCTGCGCGCACTCTCGACCATGGGGCCGCAGCACGCGTATGGCCTGGCGGCACGTCTCGACCAGCTGGCCGACCATCCGTTTCCGCTGAACCAGGGCACGTTGTACGCCGCTCTGATCCGACTCGAACAGAAAGGATGGACGAAAGCTGTGTGGCAGCGGACCGAATCGAGCCGAGACGCGAAGTATTACTCGATCACCAGGGCCGGCTCGCGCGCGCTGGAGAAGCAGACCGAGCGCTGGCGGCGGATCGCCGCCTTCGTCGGCAAGCTGCTGCTCGATAAGGCCTAGCCATGGCGAAGATTCGACGCCTCCTGCGGCGCATTCTCGAGTTCGTCCGACCGGGCAACGCGGAGCGCGACCTGGCAGACGAAATAGCTTCACATCTGGCTCTGATGGAAACCGAGTTTCGACGTCGCGGCATGTCCGCCAGCGAGGCGCGCCTCGCCGCACAGCGAGCTTTCGGTGGAATCGAGCAGACGAAAGAGACTCAGCGCGATGCGCGATCGTTCATCTGGTTGGAAGATCTCCGTCGAGACATCGAGTACGGCATCCGCACGCTGGCGCGGACACCCGGTTTCACGGCCGTTGCCGTCGTCACCCTCGCCTTCGGGATCGGCGCTGTCACCGTTATCTACAGCGTTGTCCGCAACGTCGTGCTCGACCCATTTCCGTACCCGCATTCGGATCGCATGGTCAATGTGGTCATCAAGGATGCGTCGGATCGCATCATTCGCGGTCCCTATTTCCCCGCTTCCGAGTTCCTCGATTATCAGGAGCAGAGTCACGCGTTCGAGGATGTCGTCGGGACCACTCTCGAATCGATGCATTGGGTTCACGATGCGGGCGCGGAACGTCTGACGGTCGCACTGATGACGCCGAACGGGTTCGACTTTCTCGGCGTTCGCCCGCTGCTCGGACGGGTGTTTGGGGCCGCGGATGCTGCGCCGGGTGCGCCCCCTGTCGCTGTCCTGAATCACCGGGCGTGGGTGAGGCTGTTCGGGAGCGAGCCTGCGGTCATTGGGCGCTCGATCGTGCTGAATGGCGAACCGCGGACGATCATCGGCGTGATGCCCCCGAGGTTCGAGTGGAACATCGGGGATCTCTGGACGCCGGCCGCACTCAATCGAACCGACGATCCGCGCCTGAACCGAAGTTCGCGCGCGTTCCAGGCCAGATTGCGACCGGGCGTCAGCATCAAAGAGGCGGAAGCGCAGCTGAATGTGATCGCCGCTCGGCGAGCCGCCGAATATCCGAAGGACTATCCGCCGCATTTCCGGGTCACCGTGATTACGGTCATCGATTGGGTGGTCCGAGAGTTCCGCGGCGTCCTGTACACACTCTTTGGTGCCGTGAGCCTGCTGCTCGTGATTGCGTGCTGCAACGTGGCAAACATGCTGCTGGCGCGGGCGACGACGCGCGAGCGTGAAATCAGTATTCGCGCCGCGATTGGCGCGAGTCGAGGTCGCATTGTCCGCCAGCTGCTCGTCGAAAACGCGCTTCTCGCGTTCGGCGGCCTGGTTGCCGGCTGCCTGCTGGCGTACGGCGGGATCGCGGCGCTGGCCGGATTCATGCCGCGGCAGGGAGTCCCGTGGGAAACCGAAATCCGGCTCGATCAGCCGGTTCTACTGTTCGCGCTGGTCGCCGCGGGTCTGGCCACCGTGAGCTTTGGACTGTTCCCCGCGGCGCAGAGCGCGCGCCGCGACCTTGTCGCCGGAGCCAACATCGCTGGAAGAGGAACCGCCGCCCGCCGGCACACGCGGATGCGCAGCAGCCTCGTCGTCGCTCAAGTGGCGCTCTCGATGGTGCTCCTGCTCGGCGCCGGCGTTCTCATGCGGACGTTCGTCCGGCTCGTCAACGTCGATCTGGGATTTGACCCGAAGAATCTATTGATCACGGGCGTGGCGTTTCCGCCGCGTCCAACCGCGACGGCAAACGATCAGGCCCGCTTCTATCGTCAGGCCCTCGACCGGGTTGGTGCCATTCCCGGCGTTGTTTCGGTTGCCATTTCGAATGGGCCGCCGCCATTCGCAGGGATGTCCAGCGCCTTGGAGATTCCGGGCATCACCCTTCCGGAGCAGTCTTCCGCCTTCGTCGTCTTCTGTAGCGAACGTCTACTCGAGACAGTCGGCCTGTCGCTCGTGAAGGGTCGTCAACTCTCTGATGTCGACGTCGCGCAAACCCGGCACGTGGCCGTTGTCAACGAAACGCTCGCGAAAAGGTATTTCGGCTCGGACGAGCCCCTTGGCCGAACAATGCGACTGGCGCGGTTGACCACGCTGCCGCTTCCCGTTCCCGATCCGACGGTCGAAATCATTGGCGTGGTACGCGACACGGCGAATCAAGGACCGCGCGAGCCTCCAGCGCCGCAGGTGTTCGTCCCGTTCAAATTCCGCGGTCCGGCGTCGTTCTCGTTCGTGGCGCGCACGTCGAACGATCCGATGCACGCCGTAAATGCCGTCCGCCGCGAGATTCGAGCTATTGACCGAGAGGCGGCGTTGGTCGACCCGACAACGCTCGAAAGCCTGATCCAGCGCGTGTTCTTCGCGCGGCCGAGGTTCAGCCTGGTGATGCTGGGGATATTTGCGTTCACCGGCATCGTGCTCGTCGCATTCGGCGTGTACGGAGTCCTCGCGTACACGGTCTCACAGCAGACGAAGGAAATTGCGATTCGGATGGCGCTCGGAGGCGAGCGTGCCGATGTGATGCGGATGGTCCTCGGCCTTGGCCTCAAACTCGTGGGCACCGGTCTCGCGGTCGGACTTTCGGCGGGCACCGCGACGAACCGACTGCTCGTCAGCCAGTTGTGGGACATGTCACCCCACGATCCGACGACGCTGATGATGGCCGTCATCGTTGTGGTCGTCGTCAGCATTTGCGCATGCTGGGTGCCTGCCCGGCGGGCCGTTCGGGTCGAGCCGATGGTCGCGCTGAGACACGAGTAGCCACCAACCCCACACATCACGCTTGCCGATCAGCGGGGTTGTGTCCCCGGCAACAAAGTGCGGCGCGCCGAAAGCCAGAGAAACGCTGCCGGGCCAAATTGATAACTAGTGGGCGACTACTCGGGATTAATCGACTCACTCGATGGCTCCTCGTTCTCGCAAGAACGCTACCGTACTGCCTCTGTCGGAATGAGACTCGTTCGGAAACCGTAGTGCGTACCCCAGCGGCGTGCATTCGACGACTTCGTCCAGCCGCTCATAGTGTCCCGGGAGTTTCACACGCACCCCGAGGTCGGCGCCACGCTCCACCAACAATTGCGCCATCGGTAACCCTCGATCGCCGAACTGTGTGACCGCGTGGAAAATGGCCGTTTGCCCGCCGACGCCGCCATCGTCCACGGTGGCGCGCGCGTTGACGTCTGCGCCGCGATCGAGCAGCAGCCTTGCGCCTTCAACATTGCCGAACTCCGCGGCCACGTGCAGCAACGTCGCTCCCTGAAGCAGGAGGCGGCGGCCGCCCGTGCTGCCACAGTCCAGCTCAGGAAATCGCCGGTGCACCAGCTTTGAATCGGCGTCGAGTTGCTCCGCTAAGCGATCGAGCTGGCGACGGAGCACTTCCAACACGCCTGGAGCGTTGTACCTTGTCGTGCCGCCCGCATCGAGTAGAACGTCGATGCAGGCGCTCAGTCGCTCTGGTGAACGCTCGTAGGTCCCGATCAGGTAATCCAGTGCTGTACCGCGCCCACCGGCATTGCCGCAGTTCGGACTCGCTCCACGATCCAGGAGCCATTTGAGCGCCTCCGGATCCACGGCCTCGCAAGGCGCAAAGATGATCGGGAAATCTCCGTTCCACTCGGCATTCACATCTGCACCGTAGGATACGAGAAGCTCCATCATCGGAATGCGATTGCCCTTGAGCGCCGCTCTCATCAGCGGCCCATCCCCGCCCTGGTGCACGTCCGAGCCGTTTTCGATCATCCACTTCGCCATGGCCAATCGCGCTGGACTGGGCGGCTCCCACGGAACCCGGCATTCGGCGACCCATGTAAGCGCTCCGTTCTTGGAATAGCCAAGTGGAGCACGGTGCAGCTCCGTGTTTCGGATCATGAGGTTCTTGACGCGCGCCAGATCGTTGGTGTCGATCGCCTGCTTGAGCTGCCCGATCTCGTCGGGTGAATCGATGTAGGCCTTGAGCTTCGGCCAACTCGGAAATCCATAGAGGCGGGCGATCTTGAACTGCGCATCGGTGATTGACTTCGCGGTGCCGGCCTTCACAAGGTCCTTGGCCTGGTCCTTGAGATGCCGGAGATTGGGACGGTCGGGAAGAGGGCGTGGCGCCGCTTGCGGATCAGTCGACATAGCGACCTCCTTTCATCGAAGCGCCCGGTGTCCGCACATCGGGCTGAAAGAAGGTTCGCGAGTCTGCTGTGGACAGGTGGGCTTCTACCCTTTCCGCGGACCGGATGCGTCCTTGTACGCGACGCCGATCGTAATCCGATCGATGCAGTGAGTCAAAGCAAGAGGGCGGTTCTGATCACGCCGAAGTGTCTACGTGTCGCGCCTCGCGCAAATCCTCGATCTTTTTGGGGAGGATAGTTGGCGCAATGTTTATGCGGGTGAACTCGGAGTGCGCCCACCGGGCGCGCCCACCACTGGGCCGGTTACAGCCGCCCTCGTCTGTCGGGAAGCCCTTGGGGAATACTCAGGATTAATTCAGCAACGAAAACGCCCGTCAGCGCAGCCCCCACACACACCGTGCGGGACGGGTCAACCGCGGCGAGATTCGCAACCTAACAATCGGAGTTTGGGGAGTGGGAGTCTGGAGGGATCAGGTCGATCGTCTCTAACCTGCATTCATTATATCGCGCACTCCTCTGAAAAAACAGACTATCGCGAGACATGGACCTCCGGTAGATTCATGGGCCCGCGTGTTTGCCAGCTGCCCGATCGAAATCTCTTTCCTGGGGGTTGAATGAAGGAATTCAAAGACAAAGTCTCGGTTGTGACTGGCGCAGCGAGCGGTATCGGCCGGGGGGTGGCCGAGACGTTCGCTGCCGCCGGCATGAAAGTCGTGCTCGGCGACATCGAGACAGAGGCGCTGGAGGAGACGACTCGCTCAATGCGTGCCGCGGGTGCTGACGTGCATGCCGTGCGGACCGACGTATCGAAACCGGATCAGGTCGATGACCTCGCGCGGCAGACGCTCCGCAAGTACGGCGCAGTGCACGTACTGTGCAACAACGCCGGAATCATGGTGGGGGGAAGCACCGGCTGGAAGAGTTCGGTCAACGATTGGCGGTGGATCGTGGGCGTCAATCTCATGTCGTGCACGGCATTCGCACATTCCTGCCGATCATGATCGAACAGGATTCAGAGGCCCACATCCTCAATACCGCTTCGCTGGCAGGGCTCATCGCGAGCGGTCCCGCGCCCTATGTCTCGACGAAATTCGCGGTAGTCGGGTTGTCCGAGAACGTGTACGTGCAATTGCAACGCGAAGGACTCAAACCGAGGGTATCTGTTTTGTGCCCTGCTCTGGTTGACACCAACATCGTGTATTCGGACCGCAATCGACCTGCCGAATTCGCGGACGCGTCGGTGCCTCACACAGATCCTGCTGCAAGGGCGGCCCGCGAGCGTGCTGCGGCGGCATTGAAGAAGGACGGCTTGAGTCCGCGCGCCGTAGGTGAGCAGGTCTTGGCCGCCATCCGCGATGAACGGTTCTACATTCTGACGCACCCCGAGCTGAATCCGGTCATCGAGCAGCGAATGGAACACATCCTGACCGGCACCAATCCAGCCGTGGTCCCATCACCCGAGTTGATGCAGAAGCTGAATGCATTGAGACCACGCTAGCAGCCCGTGGTGAAAGTCTGGCTGCATTCGACGGGCGATGCATCCCCGCCGGCTGCGTTGCTCCTCGCTCAAATACTCCCGGTATTCTCGGTCGTCGCGCCTTGCCGGCGGGGCGCCTCGCCCGTCTCGGTGCGACGCCAGACTTTCACCACGGGCTGCTAGGGATGTCGAAACCGAAATCCGTTCATCATGCTCGTCGTCGCCGCGCGGAGCGGCGAAGCGACAGCCCAGCGCAGCGGCCCATCCGAGACCCGCGTAAGCTGCTCGATCGGATTCTGGAAACGCCTCACCTCGCGCACGTCGTCCCTCGACTGCCACCCGAGGTGCTTCACCGCGTCATTCAGAACTGCGGACTCGAGGATTGCGGCGAGCTCGTGGCGCTGGCGACACCCGGCCAGTTGGCGGCTGTCTTCGATCTCGACTTGTGGCGCCCTGCCCAACCAGGTCTGGACGAGCAGTTCAACGCCGATCGCTTCGGCGTGTGGCTCGAGGTGATGATGGAATCCGGCGCCACTGTCGCGGCGCAGAAACTCGCCGACGTGGACGTCGGTCTGGCGACCGCGGGGTTCGCGCAGCACGTGCTCGTCTTCGATCCCGCGGCGGGATCGCCCTCTGCGCCGATGGACGGAGGAGAGATGACCGCCGCTGGCACACCGAACGATGGGCTCAGTTGCGACATCGGCGGGTACCTGGTCGTGGGCAGGCGCACCGAGTCGTGGGACGCAGTCGTGGCCGTGCTGTCCTCCCTCGACGCGGAGCATCACGCCTATTTCCATCGTGTGATGCGGGGGTGTCGGAGCCTTTCGAACTCCAAACCCGAGGTCGATGGCTTGGACGACCTGCTCCCAAACGAAGAACAGGTCATGTTCGATCTGGCGTTCAACCGTGAACGACGCCGGGAGCAGCAGGGATACGTGACACCCGCGCAGGCTCGCGCGTTTCTCCAGATGTCGCGACAGGTTGGGCTCGGGCGCGACACCACGCCGCCCAGCAATCCCGTCGCCCGCGCGTATTTCCGAGCGATCGAATGGACGACTCCGGCGGACGCGGGCAGCGGATCTCGCCGTTTGCCGACGGCATCAGGCGCAACGTCCGCTCCGGAGGACTCCACCGATGCGGTCAGCGCCATCATCGATGTGCTTCTCGACGCAGGAATCCTGCCGCAGCAGCCTCGCGCGTTGCTCGACGGACCGCAGAGTCACGCGTCCCGTCTCGCGCGCATCCAGGCGCAGATGCGGTTCGCGGGCGACCACGACCACGCCGCCTATTCGATGCGGAGCCAGGAACTCGCCTATCTTGCGAACACGATCATGGCCGGATGCTCCATCCAAGCACGGCCCTTTACGGCCCAGGAGGCGTCGGACGCGGCCGTCGCGGTCTGCAACCTTGGCCTGGAGAATTGGCCGCGGCACTGGCTCCTGGCGAAGGCACGCCGCGATTCCTCTGTTGTCGACGCGGCAACAGCGCTGCCCGACGACTTTCTTGTAGGTCACGATCTTGTCAGCGTGTTCCAGGTCGGGTGGACCGTCCTCCACGACGACGTCTGCATGTTCACGGCGGAGCAACTGATCGGGGTGCTGACCCGCCTGCGGTATGACGACCGCGAGATTCAAGCCGGACTCCACGCACTTCGCATCGAGATAGCGAGACATTGGCAGGCCGGAGCGCCGTGGCGCGCTCGGGACTTGCTGGATGTGATCATGATCCTAGACATGCCGGCGTGGGCCACGTTGCTCGGTCTGATTGACGAATGCCCGGTGATACACGCGGGCATCGGCGCATCACGGGGTTCCCCGACGCATGCGGTCAGCGCCTTCTCATTCGAGTTCATTTCGGAGAACGAGCAGATCGCCTCCGTCCGCGAATTCATGCAGTCGTTGCCGGCAACAATGCGCGCATGATGGCAGCCGCTTCAACGGGACACATTTGATCGTGGGCCCTCGCGCGGCCGCGGCCAAAGCGAGCGCCTCACGCAAATCCTCGAACTCCTTGAATGAAGCTTTTCTGGCCTGATCCGCAGCGCGGCCAACCTCAGATGAGTGTGCGGGTTGGCACCGCTACGGCTGCAAACGTGCCGAGCGCGTGGCGCTCCGCCGAAAGCAACCTAGTCCCGAGTAACGCCGTAGAGTTAGGCGTCACCCTGCCGGCTGCGATGGCTGACGTGGGCTGGTGCGACACGGCGTCCCGGTGTGTACTCTCCGCAAAGTAGCTTTCCGCCGTCACTCCTGATCAACGCCTACTCGATCTGGAGCACGTCGGAAGGGATGATCGTCTTTAGAACGCTTTTGAGTCGGTTATATCGGCTTCGGTCGGCCTGAAATCGTATCTCGACGGTTTCGGCTGGCTGGCAAGTCAGCTCAAGACGAAACACGTCTCTGCGAAGCTCCGCCTTTCTGATCTTGAAATGTCCACAGAGTGTTCGGCGATGGCTTTCAACGTAGACGCGTCCGCCATCCGGCGATTCGAATTGCCGTTGGATCAGGAAATAAGCGTCGTCGCTATCCTCGTTCTCGGCAAACGACACTTGGAAGTATTCATCGCCAGAACTCGCGATGGAAACGTACGGGAGGGAGAACTCCGCCATCCAGCAACGACTTATGGATTCTACCGCCTGATCGGGAGAATGCACCTTTGTCTGGAGTCGAGAATCTCTCACGCTCGATCGAAATTGCAACTGAAACCGACACTCTCCAATAAACGCCATTCTCAGTCCCGGTTCGGGTGCCAGTCGGGGCCAGTAGCGTCCGATCAACGCCGTTATGACGACCATTTGCGAGCAAGGATAGAGCGCCATCGCGTCAGCGAATTGGCCTGGTTGTCCGTTCCGTCCTCCCGCGCACGCAGAAGACGCAGGTCTCATTCGCATCTCAACGCTTCCAGTGGATCGACTGCGGCCGCGCGTCTTGTCGGCGCCCAGCAGGCGAGCAGCGTGACGCCGGCGAACAGCAGTCCCGCGCCGACCAGTGTGGCGGGATCGGTCGGCTCCACTTCAAAGAGGAACGACTGGAGTACACGCGACACGATGAGCGCACCCGCGATGCCGACCACGATGCCGCCCGCAACGAGGCGGAATCCTTCGCCAAGAACGAGATTGCGGATGTCACGGCGATGGGCGCCGATCGCCGTGCGGATAGCGATCTCTCTGCGGCGTGAGGCGACCGACAGCGCCAGGACACCGTACACGCCGACGACCGTCAAGAGCGTGCCGACGATGGAGAATCCGACGAGCAACTGCCTGGCGAAGATCCGCGACGCGAGCGAATCGGCGCGAATGTCATCGAGCGTCTTCACGCGCTCCACAGCGACGGTGGGATCGACCGCCCGCAGCTCCCGCCGGATTGCCGCGATCGCCGACCGCGGATCGGCCGCCGTTCGGACCACGAGATCCTTCGAAAACGCCGACGCCTGCCAGAGCGAGAAATAGATCTCCGGCTCCGGCGCCTGAGTCAGAGCGCCGGTGCGCGCGTTGCTCACAATGCCGACAATCTCCGTCGGCGGCCGATCACGGCCGCCGAGCCAGAGTTTCTTTCCGATGGCGCTCGTGCCGACGAAATATCGATCCGCGAGCGCCTCATTGACGACGGCGACCGCCGGGGCGGTGCGGTTGTCCGTGGCGCGAAAATCCCGTCCATCCGCAATCATCAGCCCGAGGAGCGTGAAGTACCCTGGCGTCACCGAGCGCAGCGGCATCGCGAATCGGTCGCTCGGCTTCGTGACCGGATGCCCTTCGATCTCCACCATTCCCGGCCAGGCGTTCCCCGTCAACGGCGTGCCCCATGCGAACGCGGCCTGTTGAACACCGGGCATTCGCGAGACCCGCTCGAGCGCGCGCTGATGGAAGTCGGACCAGTCACCTTGGACCGCCGTGACCGTCATCGTGAGCACACGATCCATCGCGTATCCGCTTCGCACATTCGCCACGTTGTGCATCGTTCGGATCAGCAGGCCCGCGCCGACAAGCAGCGCCAGCGTCAACGCGGTCTGGACCATCGTCACGGCTTGCAGCACGCGGCGTTCGCCGCGGCCGGCGCTGCTACGCGGTCCGGCGCTCTTGAGCGCCTCAATCGGATCGAGCCGTGAGGCGCGCACCGCAGGCACGAGCCCCGCAAGGAGCGCCGCGACCAGCGCCGATCCAAATCCCCACGCCAGCAGCGGCCAGCCGGCCGTGACGGCATCGAGACGCGGAATGGCGTGGCCGCCAATCGCCTTGAATACTCTGACGATGCCAAAGGCGAGGCCCACGCCGAGGGTCCCTCCGACCAGGGCGAGCGATGCGCTTTCGATCGACACCTGACGAAAGAGCGCCGCCCGACCGACGCCCAGCGCCGTGCGCACGGCGTATTCCTGCTGTCGCTGCAGTCCGCGGACGAGCAGCAGCGCCGCCGTGTTGCCGCAGGCTATGAGGAGTACCAACGCCGCGGCGCCGAACAGCGGCAGCAGGATGCGACGGCCGTCCCGATTCATTGCCGCCATCAGCGGCTGCAGCCGCGGCAGGCGGCCGTCCAGATCGTGATCGTCCTGTGCTTGCCGCGTGCTGAGAACGACGAGCTCCGCCTGACCCTGTTCCGGCGTCACGCCCTGCTTCAACCGGCCCACCACGTCCCACATCGATTGCTTGAGCCGCTGCGGATTCGGAACGCCGGGCATCCAGAGATCGACCGGGGCGTTCACGTTGTAATTCGGCTCCTGCGATGCGGCTGGTGACGGCAGAAAGCGAATGCCGGGTGGCATGATGCCGACGACGGTCGGCGGCGTGTCGCGCCGGCTCATGCGAATCGCTTTGCCGATGATGCCGGGATCGCCATGAAAGCGGCGCTGCCAGAAGTCGTACCCGAGAATGATGACCGTTGCCGGCGGCGCGGTATCCGACGCCGCGAACGCGCGTCCCAGCATCGGCTGCACGCCGACCACGCGGAAGTAGTCGGGCGTGACCACCATGCCCTGAAACGATTCGCTGCCATCTGAATCGATCAGAAAGTTGAACGTCCATACATATGCGGCAATGGCCTCGAACGACGTCGCCTGCTTCTGCCAATCCATCCACTGCACGGCTGGCGTCGCTTCGATCCGCTCCATTTGCTGGCTGTCGACGCGGGCGGACGGAACGAGCACGAGGCGCTCGGGATCGCTATACGGCGGCGGCGTGAGCAGAACGCCCTCGACAAGGCTGAAGACCGCCGCGGTAGCGCCGATGCCGAGCGCAAGCGTGAGGGCGGCGATCGCGGTGAAACCCGGACGCTTGAGCAGCATGCGAACGGCGAAGCGAACATCCTGCAGCACGGCGCCTCCTGGCTCTGAGATCTCGCGAGTTAGACGGACGCGGGGCGGAAACGTTTGGGGAAGGACCCGCGGGAGGTCCCGGCGGCTATTGTGCACGTTTAGCACGGCCGGCGACCCACGTCGACCGTGGTGCTCATAAACTGAACCCTTGGCGACCACCCAGGAGCGATGCCGCAGTTGCAGCCCGCGGCCACCATTGCGTCCTCCAAGTCCTGTGGAGACGGGCTCATGCCGACAGCGTCAATCGCCGGCCAGCCTGGCCGGCGTTGTGCGGGATGCTTTGTAGTCGAGCACTTGACCGCCCCACATCGCGCTGGAAGAATGGCCGCAGCATGCGTGGCCGGAGCACCGATGGACGCGTCCGATAATGGTGATTGGTGCTTTCCGCACCTATGGTATTCGGCGACTCCAGGAGAGGGCATGACGCCTCTTGACTGGACCTCGTTTGTAATTGGGGCGATGGGCACCGTCGCGAGCGTCGGACGTGTCACCTTTGCGATCTACGAGCGCCGGAAGCGCCTCTCGCTGGAGCGAAAGGTTCAGAGCCCGCAGTGGGCGACGCTTGATCGCGCCAGGTACGTCATCGGTGATCACGTGCTTTTCAAGGAGTTCGAAGAACAACTGACCCATCCCCTCAGGCATCGCCTGTGGAATCTGCACCAAGCAGCCTCCGACCTCTACATCACCCTCGTCGAGCAGTACCTTGCTGGACAAGAGCGGTTTACATATGACGACCCACGAGTGCCAAGCCAACTGGCAAGAACGCCCACCGAACGTTGCGAACGGCGCACCCTCAATGCAGCACCTTCTGCGTGCCGGACCGATGATCTTTCAACTGCCCGCTCGCGACTCGGCACTGGTGCGGGAACTTGAGGCTGCAATTCGAAACCGGTTTGCGCAACGCCGGATCCATCAACTCATGGATGTCGAGCTTCATCGCGTCTCGAGAGTAAGCGGCCACATCGAGAATTCCAGTGTCCATGCGGATTGCGTCTTCGGGGCACACCTCCACGCAGTATCCGCAGTACACGCAAACTCCCAGATCGATGTCGAAGCGAACCGGGTACTTCTCGACGTTGGGGTCGGGGTGCTCTCCAGCCACAATGGTGATGCACTTCGCCGGACAGACGGTCTCGCAGAGCATGCATCCGACGCAGCGAGGGGTTCCATCTTCCCGGACGGTGAGCCGATGGCGGCTCCGGAATCGCGTCGCGAGCAGCCGCGGCTCTTCCGGGTACTGTGAGGTGACAGACGCTCGAAGATGCTTGAGCCGTCCGACGCGGTGCGCCGCGTGGAGAAACAGGTTCCGGAACAAGTGTGCGGACGTGACCTTCAGGCCGCCGACGATCTGCGGCACGTAGAGCTTTTCCCAGAACGTCAACTCGCGCCGGTGGAGCACCTTGACGGCCATGACAATCAATCTATGAAAAAGGCCAATACCGCCGCCGTCACCAGCGCGTTGACGACCGAGATCGGAAACAGTCCGAGCCAACCCAATCGCATGAGCTGATCGTAACGGAAGCGCGGCAGCGTCCATCGGATCTGCATGAACAACACACAAAAGGCTACGACCTTGATCGAAAAGCTGGCAACGCCGAGGAGAACATAGATCCACTGAGAGACGGCGATCGTCGTTCCCCACGGGAAGCGGAAACCGTCCGGCGTGAGGTACGGCACCTGCCACCCACCGAAAAACAGCGTCGTCGCCAGACAGGCGACCAGGATGGTCTCCAGGAAATCTGCGAGAAAAAACATCCCGAATTTCATCCCGCTGTACTCGACGAAGTATCCGATGATTTCTGACTCCCCCTCCGGCAGGTCGAACGGAACCCTTTTGGTCTCAGCCAGGGCTGCCGTGAGGAACACAAAGAAGGCCACGGGTTGAACGACGATGCCCCAGAGCGGAATCCAGCCTCCGAGGTACTTCGCCTGGCCTCGCACGATCTCCTGCAGGTTCATCGTCCCGTAGACCATGACGAGACCGATGATCGCGATGCCGAGCGCAATCTCATAGGAGATCATCTGCGCGGTCGCCCGCAGTCCACCGAGCAACGCGTAGTTGTTGCGGGAGGCGAAGCCCGCGAGGATGACTCCGTAGACGCCCAACGAGAGCATCGCGAAGACGTAAAGCAGTGCGGCGTCAATGTTGGCGATCTGCAGCTCGATGACGCGGCCGCCCAGGACAAGGCGATCCCCGAATGGAATTCCCGCAAAGGCGACGAGAGCGAAGAAGACTGAGAACGCAGGCGCGAGCGTATGGAGGATTCTGTCTGCGCCGGCCGGAACGATATCCTCCTTCATGAACATCTTGATCGAGTCGGCGAGCGGATGAAACAACCCCATCAACCGCCACCCCATGATGCTCGCGCGGTTGGCCCCGATTCTGTCCTGGATGATCGCCGACTGCTTGCGCTCCAACCAGGTATGCAGCGCTGCGAGGTTCAAGACCCCGAAGAACACGAAGGCCGCCAGAGTCAACTTCACGGCCAGGTCGATCATGGCGCCGCTGCCTCCGCGGCAGGTGGCGTGTGCGCCAACGGGGCTCCCAGCGATCCGATCTTTTCGTAGGTCAAGCCCGCCAAAGGCGGCAGGACCTCCGTCAATCCCTGGAAGATCTGCTGAGGGTTCTGCCAGGCCAGCGGATGATTCAGTTGCCTGGCTATTTCAAGGAGAATGGTCCAGTCTTCCCGGCAATCCGGCACAGGCGGGAAGGCGCGGCCGATGCGCTGAACCCGGCCGTGGCAGTTGACGAAGGTCCCGTCCTTTTCCACGTAAGCTGCAGTGGGCAGTACCCAATGGGACCAGGAGGCCGTCGAATTCTCATTGGTCCCTGAAAACACGAAAAGACCAAGCTTCCGCGACAGTTCGCGGAGGCTCTCCTCATTGATGAGGCCTACATTATTAATAGGCGGTCCATCACCGAGCTTCGTCAGGTCGTGTCCGAAGACCCACAAGGCTTCGATGCGTCCCTGAAGGGCTTCATCGACGAGCGTGGCAGCGTCGTGTGTTGCGCCATCCAGGGCCAGCAAGGTTGTCCCGAGCGTGTTGGGGCTTTTATCGGCCTTGATGAGAAAGTCGTCGCTGAAGCCAGGACGTGTCGGGAACGCGGCAGTCACCTGAGCGCCTAGGGCGCCCTGGAAGATTTCCCGAATCAGGAAGAGCTCCTCGTTGGTGAGCTGAGACGAGGCGATCACACCGATTCGCGAGCCATTCCAACGAAGCTTCGTGAGCTCCGCGGCGATGGCCGCCATGGCCTGTTCCCACGTCGACTCAACGCCGCGATGGCGGACTTTCGTCAGGCGTCCTTTGTCGATCCACCCGAAACCGTAGCGCCCCTCGTCGCACATCCACCACTGGTTGACGTCCGCGTTGTAGCGAGGCTTCACGCGCAGCACGCGCGCGCCGTCGTTGAGATGGGGTCTGTTCAGCACGTAGTGGATGTCGACGTTGCATCCCTGCGCGCAGCCGTTGCACACCGTTGGGGCGGACGAGAGGTACCAGACCCTGGCTTTGAAACGAAAATCCTGATCGGTGAGCGCGCCTACGGGGCAGATGTCCACCACGTTGCCAGAGTAGGGATTGTCGAGCCGTTCACCAGGATAGAGTCCCAATTCAGCCTTGTCGGCCCGGTTGAAGATGCCGAATTCACCCGTCTTCGTGATCTCGTCGGTGAAGCGCACGCAGCGTGAACACAGGATGCAGCGTTCCTGGTCCAGCATCACGTGAGGGCCGATCGAGACCGCCTTCTTCTTCTTGACCTTCTGCTCTCGGAACCGGGGATCGTACAGGCCGAAGTTCATGTAGAAGTTCTGCAGGTCGCATTCACCGGACTGGTCACACACCGGGCAGTCGAGCGGATGATTGGCGAGCAGGAATTCCAGCACCGCGCGCCGGCCATCCTCAGCCTTGGCGCTCTTCGTGTGCACCGTCATCCCTTCAGTCACCGGCGTGTTGCACGCGATCTGCAGCTTGGGATACTTCTCGATCTCGACGAGACAGATGCGGCAGTTGCCCGCGATGGACAGCCCGGGGTGATAGCAGTACCGCGGAATAAAAATTCCGGCCCGCTCCGCAGCCTGGATGACCGTGCTGCCGTCGGGACATTCGATCGCCGTGCCGTCGATCGTCAGAGCAGGCATGCAGCCGCCTCGGCGCCGTGGACGCACCGGCCAGTCACGATGTGTTCCTCGAACTCCGCGCGAAACTTCGTGATGTAGGACTGGACCGGCCAGGCCGCCGCGTCCGCGAACACGCAGATCGTCTTGCCCTCCATGTCGCGCGCAATGGCCAGCAGATCATCGAGGTCCTGGAGCCTTCCGCCTCCCGTGGACAGACGCTGCAGAATGCGGTGAACCCAGCCGGTGCCCTCGCGGCAGGGCGAGCATTGCCCGCATGACTCGTGAGCGAAGAACCGGGCCGCCGACTGCAACGCTTCGAGCATGCAGGTGGTCTCGTCCATCACGATGACGCCGCCGGAGCCCGCCATCGTGCCGGCCGCCATCAGAGAATCGAAGTCCATGTGAACATCGATCTCTTCTGCCGTGAGCACCTTCGCCGAGAGCCCACCGGGGACGACGGCTTTCAGCTTTCGACCGCCGCGCACGCCCTCAGCATGCTTTTCGATCAGCTCGCGCAGCGTCACGCTCACCGGCGCCTCATAGAGACCGGGCCGGTTCACATGCCCGCAGACCGAGAAGAGCCGCGTGCCTCCCTGCCTCGGCGTGCCCAACTGAGCGAAACGTTCCGAGCCTTCACGCAGGATGAACGGAATGCAGGCCAGCGTCTCAACGTTGTTCACGATCGTCGGGCACTGGAAGAGACCCGAGATTGCGGGAAACGGAGGTTTGATCCTTGGGAAACCCTTTCCGCCTTCCAACGACGTGAGGAGCGCCGTCTCCTCGCCGCAGATATAGGCGCCTGCCCCGCGATGAATCACCACATCGAGATCAAAGCCGCTCCCCTGAATATCCTTGCCCAGCCAACCATGCGCGTATGCTTCCTGCACGGCGCGAAGGAAACGTCGAGCCGACCGGAAGTACTCGCCTCGGATATACACATAGGCCTTGTGGCTTCCGATCGCGTGCGCCGCGATGATCATGCCTTCCAGAAGCGCATGTGGATCCCGCTCGAGGATGTAACGGTCCTTGAAGGTCCCCGGTTCGCCCTCATCGGCGTTGACCACCAGATACTTTGGCTTCGCACTGCCTTTCGGGATGAAGGACCACTTCTTCGCGGTTGGAAACCCGGCACCGCCCAGACCGCGGAGGTTTGCTCGGGAGACTTCGTCGATGATCTGCGCCGGCGTCATCGACAACGCCTTCTTCGCCGCGAGATAACCACCACCCGCGACGTACGTGTCCCACCACGCGCCGTGCGCGCGAATGAACCGACTGGAAATCACCGGTCCGTCGGTGGAAATAAATGCGTGGGGCTCGAGCAACGGACGTGAATCGTCGCGTTCGTTGAGCGCCTCGCGTATCACGGTCTCCACCGTCGCTTCGTCCAGCGGTCCGACGAATTGCTCGTCGAGCTGCGCCATGGGTGCGATTTCACACGCACACAGGCACTCGACCTCGGTGAGCGTCAGCGCCCCGTTCGGGGTCGTCTCGCCCGGGCGAATGTTCAGCTGATCCTGGAGCCGCGCCAGCACATGCTCTGCGCCTCGCAACATGCAGGGCAGGCTCGTGCAGACCCGAAGCTCGCGCCGGCCAGCCTCGTGCCTCCGGAACATCGAGTAAAAGGAGACGACTTCCCGGACATGTGCGACAGCGACGCCGAGGAGACGTCCAACCCAGAACTCGGCGTCCGAAGAGATGTGGCCAAGGTTCTCCTGCACCAGCCACAACAGCGGCAACATGGCCGCTCGTGGCTCGTCGTAGCGTTCGATGGTTTCCCGCGCCTGCGGTTCGAGCGCTGCGAGGCTCACCGATCCAGCTCGCCTCCGAT
>MNEX01000208.1 GCA_001917905.1 Acidobacteria bacterium 13_1_40CM_65_14
CCACGTGGCGCCGCTCGCGCGATTTCTGAACGAGCCGCTGGTGCCGGAGGGACGATCGCGATGAGCGCGATGAGCGCGATGAGCCCGATGAGCCCGATGAGCCCGATGAACAACGACGTCGAGTTCAGCAAGGCGCGCATCGAGCTCCTGTGCGACGGCATCCTCGCGATCGCGATGACGCTGCTCGTCCTCGAGCTGAAAGTGCCGGAGTTGCTGCGAGCCGCGACGTCCGCAAAAATCCTGCATCAGGTCATGCTCGCGTCGCTGCTGGCCATCCAGTGGAAGGTGGCGGAGCGGCAAGGACTGCTGTCCAAACCCGACGACCCACGACGCCACCGGTTCGGGATTGTCATGTCGCTGCAGCCGGTCAGTTTTGCCATCGCGCTTCTGCTCGTGTACCTCCTGCCCCGGCAGTCGATGGCCTCGGTCGCCATCACGCAGGCGATTATCGCCGCGTTCAGCAGGCGTCAAGCCAAGGCCGTCGCCGCGCACGCGAACGCGGCCGCCGCGCAATCTGGCCCATGAACGATCCGGAGGATCTCGACGCCCTGGTCAGCGAGCTGAACGCCGAAGTGCCGCGAGCGCCGGCCGCAGCCGGTGACGATGCTCAAACCGCGCGCCTGCGCTCATGGCTCGAGCACGTCGTCGAGCGCAACGCGAGCGAGCTGCTGCTCGTGGCCGGCGCACCCCCGGCAATGCGGATCGACGGTGCGATCGCGGCCTTGCACGAAGGACCGCTCGGCAGCGAGGAGATTGCCGACGCCGTCGTGCCGGCGCTGCCGCCGCACGCGCGCACGGCCTTCCGCGAGATCGGTATCGCCGACGGATCGTTTCGCGTGCCCGGTCTCGGCCGCTTCCGCATCAACCTGCATCACGAACGGGGACGCGCCGCCGCGGCGATTCGCCGGCTGCCGTCGGCGGTTCCGCGCTTCGCCTCACTCGGACTGCCTGCGGGCGTCGAAGCGTTGACGCGCCTGCCGCGCGGCCTCGTGCTCGTTGGCGGCCCGACCGGCTCGGGGAAGACGACGACGCTGGCGGCGCTGGTGAACGAGATCAATCTGCGCGACGCGAAGCACATCATCACCATCGAGGATCCGATCGAGTACGAGCATCAGCATCGCCGGTGCCTCGTCGAGCAGGTGGAGATCGGCGTCGACGCGCCCGACTTTCCCACCGCGCTGCGCGCCGCGCTCCGCCAGGCGCCCGACGTCATCGTGGTCGGCGAGATGCGCGATCCGGAGACGATGCAGATTGCGGTCGCCGCGGGCGAGACCGGGCACCTCGTGTTCTCGAGCCTCCACACGACCGACGTGGCGACGACCGTCGCGCGGATTGCCGACGCGTTTCCGCTCGAGCGGCAGAACACGATCCGGCAGGAGCTCGCGATGGCGCTCGCGGCGGTGCTCACGCAAACGCTGATGCCCCGGTTGCCGACGTCGGGCGGCGGCGTGATTCCGGCGGCGGAGCTCTTGATGGTCGGCTACGGCGCGCGGCAGCACGTCCGCAAGAACGCGCTGCATCACCTGCATCAGGAAATCACGATCACCCGCAAGCAGGGGTCGTTCACGCTCGAAGAGTCGCTGACCGATCTGGTCCAGCGCGGCCTCGTCGATCGGAAGGACGCGCTCACGCGCGCCGTGCATCCGGAGGAGCTCGAACGGCTTCTGAGCTAGACTCTGCGATCGATCGCGCGAACATCGAGCGCACCTACTCGGTCATCGAGCCGTACGTCCGCCGCACGCCGGTCGTCGACGTCGAAGGACGCGACGTCGGCGTGCCGATCGATCGCGTGACGCTCAAGCTCGAACTGTTTCAGCGCGCCGCCTCGTTCAAGACACGCGGCGCGTTCGCGAATCTTCTGCAGCGCGACGTGCCCGCTGCGGGCGTCGTCGCTGCCTCGGGCGGGAATCACGGTGCGGCGGTCGCGTTCGCGGCGATGCGCCTCGGCATCCGCGCGAAAATCTTCGTCCCGGCGATCTCGTCGCCCGCCAAGATCGATCGCATTCGCTCGTACGGCGCGGATCTCACGGTCGGCGGCGACCGCTACGCCGAAGCCCTCGCCGCGAGTGAAGTCTACGCAGCGGAATCGGGTGCGCTGCAGGTCCACGCCTTCGACCAGGTGCACACGTTGCTTGGACAGGGAACGCTCGCGCTGGAGCTCGCCGACCAGGCGCCGCATCTCGACACGCTGCTCGTCGCCGTGGGCGGCGGCGGACTGATTGGCGGAATCGCGGCGTGGTACGCGGGCGCCGTTCGAGTCGTCGGCGTCGAGCCGGACGGCGCGCCCACACTGACCGATGCGCTCAAAGCCGGACGGCCGGTCGATGCACCGGCGGGCGGCATCGCCGCCGATTCACTCGCGCCGCGGCGCGTCGGCGAGCTGATGTTTCCGATCGCGCGCGACTACATCGAGCGGGTCGTGCTCGTCACCGACGACGCGATTCGTGCGGCGCAGCACGCGTTGTGGGACGGCGTGCGCGTCGTCGCCGAACCCGGAGGGGCCGCTGCCTTCGCCGCGCTCCACAGCGGCGCCTACACACCGGCGCCAAACGAACGCGTCGGCGTGGTCGTGAGCGGCGGCAACACGACGGCTGTTCGCTTCGACTGACGCACTGCAGTTCTTGCCCACTCACACGCTGATCGCCAGCGCAGAATCTGCAAACATCAACACATCGTCTCCAGCTCTGTTCATCCTGTTATCAGCGACTCACAGACAACTAAACGGCCGGTACAGCTTTCGCACCGAGCTAACGTCGTCGGTGACGATGCTAAAATGAAGCCCGTGCAAATCGAGCAGCGGAAGGTCACGTACACCGACCTCGAGAGCTGGCCGGACGATGGGCGCCGGTACGAGCTCTATGACGGCGAGGTGTATGTGTGTCCAGCGCCGAGGGCCAGGCATCAGCTTGCGATGGGAGAGCTGTACGCGCACCTGCGCCAGTACGCACAACGCACGGACGGGATTGTGCTCATGTCACCCATCGACATCGTCTTCACCGAGCACAACGTCCTCCAGCCTGATATCTGTTTCTTCCAGGCTTCGCGACGACAGTTTGTCACGCTCGATAAAGCGATCCGTACGCCTCCGGACGTTGTCGTCGAGGTGCTGTCACCGAGCACGCGGCGCAACGATCTTGGACGGAAGAAAGCGACCTTTGCACGCTTCGGCGTGTCCGAGTACTGGTTGCTCGATCCGCACAAGGAACATCTCGATCGCTACGCGCATGCGGACGGCGCTTACGAGCGCACGCTGAGCGTTGGTCCTCACGAGCAGTTCGAGTCGGTGGTCCTTGCCGGTTTCAGCTGCCCGGTCGAGTCTCTGTTTTCCTGGTAGCCCTAACCCGTCGCCTTCCGAGCTTGTGAAAGAATCACGTTGAACGCAAAGATCGCAAAGCGCGCAAAGCATCTTTTCGAAAGATTCTTCTTTTGCGGTCTTAGCGGCCTTTGCGTTGACGTGATTTCTTCACATCCTCTTCCGCCCTGACTGAATCGCAAACAGGACCGCACCCACCGCGAGCGCCGCGGCGCCGCCGAGCAGTTGCTGTCGCGTCGCGCCGGCGACGACGGCGAGCGACACGCCGATCGCGATGATCGGCACGACCGGTCCGAACGGAGCGATGAAGGTCGCCGGTTTGACGGTGGCTGCGAATTGCGGCGATCGCAGACGCAGTGTCGCCGCACACGCACCGGTGTAGGTGACGAGGCGCGCGAGCGCGCTGACGACGGCGATCGCGGCGAACGATCCACTGATGCCGAGCAGCAGCGCGACGATCGACGTGAAGACGACGGCGTTGGCTGGCGTGCGGAAGCGCGGATGAACACGTCCGAAGAACGCGGGCAACTCGCCGTGCTCGGCGAGCGCGTACAGCATTCGCGACCCGCTCAGCACCTGCCCCGCATTGTTGCCGGTCATCGAGAGCACCGACCCGACGCCGACGAGCAGCGCGCCGGCCGATCCGAGAAACACCGCCGCTGCATCCGCGATCGGCGTGCTGTGCTTCGCGAGATCAGGCAGCACGCCCTGCGCGACGATTTGCGCGAGTGTCATGATGGCCATGACCGACAGAATCGTTGTGACCAGCGCGAACGGAATATGACGACGTGGATCGAGCGCTTCGCCGGCCGGCACGGGAACGACGTCGAAACCGCCGTAGACGAAAATCAGCAGCAGTGCCGCCGTCGACGCCTGGTTCATCGTAATGGGCGGCAGTGACGTCAGCCGCGACGGCTCGATGAACGCGAGGCCGGCGATGATGAAGAGCGCGAGCGGCACGAGCTTGCCGATCGTGAGCGCGTTGACGAGCCACGCGCTCTGCCGAATGCCGCGCACGTTGACCCAGGCGAGCGCGGACGTGATCGTCACGAGGACGAGGGTCCGCGGCAGGCCGGACGTGACCGCCGGCCAGTAGTAGCCGAGCGCGACGGCGATGCCGGCCATCACGCTCGCCTGGCTCGAGGCGCGGGTGAACCACTGCATCCATCCGACTTCGAACGCGGCGAAGCGGCCGAAGGCGGCGCGTGTGTAGAGATACGGACCGCCGGTGCGGTCGAAGCGGCTGCCGACTTCCGCGAAGCACAGCGCAATCGTCAGCGAGGCCAGCCCCATCAGGATGAAACCAATCGGGGCCCAGGCTCCGGCGATTTGCGCGGCGACTTGCGACGGCATCAGGAAGATCGCGCCGCCGATGACCTGGTTGACGCCGATCGCGGTCAGGTCCCAGCGGCCGAGCGCGCGGCGCAGCGTAGGGGCCGGTTGTATGATCCCTTCGACATGCATACGACGCTTCCGCGCCGATTCTACGCGGATCCGGATTTCTACCGCGCCGAGCTCGAGCGTTTTTATGTCAATCGCTGGATCTGCGCCGGACGCGCCGATCAGATTCCGAAGGCCGGCGATTACTTCACGCGCACGCTCGGCGACGACAGCGTCATCGTCACGCGCGACGGATCAGGCGAGATTCGCGCGCTGTTCAACGTCTGCCGACATCGCGGGACGCGCATCTGTGAACAGCCGGAGGGTCACTTCGTCGAACGCATTCAATGCCCGTATCACGCCTGGACCTACGACCTCGAGGGCCGTCTGCTCGCGGCGCCACACATGCCGCCGGGATTCTCCAAGGAGGAGTACCCGTTGCATCGCGCGGGTTGTGAAGTGTGGGACGGAAATATTTTCTTGTTGCTGGATCCCGGCCATCTTTTGTCCACAGGCGCCGGGGCCCCACGGCACCCCAATACGGCTGCCGCGTTGGGGACCCCGCCCGCGTCGGCGCGAACTGACGCTGACGCTTCGCCTCGGATTCACACGTCCTCGGCTCAGCGTGGCCGCGGGCGCTCCCTGCGGGATCAACTTGCGGATCTTCCCGAGCGGTTCAGCGCGTGGGGGATGGCGGATCTTCGCCTCGGCCGGCGAATCGTGTACGACGTGAAGGCGAACTGGAAATTGATCATCCTCAATTTCAACGAGTGTCTCCACTGCCCGAACCTGCACCCGGCGCTGAACAAGCTGCATCACTATCTCGGCGCCGAGAACGTCGCGCCGACGGCGTGCTACTGCGGCGGGGCGATGGGATTCCGCGAGAACGTCGAGACGATGAGCATCGACGGCCGGCGGCGTCGCGAGTACCTGCCCGGCCTGACCGAGTCGCAACGGCAGCAGGTCGTCTACTACTCGATCTATCCGAACTTCCTCCTCAGCCTGCATCCCGATTACGTGATGACGCACACGCTGTGGCCGCGCGCGCACAACCGGACCGAGATCGTCTGCGAGTGGCACTTCCATCCCACCGAGCTCGCGAAGCCGGACTTTCAGGCCGACGATGCAATCGAGTTCTGGGACGTCACGAATCGCGAGGACTGGTGGATCGCCGAGCAGTCGCAGGCGGGCATTCAGTCGCGCGTGTACCAGCCCGGACCGTACTCGGAGCGCGAAGAGTTGCTCTGGAGCTTCGACGAGATTGTCAGGCGCGAAGCGGAACGGTAGGCTCGCCACCACGGGGGACACGGAGGATAGGAGGTTCAAACCTGTTCGAAACGGGATTGTTCCTCCGCGTCCCCCGCGTCCTCCGTGGTGGAGAGCTTGATTCTGCAACGCGCTCTTGGGGCTGCCGCGGGCGCGACGGTTTATCCTGAACCGAGCGCCGCCGTCTTCCGCGGCGGCTTGAAGAACGGCGTCTTCACGACCGTCGCCGGGACGCGATGCCGCACGGCTTCGACCGTCACCTCGATTTCGACCGTCGTGCCTTGCGCGAAGTACGGCGCCGACACGGTCGCCAGCGCAATCAGCTTCTTCAACACCGGCGACCACGTCGTCGTCGTCGCGCGGCCGGCGTGACGGCCGTTCTTATAGACCGGCACGGCGACACGTGAGGCGGTCGAGGCAATCTGCGGCGGCATGCCGAGATCGTCGTACAGTTTCTCCACCGCCAGCCAACTGATGTCGAGGCCGACGATCTGGCGCGCGGAGCCGCGGCGGTATTCGTCGAGGAGCGGAGCGCGGCCCACGAACGGCCGCTTCTCGATCTGCACGAGCCGGCCGAGGCCCATCTCGAATGGTGTGTACTTCTGTGACTCGATGAGCGCCTTCTTGCTGCTGTTGAAATCGACGTCGATGAGCAGCAGTCCCGCCTCGACCCGCGCGACGTCGAGCGCGAGCATACCGGCCGGATGGATGTCGAACGGCCGTCCGCCGCGCATCAGCGCGTCCCACACATCGACCGCGCGATCCCACGGCATCCAGATTTCGTACCCGAGATCGCCCGTGTAGCCGGTGCGCGAGATCTCGACTGGCACGCCGGCGATCGAGCCGCGCGTCATTCGGAAATATTTGAGGTTGCGGATGTCCGCGTCGGCGACGGCGTCGAGCAGACGGCCAGACGTCGGCCCTTGCAGCGCGAGCGCCGCGACCTGCTCGGAGATGTCCTCGATCGTCACGTCGAGACCGATGGCGTTTTGCGTGAACCAGCGCAGACTTGGATCCGCCGCGGTCCAGCGATACGTGTCCTCCGACACGCGCGTCACGGTCCCGTCGTCGATCACCTTGCCGTGCTCGTCGCACCACGGCGTGTAGTAGACCTGCCCGACGGCGAGCTTGAAGGCGTCGCGCGTGATCACGCGGTCGACGAGCTTCGTCGCGTCGCGGCCGCGGACGATGTATTTGAAGAGCGGCGAGACGTCGATGAGCGCCGACGCGTTGCGGATGGCGTTGTACTCGTGCTCGTGGTGCGCTTCGTACGCGCTGACGGCGTAATAGCCGGACCACTCGCGGTAGTTCAAGCTCTCGGCGAGCGCGAAGGTGCGTTCGTGGAAGGCAGTGCCGATGGACATTCTTTACTTTCTCGCGGGGCCCCACCCCCGCTCGCTGATGCCTCGCGCTTGGCGCTTCGCGCCTGCGCGCGGGGCATGGCCGCAGGCGCGCGAGTATTATAAGCGCCGTCATGAGACACATCTTTGCGATCGCCGCCGCACTCACCTTCTTCAGCGCGCAATCCGCGCCGCCGGCGCTCGTCGCGGTGCGTGCCGCGCGGCTCATCGACGGCCGCGGCGGCGCCGTCATCGCTCCCGCGGTCGTCGTCATTCGCGGCGATCGCATCGAATCGATCGGCGGCGCGTCACCGCCTGCCGGCGCCCGCGTCATCGATCTCGGCGACTCGACGCTGCTGCCGGGGCTCATCGATCTCCACACGCACCTCACGAGCACCGGCGTCCACTGGGAAGACGAGCTGCTGAAAACGACACCCGGTCAAGCCGCCCTGCACGGCGCGCACAACGCGCTCGTCACGCTGATAGCCGGTTTCACGAGCTGCCGCGACATGGGACCGACGTGGCCGTACACCGACATCGATCTGCGAAGGGCAATCGACGAAGGGATCGTGCCGGGGCCCCGGCTGATGGTGTCTGGGAATTACGTGTCCCCGACCGGCGGCGCGGGCGACGCGCGTCAGTTCTCGATCTTCGTCGACGTACCGATCGTACGAAACCTTGCCGACGGTCCGGACGAAATCCGCAAGGCCGTGCGGACGAATCTCAAGCAAGGCGCCGACTTCATCAAGATTCTCGGCACCGGCGCGGTGCTGTCGAAAGGCGCGCCTCCCGGCTCGCAGCAGTACAGCGAACAGGAGATGCACGTCGCGGTGGAAGAAGCGGCGCGCTGGGGCAAGCACGTCGCCGCACACTTGCACGGCACCGACGGGATCAAAGCCGGCATCCGTGCCGGGGTGCGCACGGTCGATCACGGCAGCATGATGGACGACGAGGCGGTCGAGCTGCTGCGCGCGCATCACACGTACTTCGTGCCGACGCTGTACACGAGCGAATCGATCTCGGCGAACGCGAACGTGCCCGAGTCCGAGAAGGCGCGGTCGAAGCAGATCAAGGAGTTGAAGGACAAGTCGTTTCAGATGGTGCTGAAGGCCGGGCTGCCGATCGGCTTTGCGACCGACGCCGCCGTCGTGCCGCATGGCCAGAACGCGCGCGAGTTCGGGTATCGGGTCCGCCTCGGCCAGTCGCCGATGGCCGCGATCGTGTCGGCGACAAAGACGGCCGCCGAGATCATGGGCTGGAGCGATCGCGTCGGCACCGTCGAGAGCGGAAAATTCGCCGACCTCATCGCGGTGCCCGGCGATCCGCTGCGCGACATCACCCACCTCGAGCGGGTCACGTTCGTGATGAAAGGCGGCACGGTTTACAAGGATCCGACCGCGAAGTAGACTTCGCGCGTCGGCCGGTCATGAACTTTCATCTGTTTCTGCACGCGCTCGTCGTGAGCAACGAAACCCGCAGCTGCGGGTTGTAATCCACCAACGCCCCGGCAGCCCTGACCGCCTTCGCCAAGGCTACGGCGGTCAAGAAGGGCTGCGCTACGCCTGTAACCGGCAATCAACAATCAAATCCGCAATCGACGGGAATCGACAATCAAGAATCAATCCGCAATCCGCAATCCTCAATCCGCCATGAGATACGACGCGATTGTCATCGGTGGCGGCCATAACGGACTGACGGCCGCTGCCTATCTGGCCAAAGCCGGCCGCAAGGTGCTCGTCCTCGAACGGCGCCACGTCGTCGGCGGCGCGGCCGTCACGGAAGAAGTGTTTCCCGGCTTCAGGTTCTCGGTGTGCTCCTACGTCGTGTCGCTGCTGCGGCCGGAGATCATCCGCGACCTCGATCTGCCGCGGCACGGCCTCGAGATTTTGCCGCTCGACGGCACGTTCACGCCGATGCCGAACGGCGACTACCTCTGGCGCGTGAACGATCACGCGAAGACGCGCCGCGAGATTGCGCGCCATTCGAAGCTCGACGCCGAGGCGTACGACGAGTACGGCAAGGCGATGGTCGAGATGGCGCGGTTCGTCAAGCCGATCCTGAACATGACGCCGCCCGATCCGATGTCGCTCGATCCCCGCGAGCTGATGAAGCTGCTGTTCCTCGTCCGGCGCTTCCGCGGGCTCGCCGACGTCGATCGCTACAACCAGGTCCAGCTGATGACGATGAGCGCGGTCGATTTCCTCGATCAGTGGTTCGAGACCGACGTGCTCAAGGCGACGATGTCGGCGTCGGGGATTATCGGGACGTTTCTCGGCGTCCGCTCGCCGGGCACCGCGTACGTGCTGCTCCACCACTACATGGGCGAGATCGACGGCGCGTTCCGCTCGTGGGGATTCGCGCGGGGCGGCACCGGCGCGATCTCGAATGCGATCGCGAGCGCGGCGCAAGAAGCCGGTGTGGAGATCCGTACCGAGGCGCCGGTCGCGCACATCCGCGTGCACGGCGATCAGGCCAACGGGGTCGTCCTCGCCAACGGCGACGAGCTCGACGCGACTCTCGTGGTGTCGAGTGTCGATCCCAATCTCACGTTCCTGAAATTTCTGGATGCGGGAGACTTGCCACCCGATTTTCTAGAAGAAGTCCGGCGCTACAAGTTCCGCGGATCGTCGGGCAAGGTGAACCTCGCGCTCGACGCGCTGCCGAACTTCACATGTCTGCCGGGCGAAGGGCCGCATCTGCGCGGAGCGCTGTCCATCTCGCCGGGCGTCGACTACATGGAGCGCGCGTACGACCAGGCGAAGTACGGCCAATACTCGCGGCGGCCGTACATCGACATGGTCATCCCGACACTCACCGATCCGTCCGTCGCGCCGCCGGGCAAGCACATCCTGTCGTGCTTCGTGCAGTACGCGCCGTACAAGCTCGCGTCCGGCACCTGGGATGACCAGCGCGAGGCGTTCGGCGACACCGTCATCGACACAATCGCCGAGTACGCGCCAAACATCCGCGACATCATCCTGCACCGGCAGGTGCTGACCCCGCTCGATCTCGAGCGCGAGTTCGGGCTCACCGAAGGCAACATCTTCCAGGGCGAGCTGACGCTCGAGCAACTCTTCTTCGCGCGGCCGGTGCCCGGGTGGGCGCAATACAACACGCCGATTCGAAATCTGTGGATGTGCGGATCGGCGACGCATCCCGGGGGCGGGATCATGGGAGCGCCGGGACGCAACGCCGCGCTCAGAATCCTCGGCCAAACGCGATGACCCGCCAATTGTCACCAAATATCTCGAGTCGGACTCAAGTCGGACTCGAGTCTGACTTCAGTACGACTTCGATCTGGACGCAACGCGGCGCTTCGCATCCTGGGACAGCGCTCGTGATCACCCACGAAGCCACGAAAACACGAAAACGCGAAAACACGAAACACTTAGGTTCTTTTTCGTGGTTTCGTGGTTTCGTGGTTTCGTGCATTCGTGGCAAGGCGACGTGACGATGTTTGACGTGATCGTCATCGGCGCTGGCCACAACGGCCTCGTGGCCGCGAGCGTCCTTGCGAAGGCCGGATTGAAGACGCTCGTCCTCGAGCGATCCGATCGCGTCGGCGGCTGCGCGCGGACCACCGAGCTCGCACCGGGTTTTCGGTGTCCGACGCTCGCCCACGCGGCTGCGATCGATCCGGCGATCGTCCGCGCGCTGGCGCTCGAGCGCCATGGTCTGCGCATCATCCGGCCCGAGGCTGACGTCTGTGCGCCCCCTCTCGACGGCCGCCCGCTGACGCTGTGGCACGATCCAACACGCGCGTCGGCAGAGATCCGTTCATGGTCGGCGAAGGACGCCGAGCAGTATCCAACGTTTCTCGACAGCTTCGCGCGAATCAGCGGCGTGCTGCGTGGAGTCCTCGGTTCGGCGCCGCCGTCGATCGACGATCCCACGGCCGGCGATTTGATCGAGCTGCTGAAGACGGGCCGCCAGTTCCGCGCGCTCGGCAAAGCGGACGCGTACCGGCTGATCCGGTGGATGCCGATGGCCGTCGCGGATCTGGCCGCCGAGTGGTTCGAGAGCGAGCCGCTGCGCGCCACGCTCGCCGCCGGCGGCGTGCTCGGCTCGTTTCTCGGACCGTGGTCCGCCGGCAGCGCCGCGGTCCTGTTGTTGCTCGGCGCGGGTGAAGGACAGCCGATCGCGAACAGCTGGTTCGCGAAAGGCGGGACCGGTGCCGTGGCCGATGCGCTGGCCGCAGCCGCGCGTGAGGCCGGCGTCGAAATCAGAACCGGCGCGGACGTCACGCAGATTGACGTGGGCGCTGACGGCGGCGCGACCGGTGTGACGCTCGCGTCCGGTGAGCACATCACGGCACGCGCGGTCGCGTCGAACCTCGATCCGAAGCGGACGCTGCTCGGCCTCGTGGATCCGATTCATCTGGCGCCGGAGCTCGTGCGCCGCGTGCAGAACATCCGCGCGCACGGCGCGCTCGCGAAGGTCAACTACGCCGTGTCATCGCTGCCGACATTCACAGGTGTGTCCGACACGGCGGCGTTGTCGGGACGCATCCGGCTTGCGCGAGACATCGATGCCATCGAGCGCGCCTTCGACGCGGCGAAGTACGGCGGCTTCGCAGAGGCGCCGTGGATCGAGCTCACGATTCCGTCGCTCAC
This sequence comes from Acidobacteria bacterium 13_1_40CM_65_14, assembly GCA_001917905.1. Lineage (GTDB taxonomy): Bacteria > Acidobacteriota > Vicinamibacteria > Vicinamibacterales > CAVVIG01 > QHWF01. The sequence continues at coordinate 11,913 of MNEX01000208.1, forward strand.
CGACACGTTCCTCTCGCCCGCGGGCCGGCACGTCGTCTCGGCGTACGTCCAATACGCGCCGTATCACCTGCGCGGCACGACCTGGGACGCCGAGCGCGATCGCCTTGGCGACGCCGCGACTCGCACGATCGCACGCTATGCGCCCGGCTTCGAATCGTCTATCGTGGCGCGCGAGGTGATCACACCGCTGGATCTCGAGCGCACGTACGGCCTGACCGGCGGTCACATCTTCCACGGCGAGCTCGCGCTCGATCAGTTGTTCGTCACACGCCCGCTGCTCGGTTTTGCACGTTATGCGACGCCGGTCCGCAACCTTTATATGTGTGGCTCGGGCGCGCATCCCGGCACAGGCCTGGATGCAAGAGCCGGGGCACTCTCAGCAAAGGAGATCATCAAGTCGCTTCGGAAATAACTCGCCCGCTGCATCAACACAAAGGACACCATGGACACAAAGGTACACACCGTTTTGAGAGCAGGGTTGATCCTTTGTGTCCTTTGTGTCCTTTGTGTTGAGTCGGCGCCCGAATCAGCAAGCGGTCGAATCTACGGCTTCACCGCCCGCTCCTCTGCCACTGAGCGATCGATCGAGCGACGCTTCCAGACGCTGCCCTCTCCCGAGCACGCTCGCGCCGCGCACGCGTTCCTCACTGCGGAGCCGCACGTCGCCGGCTCGCCGCGCGATCGTGTGCTCGCGGATTGGGTGCGCGATCGCTGGCGCGAGTACGGGCTCGACGAGATCGAGATCACCGAACATGAGGTCTTCCTGCCGTACGCGACCGAGACGATCGTCGAAACGATGGCGCCCACACTGTGGCGCGCGTCGCTCAAGGAAGAACCGGTCGCCGGCGATCCGTTTTCCACGCGCGACGTGGGTCTTCCGTACCACGCGTACTCCGCATCGGGCGACGTCACCGCACCGCTCGTGTACGCCGGCAGCGGCAACCCCGCCGACTACGACTGGCTCGCCGAACGCGGCATCGACATCAAAGGCAAGATCGCGCTGGTTCGCTACTCCGTGCCGTACAGCTATCGCGGATTCAAGGCGCTGACCGCGGAGCAGCGCGGCGCCGCCGGCATCCTGATCTACTCGGATCCCGCAGACGATGGGTTCAAGAAGGGGAAGACGTATCCGGAGGGCCCGTGGGGACCGGAGAGTCACATTCAGCGCGGCGGCGTCGTGTACGACTTCCGCGTGCCTGGTGATCCGTTGACCCCGGGCTGGGCGTCGACGCCCGGCGCGAAACGGATCGCACGTGCCGACGCGGTGTCACTGCCGAAGATCATGAGCGCGCCGCTGTCGTGGAAGGACGCGCGCGTGCTGCTCGAGGCGCTGCGCGGGCCCGAAGCACCGGCGTCGTGGCAAGGCGGACTGCCGATCACGTATCACGTCGGCCCTAGCGCTGCGCGCGTGCGCCTGCGCGTCCAGATGGACGACAAGGTTCGCCCGATCTGGACCGTCACCGGCCGCATCACCGGCACCACCTTCCCGGATCAACTTGTCATCGCCGGCAATCATCGCGACGCGTGGGTGTACGGCGGTGTCGATCCGTCGAGCGGCACCGCCTCGATGATGGAGCTCGCGCGATCGCTTGGCGCGCTCGCCAGGCAGGGCGTGAGGCCGAAGCGGACGATCGTCTTCGCGAGCTGGGACGCGGAGGAGTTTACGCTGACCTCGTCGACCGAATGGGGCGAGCAGCACGCGGCGACGCTCAGCGAGCACGCCGTCGCCTATCTCAACGTGGACAGCTCGGCGTCGGGGATCAACTTCGGCGCGGCGGCGGTGCCGTCGCTCAATCGGCTCGTCACGGAAGCCGCCGATGCGGTGATCGATCCCGACAGCCGCCGATCGATCGCGGAGGCGCATCGACGAGGCACGCACGAAGGCGGTGCGCTGCCGGGCGGCACCGGCAGCGATCTTGTCAACAATCGTCTCGGCAGCGGATCGGACTACACCGTCTTCCTCAACTACCTCGGCATCCCTGTCGTCGACATGTCATTCACCGGTCCGTACGGCGTCTATCACTCGATGTACGACAACCACACGTGGATGACGAAGTTCGGCGATCCGAAATTCCTGTATCACGCCGCGATGGCGCGGTTGTGGGGCGTCATGGCGCTGCGGCTCGCCAACGCCGACGTCGTGCCGCTCGACTATCGCGCGTACGCGGATCGGCTCGCCGAGTTCGTGAAGGACGCGATCGCTCGTGCAAAGTCAGACGATCGCGCGACGTTCGCGCCGCTCGAATCGGCGGCGGATCGGTTCGCGCGGGCCGCGCGGGCGATGGCCGCGCGCACCGAGGCGTTGCTCGCCGCACCGACCGCGGGCGGGTCTGCAACCGCAGCGGTCACACGCGCGCTGATGATGGCGGAGCGCGCGCTCGTCGATCGCGACGGCATTCCCGGCCGGCCGTGGTATCGTCATTTGATTTATGCGCCGAAGCCCACCTACGCTCCTGAAGTGCTGCCTGGCATCGCCGAAGCGATCGACGCCGGCGATCGGGCCCGTCTGACGGATCAGGTAGCACGGCTCGCCGCCGCGCTCGATCGTGCAGGAGCTATTCTCGGGGCGGCGCCTGCGGCCATGCCAGCACGCTAGCGCGCCAGCGCGTAGCGTGCGAGGCATCAGCGAGCGGGGGTGGGGCCCCGCGAGAGAGTAAACAAAGAGGACACGATGGCGACGCAAACAAAGATCACCTACGCGACGATGACCGCGGATCGTATGGAGGATCTGCATCGCGAGCTCGACACCGCGATCGAGCAGGTCAAGTCGACGTTCGGCAAGAGCTATCCGCTCGTCATCGGCGGCAAGGACGTGAAGGCGTCGAGCGAGTTCGACGATCGCAGCCCGATCGACACGCGCATCCTGCTCGGCAAGTTCCAGAGCGCGAGTCGCGATCAGGTTCGCGACGCCATCGCCGCGGCCAAGGCCGCGTATCCGGCGTGGAGCGCGAAGCCGTGGCGCGAGCGCGTCGCGCTCCTGAAAAAAGTCGCGGACAAGATCCGCGATCACCGCTGGGAACTGTCGGCGCTGATGGGCTACGAGGCCGGGAAGAACCGCCTCGAATGCGTCGGCGACGTCGAAGAGTCGGCGGATCTCATCGAGTACTACTGCATCCAGATGGAAAAGCACGAGGGTTTCGCGACGAAGCTCGACACGCTCGGGCCCGGTGAAGAAAACTCCAGCGTGCTGCGGCCGTACGGCGTGTGGGCGGTCATCTCGCCGTTCAACTTTCCGCTCGCGCTGGCGGCGGGACCCTCCGGCGGCGCGCTCGTCGCGGGCAACACCGTCGTGTTCAAGCCGGCGTCGGTGACGCCGCTCCTCGGCTACACGCTGTACGAAATGATGAAGGCCGCGGGCATTCCCGACGGCGTGTTCAACTTCGTCACCGGCGGCGGCAGCACCGCGGGCCAGGAGCTCATCGACACCAAGGACATCGACGGCATCGTCTTCACCGGTTCGAAGGAAGTCGGGATGAAGTTGATCCGCGACAACGCGACGCGGCCGATTCCGCGACCGCTCGTGATCGAGATGGGCGGAAAAAATCCTGCGCTCATCATGAAGTCCGCGGACCTCGACAAAGCGGCCGACGGCGTGATGCGCTCGGCGTTCGGTGCGCAGGGACAAAAGTGCTCCGCCTGCTCGCGTGTCTACGTCACGAAGGCGATCCGCGACGAGTTCGTGCGGCTGCTCGTCGAGAAGACGAAGCAGATCAAGGTCGGCAATCCGCTGAACCGTGACGTCTACCTCGGACCGGTGATCAACGAGGACGCGGTCAAAACTTACGAGCGCGCGATCGCGCAGGCGAAGGCCGACGGCGGGACAATCCTCACCGGCGGGCGCCGGCTCACCGAGGGCGAGCTCGCGCACGGCTACTTCGTCGAGCCGACGATCATCGACGGTCTGCCGACCAGTCATCCTTTGTTCCGCGAGGAGCTGTTCGTCCCGATCACCGTCATCGGCGACGTCATGACGCTCGACGAGGCGATCGATCTCGCGAACAGCACGGAGTACGGCCTCACCGCCGGCATCTTCTCGGAGGACGAGCGCGAGATCGAGCAGTTCTTCAACCGCATCCAGGCAGGCGTGACGTACGCGAACCGCCGCGCCGGCGCGACGACCGGCGCGTGGCCCGGCATCAACTCGTTCGGCGGCTGGAAAGCGAGCGGCTCCACCGGGCGCGGCACCGGCGGACCGTACTACGTCCAGCAGTTCATGCGCGAGCAGTCACGGGTGCGGATCCGCTGAGGGCCCCCATGGTGCTCGCGCTGATTCTGTGGCTGCTGCAGAATCCGGCGGCCACACCGGTGTGGTGGGGATGGCCGACGGTCGCCGAGGCGTGGACGGCGGCGAACGAGCGAACGACGATCGACGCCGCTTACAGAATGTTCTCTGTGCCGGCCATGGCGGATATCTGCGCGCGGGCGCCTTCGCCCGCACGCCTCGTCGAAAAAGATCGCGTCACCCTGTATGTCGGCGAGTGGTTCGAGTTCTCGTCGCTGCGCATCGTCGCGGTCGATGCCGCCGGCCGGCCGCTTCCTCCGGTGCCTGTCATGCTCGAGGTCGAGGAGGTCGATCCGCCGCTGTTCCGTCTGTCCAACGACATGATCGGATACGGCGGCGTCACGCCCGCTCGCACGGGTCGCTTCAGATTTCACGCGCGCACGATCTGTCCTGAAACCTCCGCCGACGTCGTCTTTCCGGCAGTCGTCCGGAAACGATGAACGTCAACTGCGATCCGCGGTGACGGCGTACTCCATCAGCGCGATGCCACTCTTGTAGATCTTGTGCCCTGTCAGCTTCAGTGAGGCGCGATGAGCCGGAGCCGGAAGCAGCGGGATGCCGTCTCCGAGAAGCACCGGCACGATGGCGACTTCGACGCTGTCGACCACGCCGGCATCGAGCAGGCTGCGAAAGAGCGACCCGCCGCCGAAGAGCCAAATGTCCTTTCCCGTCTCCGCCCGCAGGGCGGTGACCGTTTCCTCAATCCGGTCCGACACAATGGTCACGCCTGGATAGTCGCGCGGCTTCAGCGTTCGAGAAAACACGATCGTCTTCGTGCCGCGCCCGGCGCTCATGCCGCCGCCGGCCATCGCCTGGAACGTCTTCCGTCCGACGAGGAACGTGTCGAACTGCGCGAACAGTGCGCGAAAATCGATCTCAGGGTCGCTGATGATCCAGTCCGCCTCGCCGTTGGGTCCGGCGATGTAGCCGTCCAGACTCATCGCGACCTGGTAGCGGACGCGGCGCGTTCTCTTCTTGTCCAATGCTCGCGGGGCCCCCACCCCCGCTCGCTCTCACTCGGCGGCGCCGCTCCGCGGCGCTTCCCTCCGGCGCCTCGCTCGGGCCGCAGGCGCGTTCATCGCGGCACGATCCTCCATTGAAACGGCGTCTTCGCGGCGTTTGCGATGTACGCCTCGAAATCGATCTGCGCGCCGATGTCGGGCCGTGAGCCGTCCATGTCGGTGAAGCCGTACTCCTTCGCGAGTCCCCACGAGCTGTAGAGACCGCCCGATTTCTTCTGCACACCGGGATCGGCGGCGAGCGCGGCGACCGCGCGGCCGACGAAGAACGGCGTCTCGGACGCGATGAAATTCGGATCCTTCTTCGCACCGTCGCGCCAGTTCGCTTCGGTGACGCCGAAGTGCTCGAGCATCATCTCCGTGCGCATGAAGCCGGGCGAGAGAGCGACCACCGCGACGCCGTGCGGCGCCAGCTCCTCGGCCATCGCATACGCGAGCCGGCTCACGTTGATCTTCACGAGATCGAAAAACAACGTCTGCCGGTAGCCGAGCGTGTCGCCGTCACCGACTTCGACGATGAGACCGCGGCGCCGCTCGATCATCAGCGGCGCGGCGTAGTGGCTGGTGATGATGTGCGAGTGCACGCCTTGCCGCAGCGCCCGGAATCCTTTGTCGAGCGACACCTTCCAGAACGGCTGCCAGTCGTGGAGCTCCCCTTCCGAGATATCGTTGACCAGCACATCCAGGCGGCCGTGATCGGCGCGGACGCGCGCGAAGAGTGCCTCGACCTGCGCCGGCACGAGATGATCGACACGAACGGCGATGCCGCTGCCGCCACGCGTGGTCACCATCTCTGCCGTTTCCTCGATCGTCTCGGTGCGGCCGGCGTAGGTGCCGGTGGCCGGCGGACGATCGCGCGTGCTGCGGCCGCTGCAGTACACGGTCGCGCCCGCCTCGCCGAGCATGCAGGCGATGCCTCGTCCGGCGCCGCGTGTGGCGCCGGCGACGACCGCGACATGTGCCGCCAGAGGCGGCGTGTCCAACATGGCCGCGCATCATAAATGAACGGTCATTTACTAATCAAGCGGAAAGTGAATGGCCATTTATAATCTCTAAGTTCTGAGTTCTAAGTTCTGAGTTCTAAGTTCTGAGTTCTGAGTTCTGAGTTCTGAGTTCTGAGTTCTGAGTTCTGAGTTCTGAGTTCTGATGAGCCCGCGCCCCAAAGCCACCAGCGACGCCGACCTTCTCGCGGCCGCCCACCGTGTCGTCATGCGCCTGGGACCAAACCTGACGCTCGCCGACGTCGCGAAGGAGGCCAAGGTCTCCGCGGCGACACTGGTGCAGCGCTTCGGATCGAAGCGCGGGCTGCTCCTCGCATTCGCCGCCAGCGGGTCGTCAGGACTCGCCGAGGAATTCGCGCGAATTCGCAAGAGCAGCAAGTCGGCAATCGCCGCCGTGTACGCCACGGCCGATTGCATGGCGGCGATGGCGCAGACGCCGGAGATGCTGGCCAACAGCGTCGCGTTTCTGCAGCTCGATCTCACCGACCCCGAGTTCCACAAGCATGCGCACGCGCATTCGCGTGGGATGCAGGCCGACCTCAAGGCGCTGCTGGACGAAGCCATCGCCGAGGGCGATCTGGTATGCCGCGACACCACGCGTCTCGCGCGAGCGGTGCAGACGATGATCGGGGGGTCGCTGTTGCAGTGGGCGATCGATCGTGAGGGCAAGGTCAACGATCGGCTGCGCGAGGATCTCGAGACGCTGCTGAAACCGCGGGTGGCGGCGAAGGGCGCGGCGCACGGCGGCGGCCATCGCGAACGTCGCCGCCATGCGCGACGGAAAGTGGTGTGGCATACGTAGTCCCCTGGCATCCTCCTTGCGAACGGTTCAGGCATGAACCGCGTGACGACAATCTCGACCATCGAGACGTACGCACCGCCCCTTGAACGCAATCGGCACAATCACCGCCACATCCGTGTACTGCGCTGGACCTTCCGTCGAGACGAGGACGAGACGGTCGTGTGCGAGCTGGCGCTGACCGGCGAGGACCGCGAATACGAATTGCGCGTGCCTGCGGAGTGGAATCCGACGCGCCGCGCCATCGAGCGCTTCGACGATGCGCTCACCGCGTTTCAGCGCCACGCGATGATCGAGCGCACGCTGCTCGACGAGGGGTGGGTGCTCGACGGATTCGACTCGGAAGAGATCACGCTCCATTAATTAAACGAGGTAACCAAACGGCAACCACGAAGGCACGAAGAATGCGTTCTTGTACTCGAGGTTTTCGGGTCTTCGTGGTTGCATTTCTTCGTGGTTGCATTTTTCACCGAGAAGTAGACTAGCGGCGTGACTCGTCAGGAGTTCCTCCGGCTGCTCACCGGTGGGTCGCTCGGTACCGTTGCTGCTCCCCTCGCTTACCCACAGCAGGCGGGACCAGGCGCGAACGACCAACGACCAACGCCTAACGACCAACGACCAACGACTAACGACCAACGACCACGCGTCTTCCCCACCGGCGTGACGAAAGCTGTTACCGCCTTCATCGACAACACCCGCTTCGACAACATCCCCGACAAGGCTATCGCCGAGGCGAAACGGTGCCTCATCGATGGCTGCGGTGTGGTACTCGCCGGCGCGACCGTCCACGGAAGCGCGATCGTGCGTGAGTACGTGAAAGTGTGCGGCGGTCGAAGCGAGGGGACAGTCCTCGGTCCCGAGAAGATGAGCGCGACCGCCGCGCAGGCGGCGCTCGCGAACGCCGCGAGCGGCCATGCGATGGACTACGACGACACGCAGCTGTCGTCGACGCCCGATCGCGTGTTCGGCTTGCTCACGCATCCGACCGTGCCGGTTCTCGCGTCATCGCTGGCGGTCGGCGAGCGGCTCGGCGTGTCGGGCCGGACGTTTCTCGAAGCGTTCCTCACCGGATTCGAGGTGGAGTGCAAGATCGCCGAAGCGATCAAGCCTGACCACTACCTTCGCGGCTTCCACAGCACTGGGACCCTCGGCACGTTTGGCGCGGCCGCGAGCGCGGCGAAGCTGTTGAAGCTTGCGCCGGCGCAAACCGCGCATGCGCTCGGCATCGCCGCCAGCATGAGCAGCGGGATTCGCGTGAACTTCGGATCGATGACCAAGCCGCTGCACGCGGGACGCGCGGCGGAGAACGGCGTCACCGCCGCGGAGCTCGCGTCGCGCGGCTTCACGGCTGGAGACGACGCGCTCGACGGCGAATGGGGATTCTTTCAGGTGCTCGGCGGCGGCGCCGACCTGCCGCGCATCACGGGGACGCTCGGTCAACCGTTCTCAATCGTCGATCCCGGGGTCTCGTTCAAGCCGTACCCGTGCGGCTCGCTCGGTCATCCGACGATGGATGCGATGCTGAAGCTGGTGACGGATCACGACGTGAAGCCGGAGCAGGTGGCGCGCGTGGCGGTCCGCGCCGGGTCGAACATCCTCAACCCGCTGCGCTACAAAACCGCGAAGACCGAGCTCGAAGCGAAGTTCTGCCTGCCGTTCATGATGTCGAGCATCCTGCTGCGGCGGCGCGCCGGCATCCGCGAGTTCACCGACGAGTTCGTCGCCTCGGCGCCGGTGCAGGCAATGATGGCGAAGGTCGAGACGATCTTCGACCAGGAGATCGAGGCGCGCGGGTTCGACAAGATGCGCAGCGTGGTCGTCGTCGAGTTGAAGGACGGCCGCAGGCTCACGCAGACCTCAGACGAGCGCTATCGGGGAGGACCGGAGAATCCGTTCACACGCGCCGACCTGCACGCGAAGTTCACCGACTGCGCGAGCCTCGTGCTCCCCACGGACCGCATCCGCCGCGCGCTCGACGCAATCGAGTCGGTGGAGAAGATCGCGAACATCCGCGACCTCGCGACAGCACTTTCGCAGGGCTAAAGCGCGTTGCAGAATTAGAGCTCTCCACCACCCAGGACACGGGGGACAGAGGGGCTATACGCTTTTTCTTCAGGGTTGAACCTCCTGTCCTCCGTGTCCTCTGTGGTGGAGAGGTCGCGGCGATCATTTCCGACAATCGAGCGCCGGTTTGCGATCGGCGAGCCGCGTACCCTCTCCGTCGTACGTGGGGTCCGGCTTCAGCCGGACTCCTCGTTCGTCATCGCGAATCTCGTGCGAATGTATTCGGCGGCGCTGTCTGGAGTGTGAGGCGAACGGCCGCGTGACGCCTCAGCTCGTCGTCCGACCAAATTCCCGGACCGTTGTTACTCTTCTCGAAACTCGGGCCATTTCGTTGACGGATCTGCCATGCGAAAATGCGCCGCGCCGCAACACACTGAAACAAGTAGGCTTACGAGAGCGGCCTCGTTTGTTTTCCGGGGGCCCCTGAAAACAAGTCGGGCGTTAGAGATGCTCCAGGCCGCCGATAACGACGGCTCTGTTTGGCGGCCGCAGGATTACCAACGACAAGAAGGCCGAGGTCGACCCACTTCTTTAGCAAACGTGACGGCCTCACAGGGTCGTCTGTACCGAGGAGCTGGCGAATCTCCGAATTGCCGATGTCGGCATGACCGGGACACGCTTCGCGACCTGCGCGAGCGTGTGGCTAGAGCCGTTTCCGATCCGGTGTAGCTCCCTTTGTGTCCTTTGTGTTTGATCAGCGTTGCGGATCACGCACGCCGCTGACGAGAAAAAAGCGCTAACGCCGCCGTTCCTGCACGTAACGAACGACCTT
>MNEX01000254.1:0-1730 GCA_001917905.1 Acidobacteria bacterium 13_1_40CM_65_14
CATCCGATCAAAAATCCCTCTAGGAATCGAGAAACAGCCCATCTCTCACAGCTGGAATGATGCCCGCCGCGCTGGCCCGCCCGAAGAGCAATTGCACCGCGCGTCGTCCTTCTACGCCGAGATCGACGGAGTATTCGTTCACATACAGATCGATGTGCCGGTACATCACGTCTTCGCTCATTTCCTGCGCGTGCGCGCGCACGTATGGAAGGCTGTCCGCGCGATGTGCGAACGCATATTCCACGCTGCGTCGCAACACCCGGTTCACGGTCTGCTTCACAGCGTCGGACAGCGATCGCTTGATGACGATGCCGCCGAGCGGGATCGGCGCGCCTGTTTCGCGCTCCCAGAATTCGCCGAGGTCGATGATCTTCTTCAGTCCCTTCGCTTCGTAGGTGAAGCGGTTCTCGTGGATGATGAGCCCCGCGTCGTACTGCTCATCCAGCAGCGCCGGTTCGATGGCTGAAAACACCAACTCCGTTTTGTTCCGCGCGTCAGGGAACGCCAGACCGAGAAGAAAATTCGCCGTCGTGTATGTGCCAGGAATCGCGATCCTGAGCTTTCCTCCCGCAACTTCTTCCTCGGAGACCGTTCGTTTGGAAATGAGCAGCGGTCCGCAGTTCCTTCCCAGTGCGCTGCCCGCGTCGAGCAGCACGTAGGCGCCGGCGCAGTACGCGTACGCATGACAACTCAGCTTGGTGACGTCCACCTCGCCCGCAAACGCGGCTTTGTTCAGTGCTTCCACGTCGGCCATCCGGACCGAAAACTCCAGGCCTTCGAGGTCGATCCGCCGGTTGACGATCGCGTCGAACATGAAGCAATCGTTCGGGCAGGACGAAAAGCCGAGAGAGAGTTTCATGCGTGATCGAGGATGCTCACTGCAGTTTCGCCGAGGTTGTGGATCGCGTCGGCCATTTTCCACGCGTCGCGGTTTCGAGGCTCAACGACGTTGGACACCGCGCGCACCTGGGCGAAGGCGGGCCCGTGGATGAGGCACGAATACATGAAGGCCGCGCCCTCCATACTCTCCACCTGCGGCTTGAACCGTTGCGCGGCCGCGGCAATCGATCGCGGGTTGCCGTGGACGGTGTTCACCGTGATGCCATTGACGGCGGCAAGGCGGCGCAGCGCCGCATTCGCAGGCGGTTTGGGGTTCACGAGCTCACCGTGCGTGAACGGGAATTCATCGTCGCCGAGAAGATGCAGTTGCTGGATCGTGAGGAACGCGTCGTGATCCTCGGCGCCAAGTTCAGCGATGCGGTCTGCGACCACGTGCACTACGGCGCCAGGCTCGAGGGCGCGGTCGAAGCTGCCACAGACGCCGACGTTCAGTGCCAGGTCATACGGCGTGTGCGCCAGCGCCTGCGAGCACCACGCCGCCGTCGCCACCATCCCGACCCCCGTGGTCAGGACGTCAACGTCATGACCGGCGTAGATATAGGTTTGAACTCTCGCGCGGCTGTCCGATGCGCCGTGGAGTTTCGCCACGAGCGGCGCGATCTCCATGCAGGTCGCAGCGACGACGAGGATACGCATCAGGACGCGGGTTTTTTCGCCTGCATCATCACGACGACGAGGCCTGTCCCCATCGGCGCGTAGTGGATCTTCACGCCGTTGCTGTCGGTGTAGCCGTGCTCGACTTTGTCAAAGACATCGTCAGCCGCGCGAACGGGCGCGACCACGACGAACGCACAGAGAAAAGCAAGCAGCGTTTTCATCGCAACCTCATA
>MNEX01000254.1:1942-17791 GCA_001917905.1 Acidobacteria bacterium 13_1_40CM_65_14
TGCCGTCCCTGGTCGAGTACGCGCGCAGGTGACCATCGACCGATCCCGAGAACACGGCGCCCGGAATCACGGAGGCCGGCGCAGACTGCGCGCCGGTGCAGCCGCGGCCGCTCGTGCATTCGAGCTTCGGCGCCGGCGTGTGCCACACCTGTTCGCCGGTTGCGAGCTTCAGTGCGAAAAGACCGCCGGCATCCGCCGACGGACCAATGACGTCGGACACCGGGATGTAGGCGTTTTGATCGTCAGCCGCGGAGCCCCACTCGATGCCGCCGAGTGCGCTGCCCTTGCCCGCCTTGAACTTCCACAGGAGCTTCCCTTCGTTGTCCGGATCGAGACCGTACGCCATGCCCGACTTCTGACCGATGACGAGAATGCGCCGGCCGCCGCCGAGCGTGCGAAGGATCGGCGCATTCCCGAAATCGAAATCGGGTCCGACATCCTTCGGGCAGTTGGCGTTGGTGCTGTTGGGACCGCAGCCGATGACGAACGCGTCGGATGGCGTGAGCTGATTCCACCAGAGAATCTTCCCGCTCTTGATGTCCAGCGCCATGACTGCGTCGCTCGTCGGCACGGCAGGATCGGTGTACGAGTTGCCGGTGCCGATGTAGACGATGCCCTTCTGCGGATCGATCGTCGGCGACGACCACACCGCGGCGCCGGCCGGCTTGTACAGCGCGGTACCTTTGGCGTTCGTGCCGACCTGCTGCGGCTTTTCCTGGATGGTGTACGTCTTCCAGAGCTGCGCGCCGGTCGTGCCGTCGAGCGCAACGATGCTGCCGCGGAAGGTGCAGCATTCGTAGGTGGGCTGCGCGGCGGGCGCTTCCTCCACCGACGACACCGGCACGTAGAGCTTGCCGTCGTACAATTTCGGCGCGCCGGTGACGCGCGCGAACTTGTGATCGTCGACCTGTTTCTTCCAGATCAGATCGCCGGTTGTCGCGTCGACCGCGAACATGTGGCCCTTGAGATCGCCGAAGTACACCGCCGTGCGCGATCCGGCTTTCGCGACGGTCGGCGCGGCGCGAATGCCGCCGTCGGCTTGAACCGACCAGTACATGCAGCCGCTGTTGGCGTCGAGCGCGTAGAACTTGCCGTTGTCGCTGCCGACGAACACGCGTCCGCCGACGATGGCGGGATTGCCGTAGGCCTGGGAGCCACCGGGGAATCCGAACGCCCATTTCAGCTTGAGGTTCGGCACGTCCGCCGCCGTGAGTCCAGGCTTGGGTTGATAGCGTGAGTTGGCGATGTCGTTGCCCCACCCGTTCCACCCTTCGACGTTGCTCAGGGCAGGCGCCGACCGCGCACCAGCAGCGCCGTTCGGAGGCGTGCACATGCCCGCGCTGTCGCCGCCGGCGCCGAGCGCCTTGCCGGCGAGGTACTCGGAGACGGCGCGCTTCTCGGCCATGCTGAGCGCGATGGCGGTGACCGACATGCTGCCCGTCATCAGCGACTGCAGAATCGCGTCGGGCGTACGGTCCTTGAGCGCATCGCGCGACGGCGTGCGGCCCTGCGGCTCATCGTGGCATTGCGCGCACGATTTCTGGTACACGGCGGCGGCATCGATCGATTGCGCTGCCAGGCTCCCGGTTAAACCGAACTCGAACAGCATCAAGAACGCAAAGGCCGCAAAGAAAAAAGATGCTTGGCGGTCTTTGCGCGCTTTGCGTTCTTCATGAACGATCCCGAGGATGATGATGCCCTTCATTGCCGCTTCGCGGTGAAGGTGCCCTGCGCGAGGCCGCCGAGATCGACGGTGCCCTTGAGCGAGTCCTTGCTCTCGACCGTACCGGTGTAGGTAACCACGAGCGACGTGCCTTGCAGGTCCGCGCTGAATGAGAACTTGATGTCGGTGCCTTTGACGGTGCCGGTCAGATCCGCCTCGCCAAGCGTCTGCGAGGAGTAATGACCGGTGAGCTTCTCGCCGTCCTGTTTCAGCGTGACCGTCGGCGTGCCGGTGCCCGCGTCGGTCTGGACGTTGAACGCCCACTTGCCGGTAACGTCGATGTCTACTCCGGGGGCCCCTGCCCCCCGAACACGCTCCGCGGGGTCCCCTTCGCCCCGCTCTTTGCTCAATCCGGGGGCCCCTGCCCCCCGGACACGCTCCGCGGGGTCCCCTTCGCCCCGCTTCGCTCGCGCGATGGCGCTGCCGCTGATCGACGCGAGCAGGACGATCGCAAACACTGCGTACATGCGTCTCATGGTCGTATCCCTCGGATCGTTTGAAGTTCGGTTAAGTCGGGGTCGGCCTTCGCCCAGTATTGTGTCGCCAAAGCGAGCTCGGCGTGCGCGGTTTTATGGAATCAGCCGCTCCCCGTCGGGAGACATCGAGCGGCGTTTGTCCCGCAAGTCTCGCGCAATGGCCAGATTGGCGAGAGCCTGAGGTTGGTGCGGGCTGATCCGCAGGGCCTCGTGGAAATGGCCGATCGCTTCGTCGAGTGCGCCCAGTCTGAGGAGCGCGGCCCCCCAGTCGATGTGTGTGTCGACGCGATTCGGGCTGACTCGGAGCGCCGCTTCGAAGTGCCGGATGGCCTCTGGGAATTCACCCATTTTGGAGAGGGCGTTGCCCAGGTTGGTCTGCGTCAGCGCGTCCCCGGGGTCGATCCGGATGGCCTCGCGATAATGCGTCACGGCCTCGGCGAGCCGACCGATGTGCCCGAGGGCGACTCCCAGGTTGGACTGCGCCTCCGCATTGTCCGGATCGAGGCGCACCGCTTCGCGCAGCCGGGCCACAGCCTCGTCACTCCTGCCGGCGCTTGCCAGCAGTACGCCGAAGTGTTCCTGCGCCTGCGCGCTGGCGGGCGCGGCCTGCGCGATCGCGCGCGCCCGGTCCAGTTCGGGTGCGCGTCCCTGCGCCTCCGCGAAGCCAAGCATCGCGACTGGCAGCGCGAACAGACTCCACTTCGCCCCGTGAATCAGCCATCCCGGTCGCACCGCCACCGCCTGATCGGGCGTGCCTCCGGTGAGGCCCAGGGACTGTCGTGTCGTCCGCTCGCGCACTTTCCAGATGAACCCGTCGTAATAAAAGTGCAGCAGCGCGGACGCGGCCAGCAGCCCCGTCAGTATCCGGTTGAGCAGGCCGGTCGCCATGACCGTTGAAACCAGGTTCAGGGATCCGTACGCGGCGACGAGTCCCACGTACACGCCGACCAAGGCACCACTGCGCCGGAACAGGAATCGGGTGAACGCGCCCACGCCGCGATCTTTCTGAACCCGATTCACGTTGTATATCCAGACGATCGACAGGTACTGCACGTCGTGGAACACCTCGAACAGGGCAATGCCGGCCAGCAGGTTGCTGACGAACACGTTCGTGTACCAGAAGAAGCCGATGCTCGTGGCCATCAGCAGCAGTTTGACGGAGCTGACCGGTCGGCCACGATGCCACATCCATACGCTGTGCAAGAGGAAGGCGACCGTCACCACGCCGGTCAGAGAGACAGCTGTCGTTCGGAGCGCCTCAATGGCCGACGGCTCGAGCAGCGGACCGCCGGACTTGTAAAACACGCTCAAGATGTTCGTCATGCGGCTCGGCGACACCAGAACCGCGGTCGCGAACCATGTCACGCACATCGCGTGATCGAGACGCGCCGTCAACGGAGACGATGGCCCCGACTTGGCGTCGTAGATGCGAAGGAATCCATAGGTCTGCATCAGACCGTGCCAGACGCCCCAGAAGTACACCACCAGGACGATGCCGTTCAGGTCGTGCAGGGCAAACAGCAGGCACGTCGCCGCGAGGAACACCGGCGCCAGGCAGAACCGCCATCGAAAGCGCTGGAACAGCGCCTGATCGCCGTACGCGCGCAGCATCCCGGGCAGATGATGTCCGATGGCGCCAAAGGAGGCGACAAACAGCGACAGTTCTTCGACCCTCCAACGCGCCTCTGCGGCGAAAAAGGCCGGGATGATGAGAAGGGGGGTCCCGACAAACAGCACCAGATCCTGCCAGGGGGCGACAATCCAGCGGGAGGAATGCGGCAGACTCTGTGCCGTCGCGCCGGACGAGACAGATCGAGTCACCATCGTTTATCGGAAGAGAAAAACGGGGAGCTGACGTCCCACCGCCGACTGCCGACGATCAGCGCGGAGCCCACTGAGTCCGCATCCATCGACGGGCTCAGGATGAGCGCTCATCCCGAGCTTGTCGAGGGATGCGAGCTCCGCGTCATGTGGTCACGAGCACCTCAAAAGCTGAACTGCCCGCCGATCTTGAAGAACCTCCCCTGCAGTACGTCGACCGGTTTTAGCCACTGGCTCGTCGCCGCTTGAGAGAACGCGTTGTTCACCCTGAACACCCAGTTGCTGTTGAACACGTTGTACAGGTCGGCGTCCACTCTGAAAGTCGTCCGGTTCATCTTGAACCGTCTGGACGCACGCAGGTCGAGCTGGTTGAGGTAGTCGCCGTAAATCGACCCCGGCTCGATGATGTTGATCGCCTTGGTTGTTGAGACCAGGGCGCGCCCGAGGGTCGAGCCCGCCGCCGTGAGCGCGGCGTTGGTCGCCGTCCACTGCGCGAGGAGGTTCGGCCCCTGGGTGAGCTGATACGTGCCGCTGATCTGCACGTCGAATGGAATGGTGGTGTACCCAACGATCTTCACGTCCGGCCGGTACGGGAAGGTCTGTTTGCAAAAGATCTTTTCGGGATTGCCCACTTGACTGACTGCTCCTCCTGCGACGACGAGGGTCGTGCCGACGGCCGGGGCGTTGCAGGAGTCGGTGTTGATCTTCTGGGCGTTGATGCCGGCCTGAAAGTACGTGCCCCGGCTGAATCGCGCAACCGTCGAGACGTCGAAGCCCTGGATGACGGTCGAGATCCCACCAAAGTTACTCGCGAAGGTGCGGAAGTTGTCCACTCTGCCGACGAAGGCCGATTTGAGGTCGTACAACCCGCACAGCTGTTTCCCGCTGGCTGGCACAAGCGCGTCGCTCGGTGTCGTGATGCAGAACGGGCCATCGAAGCTCGAACCGTCGGCGTTGAGCGCCCTGTTTTGGAGCGTGGTCTGGTTGCCGTACCACCGGCGATAATAGCCGCCGTTCACCGAGACGCGCGGCAGGAGCTCGTGCTGCACGCTCCCGGCGTACTCCCAGTTGTAGGGACGCACCCCCCAGCCGACGAGCGTGGCCGGATCTTGAACGGTGGTCACCACGCCCTTGCCGAAGTTCGCATTCGTCGCCGCTCCCGCCGTCAGCTCGGTGGACTGCACCGAGCCGTCCAGGTTGAAGATGGAGTTGTTCTTATCGAGATCGTTCCAGTTGTAGGTGCTCTGGGTGGGAACGGTGCCCACCGGATTGTTCTGACCGGTCGTCGTGTTCACGTCGCCGTTCACGTAGCGGGCAATCGACGTCTTCACGGCCGTCTTGCCGTTGCCGAACACGTCGTACGAGATGCCGAGCCGCGGGCTGATATCCTTCCAGTTCTGCACGCGTCCCACGCACCCCGCCGCCGGATTGTTCACGCCATCCGCGCACTTTCCGAAGTGCTTGCCCGCGTAGAACCGACCCGCCAGCAGGTCTCCCTCGCCCGTCTCGCCGATGTACCAGTCGAAGCGCACCCCGGCGTTGATCGTAGCCCGCTTGATGGTCCACCGGTCCTGGCCGAAGATGCCGGTATCGGCTTTGATGTTTTCCCGCGCCTCCGTTCCAATGCGTTCCGTGACCGAGGTGGACGCGCCGTTGTTGAAGGTCAGTGCCGAGATGTCGCCCGTCCACTGCGCCAGTGTCCGGCGCCGGCCCTGGGTGACGGCGGCGCCGAATTTCATCGCGTGCGAGCCGGTCACGTACGAGACCGACGCGGACTCGGTGAACAGCTTCGAGAAATGGTCGGCCGGGTTGTTCCACGCGTTCGTGGTCAAGCCGGTTGCCGAATCGACGAATGCGTAGACCGTCGACTTCGCGATCAGCGCCGGGTCCCAGACGAATTTGTCGCTGCCGGTCACCGACGGCTGATAGATCTCGGTGTACTCCTGGTCGTACACCGCCAGGCCCGCGTCGTACAGCAGCCTGTTGTTCTGCGTGCGCGTCCACTTCGTGACGGACACGAAGCTGGTGGGCGTGACCTCGTACCCCGAGGCCTCCGGATCGGGCTGCGTGCCGCTGAGGCCCCAGTGCGGGCGGTATTTCCGCTGGTCGTCGAAATAGGTCGACAACTTGTCTTTCGCGCTCGCCTGAACCGTGACGCGAGGTGCGACGCTCCAAACGTAGCCGTCGTTGACGCCGGGTTTGGTCTTATCCGGGACGTATTTGGCAAAGACGCCGGGCACCGACGGCGGGTTCGCGTTGACATAGGCGTCGGCCACGGTCTGGTTGGTGCCAAAGTGGCGGTACGTGAGCGTGAACCACGCCTTCTCCTTGGCGATCGGGCCGCCGACCGACGTGCTGAAGTCCCAGATTTTCTCGACCGCACCGACGTTCGTGAGGGAGTTCCCCGGGTTGTACTGCAGGTCGCCTACCAGATTGCTCCGCAGGTTGCTCGCCTGCCAGGGGCCTCTCGTGAAGTTGCCGTACGACGAGCCCCGGAAGGTGTTGCCGCCGTCCTTCGGGATCATATTGATGCGGATACCGCCCTGGCCCATTTCAGCGGAGTCGGCGCCCGTGACATAGCTGAATTCCTGGAAGCTCGCCTCGTTCCAGTAGACGCCGCTGTACTGGCCGGTGCCCTCGAGGTTGTTCAGTCGCATCCCTTCAATCGTCTGGACGGAGTCGTTTGAACCCTTGTAGTTGAGCGGTGACTGCTGCAACTGACCCGAACCGCCGACGTCGCGCGACAGCGTGTTGCCGCCGCCGATCGAGAGGGCCGTGCCGGGAATCATGATGCCCACCGCCTGGATGTTGCGGCCCGTCGGGATCGTGTCGAGCACGTCGCGCGTCATGACCGTCCGTGTCGTGATGCTCTGCGTGTCGACCACCGGCGATTCGGCCGAGACCGTGATCGTTTCTTCGACGGCGCCCACCTTCATGTCCGCGTTGATGGTCGCGGTGAAGTCCGACGTGAGCTCGACGTTCTCACGCTTGACGACCTGGAAGCCTGGCAGCGTGTAGGTGACCGTGTAGGTGCCGGGCCGCAGTTGAATGATCTTGTACTGGCCCGCGCCGTCGGTCGTCGCCGATCGAACTTTTTCGATCAGCGCGGGACTGGCCGCTTCCACCGTGACGCCTGGTAGAACGGCGCCGGACGTGTCCCTCACCGTGCCCGCGATGGTGCTGGTCTGGGCTGACGCCACGACCGGCAACAACGCAAGGCACGCGGCCGCGATGAACAATCGAGCTAACGTTCGCATGCCCAGTCTCCTCCTCCAAGTAATGCATATGCGACCAATCCGGGATCGTGCCATTGTGCAGCAGTCGTGCCCGGCTCTGTCGATGTCTTTCCGCGGCGTTTTGCGGAAACCCGCCCGGAACGTTCCAATTTTTCGTATTCGAAGTTCCTGTCACGTAATAGCCGACCTTGAACGACCTACCGACCGGTCGGTCGGGCGGATAATACTCCGGGTTCGATGGCCGCCCAACGCCGTTCCGCGCCGGTGCCCCGCCTGGACGCCCGCCGGGCGGAGATCTGCCGCGCGGCGGCGCAAATCTTCAGGGATCGCGGATTCGACGCGACGTCGGTCAGCGACATCGCGCGCGCGCTCGGGCTGACGAAGGCGGGCCTTTACCATTACTTCGACAGCAAGGAGGCGCTGCTCTTCGACATCATGTCGTTCGGGCTCGACCGCGTGCGCGACGAGGTGGTGGTCCCGGTGCGCGCGATCCGCGACCCGGAGGATCGCCTGCGTCAACTCATCGTGCGGCACGCGCGCATCACGACACGCGGCCAGGGCGCGGTCGCGCACCTCGGCGACGAGATCCGCGCGCTGCCGCCGGCTTCGCGCAAGCAGCTCGAGGAGCGCATGCGCGTGTACTTCGATCTCATTCGCGACACGCTCGCGGAGCTGAAGAGCGCGGGCCGTCTGCGGCACGTCGACCTCACCGTCGCCGCGTTCAGCGTGCTGGGGATGATCCTGTGGCTGCCGCGCTGGTTCCGTCAGGACGGGCGTCTGACGCAGGAGCAGGTCGCCAACGACATCGCCAACCTGGCGATCGGCGGATTGATTGCTCCGGCGCGCTCGAGCCAAGCGCACCGCAAAGGGTTACGGAAAATGCAACCACGAAGACACGAAGACACGAAGAAGAATTAGATGCGGTTGATTATTTGGCGAGGCTGCGGACGTAGTTCACAACGTTCCAGAGGAAAGTCTGAAGTACGAAGTCTGAAGTCTGATCGCACCCCAGACTTCAAACTTCAGACTTCAGACTTACTGACTTCTCAACGACCGGACGTAGTTCACAACGTTCCAGAGGAAAGTCTGAAGTACGAAGTCTGAAGTCTGATCGCTCCCCAGACTTCAGACTTCAGACTCCAGACTTCAGACTTCAGACTCACTGACTTCTCAACGACCGGACGTAGTTCACAACGTTCCAGATCTCCGTGTCGCTCATCCGCTCCTTGTAGCCTTCCATATCGGTGGACGTGCCGTCGTGAATCGCCGCGAACAACTCGCCGTCGGTCGATCCGAAGTCCCATTTCGCGTCGGTGAGATCGGGCGGTTGGGTACCGGTGACCGCTGTGCCGTCGCCCTTCCCTTCGGGACCGTGACACTTTTCGCAGAGCCGCTGATAGGAGCGCTTGCCGGCGGCCAGCGAGCCGGACGCCGCCGCGACCGGATTCTTGACCCTCGCCGCGTCCGGGTTGCCGCCTTTTTTGGCGAACGACGACGACTGCGCCGCGACCGCAGCCGCCGCCACGTACATCACCAAGAAAGGGACTAGATGCCGCCGATGCATAGGTATTTGATCTCCAGGAACTCCTCGATGCCGTATTTCGATCCTTCGCGGCCGATGCCTGATTCCTTCACGCCGCCAAACGGCGCGACTTCCGTGGAAATCAAACCCGTGTTGATTCCGACGATGCCGTACTCGAGCGCTTCGGCGACGCGCCAGATGCGGCCGATGTCGCGGCCGTAGAAATACGACGCCAGACCGAACTCGGTGTCGTTGGCGAGGGCGATGGCGTCCGCTTCGCTCTTGAAGTGGAAGAGCGGCGCGACCGGACCGAAGGTCTCTTCATGCGCGATCGCCATCGCCGGCGTGACGTTGGTCAGCACGGTCGGCTCGAAGAAGCGGCCGCCGAGCGCGTGGCGCTTGCCGCCGACCAGAACTGTCGCGCCTTTCGACGTCGCGTCGCTGATGTGGCTCTCGACTTTTTCCACCGCGCGATCGTCGATGAGCGGACCCTGCGTCGCGCCCGTTTCGAGACCGTTGGCCGGCTTCAGCTTCTTCACCGCGTCTGCGAGCTTGGTCGCGAACGTGTCGTACACCGCGTCCTGGACCAGCAGCCGGTTCGCGCACACGCACGTCTGACCGGTGTTGCGGTACTTCGACGTGATCGCGCCCTCGACCGCCGCATCCAGATCCGCGTCGTCGAACACGATGAAGGGCGCATTCCCGCCGAGCTCGAGCGACAGCTTCTTCACCGTGCTCGCGCACTGCGCCATCAGCAGCTTGCCGGTCCCGGTCGATCCGGTGAACGACAGCTTGCGCACGATCGGATTGCTCGTGAGCTCGCCGCCGATCTCGGTCGCCGCTCCGGTGATGACGTTGAACACACCCTTCGGCATGCCCGCGCGCTCGGCCAGTTCCGCGAGCGCGAGCGCGGAGAACGGCGTCTGCGACGCCGGCTTCAGCACCACGGTGCAGCCGGCGGCAATCGCGGGACCGGCCTTGCGCGTGATCATCGCGAGCGGAAAATTCCAGGGCGTGATGCATGCGACCACGCCAATCGGTTCCTTGGTGACGACGAGGCGCTTGTCGGGTTGGTGGGACGGGATGGTGTCGCCGTAGATGCGCTTGGCTTCTTCGCCGAACCACTCGAGGAACGACGCCGCGTACGCGACTTCGCCTTTCGATTCGGTCAGCGGCTTGCCCTGTTCGGTCGTCATCAGCCGCGCGAGGTCTTCCTGGTTCGCCATCATCAGGTCGAACCAGCGCCGCATGATCGCGGCGCGCTCCTTCGCGGTCTTCTTGCGCCACGCGGGAAACGCGCGCTCGGCCGCCTCAATCGCCTGCCGCGTTTCCGCGCGGCCGAGACGCGGCACCGTCCCGATCGTTTCGCCAGTCGCGGGATTGTCGACGTCGATCGCGCCCTGCGCGCTCGGCTCGATCCACGCGCCGTCGATGTAGCTCGCCTGGCGGAACAATCGCGAGTCCTGCAGAGTCACACCAACCGCAGTCTTTGTTGCCATATGCCGATTCTAATCACGAGAACACGAAACGCGAAACATCTGTACGGTGTCGTTTTCGTGGTTTCGTGGTTTCGTGGTTTCGTGCTCCAGGCGGGGCCGGCCCAAAGAAAGGCCCTTATACCAGCGTTACCCGAACGGCACGTCGATCACGTCGCCGATCTGCTCGATCGCCACGTCAGCCGGCAGAGTGGCCGCGACCAGTGCCGCGTCGTGCGCATAATGCCCCTGCCGGACGAACACCGTCGTCACTCGCTCGCGCCACTGCGCTTTCATCGCGGCGAGGATGTGGATCTTGTCGTCGACCATCACATAATGTTTCGACGGATAGCGGCGCATCACGTCGTCGAGCATCTGCTCTTTGTGAATATAGAGGAGCACCTCGCCATCGACCGCGGCCCACAGGCCGGACCGCTCGATCTTGTGCGGCTGAAAGACGACGTCGCCGTCCGAGAGGATCACCGCGCGTCCGCGCGCGCGCAGGTGCCGGATGGCGTGGAACGTCGCGGGATACACACAATCCGCGAACGGGTAATGCAGAAGGTAGAGCGAAATCCCGAGCACGCGCGGCTCTCCCGGATGCTCGACACGATAGCGCTGCAGCGCGCCGAGGTAGTCCGCGTACCCCAGCTCCGACCGGAGCTGTTCGAAGATTTCCCAGTAGCGCCGCTCACAGTCGGCGCCGAACGCGTCGACGAGGTGACGCCGAAGATCGGCGATGACGGCGTCGTTGTCGAGCAGCGTATTGTCGACGTCGAGCAGGAAAACGAGATCGTTCACTCGACGTCACGACACGGCGCGTTGGCGTACCCGGATCGAAACGGTGTCACGACGCCGGTGGCCGGCTCGAATCGGTGACGCCACACACACGCCGTGTCGTTCGCGAGGAGATGGATCGAGATCGACGGCGCGTCGGAGATCGTGCGGACGTAATGGATGTCGTCGGTCGGCGGCAGGAGCGTGTAGAACTCGCCGGGGCCCAGCTCCTGACGTTTGGCGATCTCGAGATCGGCGCGCGACGGATCGCGGCCATCGTCGAGCCGCCGGTAGACGGTTTCGTCCTGCCGGCCGCGATAGATACCGACCAAACCCCACGCGAGGTGATCGTGGACCGGCGTCGACGCGCCCGCCGGCACCACGAGCGAAAACAGACACAGCGATCCGTCTTCGGCACGATAGAGCGCGTACTGCCCGATGCCGCCGCCCATGCGGCTTTTCTCGTCTGGCTGTGCGCAGCTCTCGGGCAGCCAGCCGTCCGACGCGAGCAGCCGCGCGAACGCCGGCCGCAACGCCTCGACGCGCGCCGGCACCTCGTCTATCGCCGCCGTCAGGCGTTGCGTTTCGGCGACGAGCGCGCGGATTTCCGGTGTGTCGACGAGGAATCCGAAGTGCTGATGATCGTGAGCGTGGCCCATGTCGCACATGGGCGGAGCATATCGTCAATCCAAGGATATGGGGATCCTGATGATTTGAGGATCTTCCCGGAGCGACGCGTTGACGGCCGCAATGAGCGCGGGCGGCGCGAACGGCTTGCGCAGCATCGATCCGTCACGCACGGCGCCCTCGCCCGCATACCCGGACATGTAGAGGACCCGGATGCCCGGCCGCCGCTGCCGGAGACGCTTCGCCAGCGCGCGGCCCGACATGAACGGCATCACGACGTCGGTCAACAGCAGCTCCACCGAATTGATCACCTCGTCGGGGAGCATCAGCGCCTCGCGCGAACCCTCGGCCTCGACCACGCGATAGCCATGGCGTATCAGTGCCGTGATGGCCAGCGCGCGCACGCCGGGTTCGTCTTCGACCACGAGCACGGTCGCCGACGCGGATGGCACGTCGACCGCGGCACGATCCAGCGCCGCATCGGGCGCGCCCGCGGCTTCGGGAAAGTACAGATCGAATCGCGTGCCGCCGTTCACAGTGCTGTCGACGAAGATGGAGCCGCCCGACTGCTTCACGATCCCGTACACGGTGGCGAGGCCAAGACCTGTGCCCTTGCCGACTTCCTTTGTCGTGAAAAACGGGTCGAAGATGTGCCGCTTCGTCTCTTCGTCGATGCCGACGCCGGTGTCGCTGACGCTCAAGCGCGCGTACCGGCCCGGCTCCAGCCCTTCGCGCGCAGACGCTGATTGCGCGTCCACGGTGACGGTTCCAGTCTCGAAGATCAAAGTCCCGCCGTCGGGCATCGCGTCACGCGCGTTCACGGCAAGATTGACGAGGACCTGCTGGAGCTGCGCCTGATCGGCCTTCAGCGGGCAGACCTCGGCCGCCATCACCGTCTGAACGCGAATCGTTTCGCCGATCAGCCGTTGCACCATGCCGCAGGCATCGCGGACGAGCCTGTTCAGATCGATGATTGTCAAATCGAGCGGCTGCTGCCGCGAGAACGCGAGCAGCTGACTGGTGAGGCCGGCGGCGTGCTCGGCGGCGCGCAAGATCTCGGCGACATCGCGGCCCATCGGTTTGTCGGGGCTGATCTGCATCGCGAGCATGTCGGCAAAGCCGAGGATGATCGTCAGCGCGTTGTTGAAGTCGTGCGCGACGCCACCCGCCAGGCGGCCGATCGCTTCGAGCTTGTGCGCCTGCCGCAGTTGATCTTCGAGCCGCTGCCGCTCGGTCACGTCCTCGATGAACGCTTCGAACCCTTCGTCGATCCGGCGGCCCGAGATGCGCACGCGGATGCGTTGATCATCCCGCCGCTTCCAATCGACCTCGAGCGGCCCGACGATGCGCTCGCGCTCGAAGCGTGCCGTCACCATCAATCGCTCGTTCGGGTCGGCATAGAACGGCAGGACGCTTCCCACCGTCATCAGCCCGGCGGCCGATTCGTACCCGAGAATCCGCCCCAGCGCGTCGTTGGCCGCGAGGAAGCGACCGTCGAGCGCCGTGTGACAAATCCCGTATGGCGCGTACTCGACGATGCCGCGATAGCGGCGCTCGGACGCGCGCAGCGCCACCTCCGCCTCCTGCCGCGCGCGACGCGCCGTCGCTTCCGCTTCGACGCGTCGCAGCAGCGTCCGAATCACTTCGCGCAGCACCTCGGGACCGACCGGTTCACGCAGATAACCGTCGGAGCCGACGCGCAACCCTTCGACCCAGTGTTCCTCGTCCTGGAACGCCGCCGAGACATGCAGGACCGGAATCGCTCGCGTGGCCGGATCGGCTTTCAGCCGGCGGCAGACTTCCAGGCCGTCGACATCGGGAAGCATCACGTCGAGCAGCACGAGCGACGGCTGCGCATCGGATGCGAGCATCAGCGCTTGCGTACCCGTGCGCGCCTCGATGACGCCGAAACCCGCATCTTCGAGGACGGCGGTCCTGAAGTGCAGTCGCTCGTCGCTGTCGTCGACGTTGAGCACGACGCCGCCGCGATGGTTGTTCACTCGGGTTGACTCGAGAACTCGAGGTGACCGTTCAGCAGGAGCGACACGGCTTCCATCAGCGCCCTGACCGTACACGGCTTGTCGAGGAACGCTTCGTCCTCCCAGAGTCCGGGCTTTTCGGTGAACAACTGATCGTTGTAGCCGGTGAGGTACAAGACCTTCACATCGCGCTCGCTGCGGCGCAGCCGTTCGATGAGCTGCGGCCCGCTCATGTGCGGCATGCGCACGTCGGTGACGACGAGCTCGAAGCGGCGGGACGTCGTCCGGGCAAGCGCGAGAGCGTCGTAGCCACTGCGTGCGCTTGCGGTGTCATAGCCCGCTGTGCGAAGCGCTCGTTCGACAAACGCACGCACATTGGCGTCGTCGTCGACGACGAGCACTCTCACCCGCGCGGGTCTGTGCTTCCCTCGTGAGGCGTAGGCTCGGATGGCCCCGAACACCGTCTGCGTGTCCACGTCTGGCGTCCCCTCTCGGCTCGTCCTCGACCGTCACTGGTCTCTACGAGCCGTAAAGAATCCGGACAGGGCGCATGCACAGGTGTGCAAGGCGCGTCGTGTACGACGACGCGTATTGGGGGGCGTGACCGACGAGAGCAGGAAGTCTGCCAGAGCTATTCGATTTCTTTGAGCGGCGACTCTGCGGGTCCGGCGATGACAGATCCGTCAGGCTTGAATCGCGAGCCGTGGCACGGGCAGTCCCAGGTTCGCTCCGCTTCGTTCCAATCCACGGTGCAGCCCATGTGCGTACAAATCGCGGATCGCACGATGGTTGCGCCCGTCTCATCGCGGTAGACGGCGACCTGCTGTCCATTCGGCTTCAGGACCCGTCCCGATCCTCGCGGCACCGTGCGCTCCGATCGCCCTTCGGTGCCCGCGAACCGATCACGAATCATGTAGTACGGATAGTCCTTGTTCTCGCGGATGTAGTCCCACGCTGCACCGATGAACTTCTTACGCGCCGGATCGAACAGATGGCTCCAGGGATTCTGTCGACCGAGCACGCGGTCGGCCGCCATCATCCCGGTCAGCGTCCCGAACGTCATGCCGTTGCCTGAGAACCCGGTGCCCGCGAACTGACGCTCGGCGGTCTCGCCGATGTACGGCAGACCATCAGGGGTCTCGATCACCTGTCCGGACCAGCGATGCGTGATCTCGATGTCGCCATTCATGGATCGCAGGGTCCGCTCGAGCCGCTCGAAGCACACGTTCGTGTCACTCGCCTGTCCGGTTTTGTGATCCTCGCCGCCGAAGATCACGACGTCGTAGTCGCGATGCCGTTCGAGGCGCAGATAGTGATACGGATCGGCTGTGTCCCAGAAGAGCGCGTCCGGAATGTGGTTCTTCGCGATACGGCCGGCGATGACGTAGCTCGTATACAGCGCGAGCTTGGTTTGAAAGAGCGTCGCGCCGACGAGGCCGGCGTTCCCCACGAGCGGCGTGTGCGTGGCGAGCACGATGTAGCCGCACGTGATCGTGTGGCCGTTGGCTTTGACCGACAGTGGCTTGTCGGAAAATTCGTCGGCGGCGGTGCGCTCGAAGATCATGCCGCCGCGATCGGTGATCGTGCGCGCGACCGCCGCGAGGTACTTGCGCGGGTGGAAGCGCGCCTGGTCGGGAAACATCACGCCCGGACCGCCCACAAACGGCACCTCGTCGACGAACTCCGCGTCGAACCCGAGCTCGGACGCCAGATTCGCTTCGTCCTCGAACGTCTTGCGCTCGTCGGCCGGTTTGGCGCCAATGGGCGCGTGCTGGTAGCTGCGCACCCAGGCAAAGTCGCAGTCGATGCGCTCGTCGCGGACGATGGCGTCGATCTGCTCGATCGATGCGAGCCCCGCATCCCACACCGCCTGCGCGTGATCGCGCCCGAAGCTGTTGACGAGATCCGTCAACGATCGATCGGTGACCATCGTCACGTGCGCGCTCGTGTGGCCGGTGTCGACGGCCGCGCAGCGTTCGCGCTCGATGAGGGCGACGGTCTTGCCGGCCGCCGTCAGCAGATACGCAGCCGTCAGTCCGCTGATGCCGCCGCCGACAATCACGACGTCGACCTGGTCGTCACGGTCGAGCTTCGGGAACCTGGGCATCGAGGCGGATTCGGACCAATACGGCAGAGTGTCGATGTGAAGCTCCTTCGCCATACCTTTTCCGGTAGCAAGCGCGCCGCCATGATGTAAAGCCAACCGCCGAGCG
>MNEX01000297.1:0-11245 GCA_001917905.1 Acidobacteria bacterium 13_1_40CM_65_14
GACCGGCTCGATGCGCTGCTCCAGGAGCTCTGTGCGGAGGCGCCGCGGCCGTCGTGCGATGCCGCCGTGCTCGCGGTGGGCGGCTACGGACGCCGTCATCTGTGTCTGCACTCCGACCTCGACCTCCTCGTCCTGTTCGACGGAGCGATCGGCGCACGCGACGAGCAGTTCCTGCGCGCGGTGCTGCATCCGCTCTGGGATCTGGGGCTGGTCGTGGGCCATCAGGTCCGCGAAGTGAACGAGTTCAGTCGCCTGGACACCAACGACCCGACGTTTCTCCTCGCGCTCGCCGACGCCCGAGCCGTCGCCGGCAATCGCGCGCTCGGTGATCACCTCACGGCGATCATCGACAGCGCCGAGGCGCGCGCGTTCATGGTCCAATCGTTATGGCGGTTGATCGATGAACGCTACGCGGCATTCAACGACACGCTGTATCAACTCGAGCCCGACGTCAAAGACGCACCAGGCGCGCTGCGTGATCTCACCGCGCTCCGCACGATTGTGCGACTCACGGATCCGGCGCTCCTCGATCAAAGCCCGGCCGACCGCGTCTGCCTCGATGAGGCTGAGGAATTCCTCCTGCGGATCCGATCGATTCTCCACATGAAAGGCCGGCGCAACCAAAACGTGCTGACTCACGAGATGCAGGAGCACGTGGCCCAGGTGCTTCGCTACCCCGGGTCGACGCCCCGGCAGCAGGTCGAGCGCCTGATGGGCGACTACTTCCGTCACGCACGCAGCGTCGGCCGCGCGGTTGCGTGGACGCGCCAGACGGCACCGGTGCCGGTCGGCGCGAATCTCGTGCGATCGCGCGACGGCATCCGGTTTGTCGATTCGGAGCAGGCGCGCACGCGACCGGAGACCTGGTTGAATGTCTTTCAGACGGCGATCGAGACCGAGTCACCAGTGGCGTACGAAACCCTGAGCCTGCTTCAGCAACACGTCGATGACCACGTGGCCGAAGATTTTTTCCCGACGCCTGCCGATCGCGCGGCGCTGCTCGCGTTCCTGAAACCTCGGCCCGGACTGTATGCCCGCCTGTCAGAGCTGCACGATTGCAGACTCCTGGGACAAATATTTCCGGAATTCGCGGGCATTTCCTGCCGCGTCGTGCGCGACTTCTATCACAAGTACACCGTTGACGAGCATACGCTGCTGACGATCCGCAACCTCGAGCGGCTCGCCGCGCCGGCGTCTCCGCCAGGTCGAGAGCGGTTCGCGGCGCTCGTCGCGGACCTCGCGGCGCCCGAGCTGCTCGTCCTGTCCTTGCTCTTCCACGATGTCGGCAAGTGGCGGGACGACGATCATGCGACCGAGAGCGTGCGACTGGCGCGACAAATGCTCGAGCGTCTGCAGCTGCCGCCGGCCTCCTGCGCGACCGTCGAGTTCCTCATTCAGAATCATCTGCAGATGTCTGTCGTCGCCTTTCGCCGCGACACGGAGGATCCCGAAATCGTCAGGCAATTCGCGGAGCTGGTCGGGACCGAAGAACATCTCAAGATGCTGTGCCTGTTGACGCTGGTCGATGTGGAAGCGGTCAGCCCGGAGACGATGACGCCGTGGCGCGAAGAGCTGCTGTGGCGGCTCTACGTCGACACCTACAACCACCTGACCCTCGGCTACGGTGACGAGTTGATCGATCGCAGCCAGTCCGACCTGTCTGAGCTTCTTGCGCACCGTCCATCGACCGTGTCGGAGGCCGAGATCACGCGATTCGTCGAAGGCTTGCCGCGCCGCTACTTGCGCCTGTTCGCTCCCGAGACCATCTATCGGCACGTGCAGTTGTCGCGCGACATCCAACCCGATCACGTGCACGCGGCGCTCGAACCGAAGGGCGCCGCCTGGGAGGTGACCGTCGTCACACTCGACAAGCCGTTTCTGTTCTCCAACATCTGCGGCGTCTTGTCGTCCTTCGGCATGGACATCCTGCGGGGGCATGCGATGACGAACCTCAACGGGCTCGTGCTCGACACCTTCCAGTTCACCGACCAGGAGCGCTTCCTGGAGTTGAATCCCGACGGCCGGGCGCACGTCGTTCAGTTACTGGAGGAGGCGGTCGCCGGCCGGCTCGACGTCGCGGCGCGACTTCGCGCGCGGGAACACAGCGTGTTGCACCGCCGCAGCGGCGTGCCGCGGTTCGCGCCGGTGATCCACAGCGACAATCACTCATCCCGCCGCTACACGATCCTGGACATCATGGCGAACAACGCGGTCGGCTTGCTGCACCGCGTCAGCCGCGTGATGTCACATCTTGGATGCGACGTCGACCTCGTCCTCATCGCGACGGAGGGGGAGAAGGCGATCGACGTGTTCCATATCACGAAGGCTGGCACCAAGCTGTCCGAGCCCGCACGGCTCGAATTGACGGTCGACCTGACGCGCATGCTGGAGGACTACGATGAAACTGATTAAGGCCATCGTCCGACCGAACAAGGTCGACGAGGTGAAGGAGGCATTGAGCAAACTCAGTATCTCGGGGATGACGGTCACCGAGGTCCGCGGCCATGGCAAGCAGAAAGGGCACACGGCGGTCTACCGCGGCAAGGAGTACAACGTCAGCTTGCTGCCCAAGATGGAAGTCGAAGTCGTGGTGCAGGACGGCATCGTCGACGAAGCGATTGGCGCCATCGTGCAGGCGGCGCGTACCGGCGAAATCGGCGACGGCCGCGTCTTTGTGATTCCCGTCGATCAGACCTATCGCATCCGGACGGGAGAAAGGGACGTCATTTGAGCGGACGCATTCGCACGTTCTCCGCCTTCCCGTTCGTGCTGCTGGCGGCAGTCAGTGTGGCGGCCGTGATCGTCAGGCCGGCGCCGCCCGTGGTCACCGGCGGTCCCGTCAATTCCGGCGATGTCGCCTGGATGCTCACGGCATCGGCGCTCGTCCTGCTCATGACGCCGGGCCTGTCCTTCTTTTACGGGGGGATGGTCCGTACCAAGAACGTGGTCTCGACGATGCTGCAAAGCTTCGTGGCTATGGCGGTGATCAGCATCCTGTGGGTGGTGGTGGGGTTCAGCCTGGCCTTCGGCGACAGCGTTCACGGCCTGATCGGTAATCCCGCGACCTACTTCATGTTTACGCGTGTCGGCGCGGCGACCCATCCGGATCTCGCTCCGACGATTCCGCTCGTGGTGTTCGCGGTGTTTCAGTTGAAGTTCGCGATCATCACGCCGGCGCTCATTACCGGATCGTTCGCGGAGCGCGTCCGCTTCACGAGTTACCTGCTCTTCCTCTGCCTGTTCAGCATTTTCATCTACTGCCCGCTGGCACACTGGACGTGGCACCCACAGGGATTTCTGCACAAGTTGGGCGTCCTCGATTTCGCCGGCGGAACCGTCGTTCACATGTCGGCGGGCCTGGCGGCGCTGGCGGGGGCGCTGGTGCTCGGCCGTCGCAAGATTCATTTGGCCAGCGAACCGCAGATCCCGGCGAACATTCCGTTCGTCCTGC
Organism: Acidobacteria bacterium 13_1_40CM_65_14; assembly: GCA_001917905.1. Taxonomy (GTDB): domain Bacteria; phylum Acidobacteriota; class Vicinamibacteria; order Vicinamibacterales; family CAVVIG01; genus QHWF01. Next base: position 3,452 of record MNEX01000297.1, read on the forward strand.
TCGGCACCGGCATGCTGTGGTTCGGATGGTTCGGCTTCAACGCCGGATCCGCAGGAGCGGCCTCGGGCCAGGCCGCGATGGCGTTTGCGACGACGAACACCGCGTCAGCCGCGGCCGCGCTCGCCTGGATGTTCCTTGATGCCTGGCGCGGTCGCAAGCCGACCGCGCTCGGGGCGTGCGTCGGCGCGGTGGTCGGCTTGGTCGCGATCACGCCGGCCGCCGGTTACGTCAACATCGGTGACAGCCTGTTCATCGGCGTACTCGCGAGCACCGTCTCCAACATGGTCGTGCACTGGAAAACCAAGTCGGCGCTCGACGATACGTTGGACGTCTTCCCCTGCCACGGCGTGGGCGGGATGGTTGGCATGCTGATGACCGGCGTGTTCGCGCGCGACGTCGGCCTCGTGACGGGTGCCACGCGGACGTTTCTCGTCCATTGCGGCGGGCTCGTATTCGTGACGGTCTTCGCGTTTTTCGGATCGTACGTGCTCTACAAAGTGACCGACTTCGTCATTCCATTGCGCGTCACCGCCGAGCAGGAGGAGATGGGCCTCGACCTCAGCCAGCACGGCGAGGTGATGGACGAAGCGGCAGCAAAGGCGGCGTTTTCGCTGTAGTCTGGCTACTCACTAAAACGCAACCACGAAAGCACGAAACCACGAAGAAGACCTATTCTTTTTCGTGTTTTCGTGGTTTCGTGGTTTCGTGGTTTCGTGGTTTCGTGGTTTCGTGGTTTCGTGGTTTCGTGGTTTCGTGGTTTCGTGGTTTCGTGTTTTCGTGGTTGCATTTTCGCGCGCAAGTCGTGCAAATCAGGATCAACGAACGGGCTCCGGCAGATCAGAACTGCCCATCAGATACGCGTCGACCCCACGGGCGCAGCTCCGCCCTTCCGCGATGGCCCACACGATGAGCGATTGGCCGCGCTGCATGTCGCCGGCGGTGAAGACGCCGGGCACGTTGGTCATCCAGTTCGGATCCCGCCACACGGTGCCGCGGTCGGTCACCTTGACACCGAGCTGACTGATCATTCCGTTGCGCTCTGGTCCAACGAACCCCATCGCGAGCAGCACGAGATCGGCCGGGAGCTCGACCTCGCGTCCAGGCACCGGCTTGAACGCGAGCCGCCCGTTCGTGTTGACCGTTTCCACCTGTGTCGTGTGCAGCGCGGTGACCCGGCCGTCTGCATCGCCGGCGAAGCGCTGCGTGGCAATCGAGTAGAGCCGCTCGCCCCCTTCTTCGTGCGCCGTGGACACCCGGAAGATGTTCGGCCAGAGCGGCCAGGGGTTCTGCGCCGCCCGTGTGTCGGGCGGACGGGACAGCACTTCGAGCTGCACAACACTCCGCGCGCCCTGCCGATGGACGGTCCCCAGGCAGTCGGCGCCGGTGTCGCCGCCACCAATGATGATGACGTGCTTGTCCGCGGCCGTGAGGAACTGAGCGTCCGCGATCTCATCTCCCTCACATCGGCGATTCTGCATCGTCAGGTATTCCATGGCGAAGTGAATGCCCTGGAGCTCCCGACCTGGAACCGGTAAATCGCGCGGCAGGGTGGACCCGCCAGCCAGAACGACGGCGTCGCACGCGCCGCGCAGCTCTTCGACCGGCATATTCACGCCGATGTGGCAGCCGGTGCGAAACGTGATGCCTTCGTCGATCATGATCCGCAGGCGTCGCTCGATCCAGCGCTTCTCGAGCTTGAACGCCGGGATACCGTAGCGCAGCAGTCCGCCGATGCGATCCGCGCGCTCGTACACCGTCACCCAATGCCCCGCGCGATTCAACTGATCGGCCACCGCGAGACCGGCAGGTCCCGATCCAACGACCGCGACGCGTTTGCCGGTGCGCGCCGCCGGCGGGCGCGCGACGACCCAGCCCTCGTCGAACGCGCGTTCGATGATCGCCGCCTCGGCCGCCTTGATCGTGACGGGCTGATCGTTGATGCCGAGGACGCACGAGCCCTCGCAGGGTGCCGGGCAGAGACGCCCGGTGAACTCGGGGAAGTTGTTCGTCGCGTGCAGACGATCGATCGCTGCCGCCCATCGATCGCGATAGACGAAATCGTTCCAATCGGGAATCAGATTTCCGAGCGGACACCCCTGATGGCAGAACGGGATGCCGCAATCCATGCAGCGCGCCGTTTGCTCCCGCAGCGCGGACTCCTCGTACGGTAAATAGACCTCTCGCCAGTCGCGGATGCGATCGGGGACGGGGCGAGTCGGCGGCTTCTTCCGCTGAATCTCCAGGAATCCGGTGGCTTTACCCATGCGCCAACTCGATGACCGGAACAGGCGGCGGCGCAGGGTCGACGCTGGCTTCCACAGGTCCGGCTAAAGCCGGACTCCACATCAACGGTTTCTCGAGCGCGCGTTTGTAGTCGCGAGGCATGATCTTGACGAACAACCCGGCTGTCACACTCCAGTCGCATAGGAGCCGGGCCGCCAGCTCGCTGCCGGTGTACTGGGCATGCCGCGTGAGCAGTTCGCGGACCAATTCGACATCGTTCGACTGCTCGAGCGGTTCGAGATCCACGAGCTCGAGATTGCAGCGCCGTCGGAATCCACCGTCGCTGTTCAGGACGAACGCCATCCCGCCGCTCATGCCCGCCGCAAAGTTCCGGCCCGTCTTGCCAAGCACGACGACGCGCCCGCCCGTCATGTACTCGCAGCCGTGATCACCAACCCCCTCGACCACCGCAAGGGCACCGCTGTTGCGAACCGCGAAACGCTCTCCGGCCACCCCGCGGATGTAAGCTTCGCCGCTCGTCGCGCCGTACAAAGCCACGTTGCCGACGATGATGTTGTCCTGCGCCAGAAAGGTCGACTCACGCGGCGGGTACGCGATGAGCTTCCCGCCGGACAGTCCTTTGCCGACGTAATCGTTGGCATCGCCTTCGAGCCGCAAGGTGATCCCACGCGGGACGAACGCCCCATAACTCTGGCCGGCCGAACCGAAGCACTGGATGCGGATCGTGTCGTCCGGCAGGCCCTCTGCACCCCATCGCCGTGTCACTTCGTAGCCGAGCATCGTTCCGACTGCGCGATGGACGTTGCGGATCGCACGCACGAGGGAGACGGGCCGGCGATGTTCGAGCGCCTCGCTGGAGGCCGCGATGAGATCGTTGTCGAGCGCGGTCTCGAGCCCATGCGCCTGCGACGACAGGCGCCGGCGTGGCGCGTCGGCTGGCAGCGGCGGATCCAGCAGGATCGGCGAGAAGTCCAGGCCGCGCGCCTTCCAGTGATCGACCGCGGCGCGAACGCTCAATCGATCCACCCGCCCGATCATCTCGTCCATCGTCCGGAACCCGAGCTGCGCCATGTGCTCGCGGACTTCTTCGGCAATGAACCGGAAGAAGTTGATGATGAACTCTGGTTTGCCGTTGAACTGCTTGCGGAGCTCCGGATCCTGTGTCGCGATGCCCACCGGACAGGTGTTGAGATGGCACACGCGCATCATCACGCAACCCGACACGACGAGCGGCGCAGTGGCGAAGCCGAACTCCTCGGCGCCCATCAGGGCGGCGATGACGACGTCGCGGCCGGTTTTCAATTGACCGTCGACCTGCACGATGATCCGATCGCGAAGGCCGTTCATCCGCAGCACCTGCTGCGTCTCGGCGAGCCCGAGCTCCCAGGGGACGCCGCCGTGTTTGATGCTCGTGAGCGGTGACGCGCCGGTGCCTCCGTCATGACCGGAAATCAGCACGACGTCGGCGTGCGCCTTCGCCACGCCCGCGGCAATCGTGCCGACGCCGGCGACCGCCACCAGCTTCACCGAGATGCGCGCGCGCGGGTTGGCGTTCTTCAAGTCGTAAATGAGCTGCGCCAGGTCCTCAATGGAGTAAATGTCGTGGTGCGGCGGCGGCGAGATCAGACCGACGCCCGGCGTCGCATACCGCACCTTGGCAATCCACGGATAGACCTTGTGGCCCGGCAACTGGCCGCCCTCGCCCGGCTTGGCGCCCTGCGCCATCTTGATCTGCAAGTCCTCGGCGTTGACCAGGTACTCGCTCGTGACGCCGAACCGCGCCGAGGCGACCTGTTTGATGGCGCTCCGCCGCGAGTCGCCGTTCGCGTCTCGCGTGTACCTGGCCGGATCTTCGCCGCCTTCGCCGGTGTTCGACTTCCCGCCGATCCGGTTCATCGCGATGGCGATGGTTTCGTGCGCCTCCTGGCTGATCGACCCGTACGACATGGCGCCGGTCGCGAACCGCCTGACGATGCTCTCTACGGGCTCGACCTCGTCGATCGGGACTGTCTGTAATGGGGCGGCAGCCGGCTTCAGGTCGAGCAACCCACGCAAGGTGGCGTGGCGGCGATTCTGATCGTCGACGAGCGCCGTGTACTCCTTGAAGATCGCGTATTGGCCGCTGCGGGTCGCGTGCTGCAGCTTGAACACCGTGTCGGGGTTGAACAGATGGTATTCGCCGTCACGCCGCCATTGGTACTCGCCGCCCCATTCCAGATCGGACTGGCCGACGACCCGCGCCGGATACGCGCGCCGGTGCCGCGTGAGCGCTTCTTCGGCGATGGTCTCGATACCCACGCCGCCGATGCGCGAGGTCGTCCATGTGAAGTACCGATCGACAACGGCCCGATCGAGGCCGACCGCTTCGAAAATCTGGGCGCCGCAATAACTCTGGAGGGTCGAGATGCCCATCTTGGACATCACCTTCAGAATCCCTTTGTTGAGCGCGTGAATGTAATGCACGACGGCCTGCTCGTGGGTGACGCCGACGAGCAGCCGCTGCTGGATCATGTCGTCGAGCGTCTCGAACGCCAGGTACGGGTTGACCACTCCCGCGCCATACCCGAGCAGCAGCGCGCAATGGTGGACCTCGCGCGCGTCACCGGATTCCACGACGAGACCGCACCGTGTTCGCGTGCCCTGAATCACCAGGTGATGATGGACGCCGGCGGTGGCCAGCAGGCTCGGGATCGGTGCGCGCTCCTTGTCGGCGCCGCGGTCCGACAGAATCAGAATCGTGTAGCCGGCGTCGACGGCATCGCTCGCCCGCTTCTTGAGATCCTCCATCGCCCGCTCGAGGCCCGGGCCGTCCTCGCGAGGGTCGAACAGCATCGGCAGCGTGATCGATCGGAAGCCGGGTTCATACACGTGACGCAGCTTGGCGAGTTGATCGTTGTCGATGACCGGATACCTGAGTCCGATCTGCCGGCATGATTCGGGCCGCGGATCGAGCAGATTCCCCTCCGGTCCGACCGTCGACCCCATGGCGGTCACCAACGCCTCGCGGATTGCATCGAGCGGCGGATTGGTGACTTGCGCGAACACCTGCTTGAAGTAGTCGTAGAGCAGGCGCGGGCGATCCGACAGCACAGCGAGCGCCGTGTCGGTGCCCATGGAGCCGATCGGCTCCTCGCCACCACCTGCCATCGGCGCCAGCAGGATTCGGAGATCTTCCTGCGTATAGCCAAACACCTGTTGGCGTCGTAGCACCGCCTCGTGACTCACCCTCGGCAGATACGGCGCCGGCGGGAGATCGTCGATGTCGACGAGGTGCTCGGCCAGCCACTGCCCGTACGGATGTGCCACGGCGAGCTCGCGCTTGATTTCCTTGTCCGAGACAATGCGTCCCTGGGCCGTGTCGACCAGAAAGATGCGCCCGGGATGCAGACGCTCCTTGACGAGGATGTCCTCGGGCGGAATGTCGAGGACGCCGACCTCGGACGCCATGATCACCATGTCGTCCTTCGTCACGTAATAGCGAGATGGCCGAAGCCCGTTGCGGTCGAGTACGGCTCCGATCAGCGTGCCATCGGTGAAGGCGATCGACGCCGGCCCATCCCACGGCTCCATCAGCGACGAGTGATACTCGTAGAACGCCTTCAGCTGCGGATCCATGCCGTCGTCGCCGGACCATGCCTCCGGGATCATCATCAGGATGGCGTGCGGTAGCGATCGACCGGCCATCACGAGGAACTCGAGCACGTTGTCGAACGTCGCGGTATCGCTGCCGCCCTCGCGGATGATCGGCAGAATCTTTCGCAGGTCCTCGCCGAGCACATCCGAGCGCAGCAGTCCCTCGCGCGCGCGCATCCAGTTGATGTTGCCCCGCAGCGTGTTGATCTCGCCGTTATGGGCGATGTACCGATACGGGTGGGCGAGGGGCCACGAGGGGAACGTGTTGGTGCTGAAACGCTGATGCACGAGCGCGAGGGCCGACTCGAGGTCCGGGTCGGCGAGATCCGCAAACGTGGGCTCGAGCTGGTCCGCCGTCAGCATCCCTTTGTAGATGAGCGTCTTCGATGAGAGGCTCGGGATGTAGAAGGCGTGGCGCTCGACGAGCGGCAGGCGGTCGGCGGCGTGCTCGGCGCGCTTGCGCAGGACGTACAACTTGCGCTCGAGCCGTTCCTGCGCCGCTGCGGCGCCGTCGGGGTCGCTACGACGCCGATCGGCGACAAACATCTGTTCGATGACCGGCCGAGCGGCGCGGGCCGAGTCGCCAAGCGAGCGATCGTCGATCGGCAGCACGCGCCAGCCGATCACGTCCAGCCCTTCTTCGCATGCGATCCGTTCGAGCAGATGTCGAAGCTGCCGCCGGTCCTCGTCGGCGTGCGGCAGAAAGACGAGACCGACGCCGTATTGCCCGGCCGGCGGCAGAGCGATGCCCAGCGGGATGGTCACCTTCCTGAGAAACCGGTCCGGCACCTGAATGAGCACCCCGGCGCCGTCGCCGGTGTTGGCCTCGCAGCCGCAGGCACCCCGATGCAGCAGGTTGACGAGCACCTGCAACCCCTGCTCGATCACCGCATGGGAAGGGCGCCCTTTGATGTCGACGACAAAGCCCACGCCACACGCGTCGTGCTCGTGACGCGGATCGTAGAGGCCGGCGGCGGCGGGCGGGGACGGAACAGACATCGCGACGCGTGTTTATGCCGTACGCCGATGTAGAAGGGAAATACAATGATTGCATCGAGTCGATGACTAAACGAGATGTGTTCAGGCGCCGGCCTCGCCTCGCCTAGACGGCGTAAAGCGTCAGCGATTGCGCTTACGCCAGGCGGGGTACTTCCGCTGCTTTCGGCGAAAAATCGCCGCGCGCCGCGCCTAAACGGCGGGATTTTTCGTTGGAGGCAACATGCCCGATAATCGCGGCTCGCCGATGCAACCGCTCGACTTCGAATTCCTGAAGGACCGCTACGACTTGAGGTACGTAAGTGCCAAGGCCAGCAAATCCACAACCAGTGCCGCAGCCGACACCACACAACTCGACGCCGCAGCCGACGCCGTTTCCACCGAATCGTGAAATCCGCGAGGGCGATCGACCGCCGAGACGGTAGTTTTGTGGTCGCGCGACGACGTGAATTAATGGCCGAGAAAAAAAGATCTGCCGAAAGCGCGACACGCTTCCGATCCCACAGAAGCCCTGATCGACAGACCACCAGCTACGTAGCCGCTGCCCTGACGGGCTGAGCCCACAGGCAAATTCCCACTGGTCCGCTGGGCTGGTTTCAATCTGCGCGTGCGTGCGATTGCGACACATTTCGATCAAACGGACGCCAGGCAGGCCGTTTACCCTCTGAATGTCCGCGCGGCGCGTAACCGTAACACGCGGATCATGCAGTTCGCGCCAAAGTTGACCTTCTAGTGGCGTGTATGCTCCATTTCGGGACCGTCATTCGTACTGCGGTTTTAGGCACGAAACCACGAAACCACGAAAAGGATTTGCGCGCTTTCGTTTTCGTGCTTTCGAGTTTTCGTGTTTTCGTGGCTGCTTGTGGGTACTGAATCAGCGTAGACAGTCCACTAATGAGAGCTCTTCGCATTGCGCTGATC